>JAGHUF010000069.1 GCA_018064935.1 Candidatus Merdinaster equi | reverse complement strand
AACTAACTAAAAATCGGAGGCAATATGAACACAATAGTAAAAAAATTTTCTGCTTACATCCTTGCCATAGCGCTGGTACTTGGACTCTTTAGTATTACTGGCGTGGAGGCAGATGCGGAAACTTATATGATTCAGGTTGTAACACTTGAACCATGTTCGCTCTGGTCGCAGCCAAACACCTCAGCGCCAAACAAGGTCAAGGTTCTTCCTGCAGGGTATCTTGTTAAGGTATATCCTAACTATGTATTGAGCACCAAGGATGACGGCAAAATATACTACAGAACTTCAAAAGGGAATTACATTCTTACAAGATGCGTACAGACAGTGCCCAAGACAAGGCTTACAGACGGCTTCGTAGTAAACAGCTCAAACATGGCAACTTATCAGGCACTAAGACAGCAGCAGGAACAGCTTGATTTTCAGGAAATGGTTGCACCATATATCAGCAACCCTGCAGCTCAGGAGGCGGCTCTTGAGAAAAAATATGGCGTCAATGTTGTGATTCCATCAGCATACATGAAGACACCCACCAGCTATGCAATGTATGTGTCCTACATGACTGAAGCTCTCTCCATGATTAGTCCTGAGTGGGTATCTATGGTCGCTCAGGTCTCTAAGCAGCAGACCGGCAAGAAGCTGACTATCTCAATCAAGGAATACGAGGGCATTCACCTCGGCGGTACTCAGGCAGAGGGAGTATATAATCCTAGTTCTAATTCCATTTCCCTTGCTTCAATTGATTCTTTCACTTTGTCGCACGAAATTGGACATGCCTTCTACTATTACTGCAAAGCAAAAACACCTAACTTCTCCGCAAAATGGACAAGCTATAACAATGGAATATCATATGTTGGAAACAACTATTATAATGTGAACTTCACATATGCCATGGAGGCTTGCTTCTTCTCTGATTATTCTATGAAGGATGCAAATGAAGATTTTGCTGAGACCTGTGCATACATGTTCTATGGATACACAGAAGAATTGGTCAATGGCACCGCTGCCAGCAAACCATACCTTGCTAAGAAGGTTGAATACATAAGAAAACTTTCTAACCAATATGCAGGAAAGCGCATCATATGATGCGCTTTCTTTTTTAATCTTTTTTCTTTAACCACTTCATGTGTTCTTTAATCCTGGTTTCATAACCATTCCCATCCGGTCTGTAAAACTCTGTCCCAGACAATTCATATGGAAGATACTGCTGCTCAACATAATGCTTAGGATAATCATGTGCATACTTGTACCCCACTCCATGTCCCAGCTTAGCAGCACCCTTATAATGTGCATCCTGAAGATGCGTAGGAATCTTCAAATCGCCTTTTTCTTCCACAGCTCTCATCGCCTCAGCAATTGCATTATTACATGCGTTTGATTTTGGTGCAGTCGCAACATATATGACCGCCTCCGACAGAATAATCTGCGCCTCCGGCATTCCAACTCTCTCGACAGCCAGTGATGCATTAGTCGCAACTACAAGCGCCTGCGGATCAGCTGTTCCAACATCTTCTGCAGCACATATCATAATACGTCTAGCAATAAAGGTAACGCTCTCCCCTGCATATAACATCTTTGCAAGGTAGTACACCGCCGCATCCGGATCAGAGCCTCTCATACTCTTAATAAAGGCTGTTATCGTATCGTAGTGATTATCGCCTGTCTTATCAAAGCGAACTGCTCTTTTCTGAGTACACTCCCTCGCGACCTCTATTGTGATATGAATAAGTCCATCCTCTGACCTCTGGGTTGTCAGAATTCCGAGCTCCACAGCATTAAGTGCGTGTCTCGCATCGCCGCCGGACAGATCCGCGAGAAACTCAACAGCCTCATCTGTGATGACAGCATTATAGCTGCCCATTCCTCTTTCTCTATCTTCAACAGCCCTTCGTATCAGCGTTGCCACATCTTCCCTTGTGAGTGGTTTTAACTCAAATACTATCGACCTCGATAAAAGAGCACCATTGACTTCAAAATATGGATTCTCCGTTGTTGCTCCGATAAGCACCAGCGTACCATCTTCAACAAACGGAAGCAGATAATCCTGCTGTGCTTTATTAAATCTGTGTATCTCATCGATAAACAGAATTGTTTTCTTGCCGTACATTGCCATTGAGTCCTTGGCTTTGGATACCACGTCCTCCATATCTTTTTTGCCGGCAATAGTAGCATTTATCGATACAAACTCTGCACTTGTTGTATTGGCGATAACCTTAGCAAGCGTTGTCTTACCTGTTCCGGGTGGTCCATACAGCACAATTGAACTCAGCTTATCTGCTGAAATCGCACGATATAGCAATTTGTCTTTGCCTATAATATGCTGCTGCCCTACTACTTCATCCAAAGTGCGCGGCCTGATTCGCGCCGCAAGTGGCGACTCGGTTTCCATATTCTGTTGTCTCATATAAGAAAATAGATCAAGATTATCCATGTCGTCCTTTAAAATAGCGGCACTAATTAGTTCTAAACGTCATATTATTCAGATACAGCTTCTCAAATTCCTCTTCCTGCGCCAGATTGATAATCTGCGCATGGCTTCTCATATCCTCAATTCGCTTTTCGAGAAGCTTTACTGCCGGCTCACCCTCTGCAAGCAGTTTGCCAATCTCACGGCAGCCTGCAAGAGACGAATTGCCAATGCTATATATATGTCCGTCAAATTCATCCGGAAACAATCCTGTCTGTATAGCTGCTTCTGGTTCGAGATAATATCCGAAACCTCCAGCGAGATACACATATGGAATATCTGCTGGTTCAAGGCCTGCTTTTTTTAGAAGGATATCTATTCCTGCCCTGATTGCCGCCTTTCCAAGCTGCATCTGCCTAATATCATTCTGGCTAATCATTCCCCTTCCATAGTTCACACCTTCTGTAAAGTAAGGTTCTTTGAGAAGTCCGGAGGGATCAAGAATGCCATCATTGAGAAGATCTGCCGAAAAACCGAGCAAATCAGCGCCCAATATCACTGCAGTCACATTTCCTTCAAATGCCGGACCTGCTGCCGTAGCAGTTCCATACAGGACATCGCCCTTTTTAAGTATAATCTCTCCATTTGTACCGAGGTCCACGAGTAGAGAATACTCGTCAGTATATCTGTTTTCCAGATACATTTCTCCCGCAAGAAGATCACCACCGACAAATGCACTGAACCCTGGAACAACATATGCCTTATAGCCTGCGAGTGTGATTATCTTAAGACTCTGCTCAAGCGGTCCAAAAGGTGCCTTTCCAAGAACGGAGGGATCGTATCCCAGCAGGAAATAGTACATTGCCGTGTTTCCTGTAACGACAACATAATCCGGTTCCTCTGAAAGTCTGCCTGAGATAGAGCTAATTCCTTTTTCAACCGCATCCTTAAGGCTTGAGGTTAATTCTTTTCTAGCATTTTCATCCTCTGCCGCAGCTATTCTGGATATTACGTCAGCGCCATAAGCTCTCTGGGGATTCATCGCAGTATAGCTCGTAATAAGCATGCACTCGACATCCTGCGTATAAGCCTGTATAGCAATAGTTGTCGTTCCTATATCTACAGCAATAAAATATGGTTTCTCAAAGTTCTCGGATGCAACGCTTGGCTTATCTTCAGTCATGACGACATCCATCTGAGCATTACCAAATCCCGGAAGCCTAATCTGCGTTTTTACTTCCACTGTATGCCTACAGGCATATCTCCACCCCTCACGGAGCTCGGAGGGTAACAGTGACGTTCTCTCATCCATTGTAGGAAGCGGAGCTCCCTTGAGATAGCATACCCTACACCTTCCACAATTAGACTTGTTATCACAGCAGTTCAGCTCATAGCCGTTCTCCCTCAGTGCCTTAAGCATATTGGTTCCAGGCTCGACCTGTAATACACGATTGGTATAGCTGTCCCCCTTATAAAAAGGGCCTTGTACGTAAACTTTCTTCCTAGACAAACTGATTCTTCTCCTCACTATAGTGGTATCCGGCACTTTCGAGTGTCTGTTTAATCACAGTCTCAGACTCATCCATTTCCTCACACATAACCTTCAGGGATGGGTAGAAATCGCGAAGTTTCGTATTCACAACTGATAAAAGCATAATTGGATCTGATGGTAACATTCTATATTCCACCTTCTTCATTGATACTATATTAAGAACTCAAAAAGGAACCCAGGCTTTCCTTTGCCGGATTCCTTTTAATTTCATATCAAAACGAACCACTTATTTCTTAATGTGGGTCTTTACTGCCTCAGCAACAAGATCAGCAACCTTTGGATCAAATGCTTCAGGCATGATATTATCCTCAGACAACTTATCATCTGGCACACAGCTTGCAATTGCAAGAGCTGCAGCGAGCTTCATATCCTCTGTAATCTGTGGTGCTCTTCCTTCAAGTGCTCCTCTGAATATTCCAGGGAAAGCAACTACATTATTTACCTGGTTAGGGAAGTCTGATCTTCCTGTACCAACGATTCTGGCACCTGCTGCCTTAGCCTCATCAGGCATAATTTCTGGAACAGGATTAGCCATAGCAAATATGATAGCATCCTTATTCATAGATCGAACCATATCCTGTGTAACAACACCAGGTGCTGAAACACCGATGAATATATCTGCGCCTACCATAGCGTCTGCAAGAGTACCAACTTTGTTCTCAAGGTTTGTCACCTCACACATCTTCTCCTGCATCCAGTTATTTCTAGGGTTGCCTTTGTTGACAATTCCCTTACTGTTACACATGATTGCATGCTTGAATCCATAGGTGAGAAGGAGCTTTGTAATTGCAACACCTGCTGCACCTGCACCGTTTACTACAATTCGGCAATCTTCTTTTTTCTTACCTGTTACCTTGAGAGCATTTATTATACCTGCAAGTACAACGATAGCTGTTCCATGCTGGTCGTCATGGAAAACAGGGATATTAAGTGTAGCCTTAAGTCTCTCTTCGATTTCAAAACATCTAGGAGCTGATATATCCTCAAGGTTAATTCCACCATAGGAAGGTGCAAGATAAGTAACTGCCTTAATTATCTCCTCTGTATCCTGTGTATCAAGACAAATCGGAACTGCATTAACTCCACCAAACTCCTTGAAAAGAACAGCCTTTCCTTCCATAACAGGCATAGCTGCAAGAGGTCCGATATTACCAAGTCCTAATACGGCAGAACCATCTGAAACAACCGCAATAGTATTGGCCTTCATAGTATATTTATATGCTGCTTCTGGATCCTCTGCTATAACCTTACATGGCTCAGCAACTCCCGGAGTATACGCAATTGCGAGATCCTCTCTAGTCTTTACAGGAGTTTTGGAAACAGTATCAAGCTTACCATTCCACTCTTCATGCATTAATAATGCTTTCTCGTTGGTTGTCATTAGTTTATTCCTTCCTTTATGTTTATTAACTAGCCCTTTTATGACTTATATAGTCCAATAGAATGCTATCACTTGCACCAGCCCAGTGCAAGCAAATATCAATAGTTAATCAAAACAAATCCAGCACGCTGTCAAGATATATCTCTTCCCTGACCTTTATCCCATACTCAGGCTTTACCATGTAATATATCAGCATTTCCAGCACAATGGCACTCCCAAGGCTTCTCCCCTCAATCTTGTAATTAGTAAATCCCATCGGCAGGTAAGAATCGCATATGTCATCTACCCCTATAAATCCAGGATTCTCCATCGCCTTTGAAAAAAGATAACCATCCGCTGCGCCTTCAGCTTTACATACATGATTATCACTATCTTCTCCCAGGCTCTTCCTGCTCACACTCTCGTAGCAGCTTTTTCTGTCCGTACATCCAAAACTACAACACTCATTACATAGGAATTCAATCTTGTTTTTCTGAGGCTGCGTCAGTGCGTTCAGTTTATCAAATGCCTTATTCAATCTGAAGTCGGGCACAACATACTTAAACTCATCGCGTTTTAATTCAGCCAGAAGCTCTTCGAATGTGGTCAGAACCTTGGTGGTAGATGACACCATGTATAGCCCCGGATATTTCTCCAATAAATACTCAAGCAGCAAATCCGAATGAACTATCACTCCGTTATGAGTATCAGCTGTCTTTTCTAAATCTATATCTAAATCTAAACCTATATCATTCCCGCTCTCATCCTTATCTGAATCCAAATCCAAATCTGAATCTAATCCAGTTTCTGAAATGACGCTCCTCTCGAACATCTCACATAGCCTGTTACATTTTCTATCCATAAGATGCTCAGGTCTTAAGAGTGAATTACTAAATGTGAGTCTTGCTGATATTCCATATTCATTGACGAGAGCTAATACCTCCTTAGGATTGTCCTCGCCATAACCGACTCTTCCTCCGCCCCATAGACAATCAGCAGGTGCCCCATATATAGAGCCTATGTCGCACCAGTCATAAAAATATTCCCTATGATTTTTGTATAATGGGAGAAATCTCTTATATAATTCGTAGAATTCAAACAGCCCCGGAAGATGATAATATGCTTTTTTCATACACATTCCTGACCAGCTGATTATCTTGGCTTATAAACAGGATCACTTGGATATCCACCCTTAAGTTTCTGCATCGCACGTGGTACCGCATCCTTGGAATTCTTCCATGGGTCATCCTTGTGCAGATAATCAAACTTCTCGATAAGCCAGTTAACATCTTCCTGAATACGTGCCATATTATCATTCATGACCTTGAAAATTGTCTTGAAGAATTCTGGCTTCTCTTTATCAGGAAGAGTATTCTCTGCTGCGTTACACACATCTCCAAAGTGTGGCAGACACATTCCCTTTCCATGACTTAGCTTGTCGCGGAATTTCTCATCATTCTCATAGAGATAGAAGAATGTATCCATATATCTGTCATACATTTCATGAAAGCGATTACAGATAAAGCAGGAATTATTTCTCTCCTCAACCCATGCTGAAATCGCATTATTAGCTTCAACGGCCTTTTTCTTGCCGAACATTGGCTTCTTGCCAGGAGCATAGTTAGATGTAAGCTTCTCTAATTCCTTACGCATTTTCATGTAATGTGTTTTAAGCATCCAACCATTTCCGAGAGTATTTCCATAGTCACACAGCTTCTTGAAATGCATTCTGCAAAAACCTTCTGCATCTGTAAGTTCTCTGTTATCAGCTTCCATATATGAAGCACAAGAACCAAGAACATAATCCAGCTGATCCTGCTCAATGCTCCTCTCTATATAGCAAAAAGGACACTCATCATCCGCATTCATAGCATCATTCATAGGAATCGTATACAGCTTTTCTTTCATCCAATTCTCCTTTAATTAAGCATATTACTGTCTATTAACCAGCGGTTCCACCACCGCCGCCGTAGCCTCCATAGCCACCGCATCCACCATAGCCGCCATAACCATAGCCACCGAGCGGACAACACATATATGGCATACACTGCATTCCTAGGCAGCATAGACATGGCGCCATTCTACATAATGATGAAGCCATGTTTCCTCCACCATAGGCATTCTGTCTCTGACTGTACCAGCCGCTTCCACCTGAAAGCTGCTGTACAAGATTCTGATAGTTGGCATTATTTGGTTCCATTGCCGCTGCTGTCTTAGCATGGTCAAGCGCAAGCACATTATTCCCAAGCCCTGCATTTGCAACAGCACTGTAGTAATACCACCTAGCACTTCTGTTTTCTATTGATTTAAGAACATTTAACGCCTGCGAATACTGCCTCTGATTTATATAATTCGCTGCAGCACGAAGATGCAAGGAATCCTCATCATTTCCAAATTCTTCCTCTGTGGTATATGACTGAGAATACGATGATCCATATCCTCCAAAACCAAATCCACGGAAAAAATCAGCAAATGGATCCTGATATCCTGAACCCTGCGAAGAACTCTGTCTCTGATATCCTCCGTAACCATAGGTCGGTCCGCCTGAGGACGCTCCAGAATAGCTGGTCTTACCCTCTTTTTCATCCATAATCTGCTTATAAGCCTGCTGAATTTCCTTGAACTTCTCTTCAGCCTGGGCCTTATTCGGATTATTGATATTCGCATCTGGATGATACTTACGCGAAAGGTTTCTATATGCTTTTTTTATCTCATCTTCACTCGCACCTCTGGTCACTCCCAGAACGCTATACGGGTCGAACATCTCTGTCTCCTGACTAAATCATATATCCGTTACATCTTATCACAATCTTGGCATCTTTTACACCTTGTGCCATAGTATTTATTCCACACTCCGGCGTACAGAATATTTCTCAGAATTTCGGCATCTTCAACAATTGGAAGCCTCTCGAATTCCCTTGAGCATTCCGCCATCATCATTGTGAGAATGTCTTTTACTCTGTCATCAAATCCCTCGTCTTTATAGTTTGGATTATCTGGAGTTTTAATCACAAAGGGATTGAATGATTTTTTCTTAATATCCTTCTCAATATCATCGTACGCATCGAGAATGTATATATATTTACCAAGGAAAAAACCAATAATCTTAAGTGCCTCTTCCCACTCATCTTCCTTTGGTGCAAACAGCTCACCAAGTATCTCGCCAAACGCACCTGCAAGCTCGTCCAGCGCAGCTTCACCAGACTTTTCAAGTTCGTGTATCTTCTCAAGATTCTCTGTCACCTTGAGAACCTTTTTCGGATACTCGAGCGCTATTTTATTATTCTTTTTTCTAAGCATGGAAGCATATAAATATCTTCCAAGCTTCTTCTCATCCAGCCAGTCATCCAAACATTTATAGTAGGTTAGTATCATATTCACATCGCATGCGTATTCTGTATACTTATTCAGCCTTTCTTCATGCTTGTGAATTGGATGCATTATACAACGCTTCCTCGCATATTCTGTGTCGGGCTCATAGAGAGCCGTTAGCAGAACTGCGAGGAAGGTCATATCGTAGCTGAGCGTAAGCTGTCCCAGACGCCCATACTTCTTGTGCAATTCTCTACACAAACCGCAATAGTACGATTTGTACTTATCAAATTCCCTGAACTTAAGTTCCGGCTGGTGAACAACAATATAACCAAACATTTTGTCAGCTCACCTTCTGGAATTCTGTCTGACACTTTGGGCAGCGAACCATTATTCGACCTTTGCCCTTTGGAACCTTTATTTTCTGTCTGCAATTAGGACATTTATAAAGATGATGCGTTTTTCTTATGTTTGCATCTCTTCTCTGCGTGTTGAACCAGACACGAGGTTTTCTGATTATTCTCATGAAAACTTCGTTCTCTGCATTCCTCTTATATGAGTTTCTCGAAAAAACTCTGAAATAGCTTATAAATAACAAAACTAGTCCGGCAATATACAGATACGGAATTGGCACAAACATTGACACAATCAAAATGATAAAAACTATCACAAAGATAAAGTTTGAAAGTGGATCCATACCGTGTCTTCCACGCATAAAATTCTCAAAACGTTGTCTCATAATATAACTACCACGCCTTTTCTATAGCCGTGCAAAAAACATTGTCATATGCTTTTTACACATTTATTTTTTCCTGCAGCAAACAGCGGTCAGCACATCTCCCTGCGAATCATGCTCACATCTGATTTCTATAGTATCTCCCTCCCTGACATCACCTTGCAAAATAAGTTTAGCAGAAAGAGTTTCAACATATTTCTGAATATATCTCTTCAATGGTCTAGCACCATATACTGGCTCATAACCATTTTCTATAATATATTCCTTTGCCTCTTCCGTCAAAGAAACAGTGAGTTCTCTGTCCTCAAGGCGCTTATTCAGTCCATCCATGATAAGATCAACTATTCCACCTATATTCACCTTGGTAAGTGGCCTGAACATTATCATCTCATCAAGTCTGTTAAGGAATTCTGGTCTGAAAGAAGCTCGAAGCAGCTGCATAACTCTGTCCTTGGCTTCTTCAGATATCTCTCCATTGTCCATGATTCCCTCAAGAAGATCCTGCGCACCCAGATTCGAGGTGAGAATCAGGATTGTATTCTTGAAATCTACACATCTGCCTTGTGAGTCTGTGATTCGTCCATCATCAAGAACCTGCAAGAGAACATTAAATACATCCGGATGCGCTTTTTCTATCTCATCAAAGAGCACAACACTGTATGGTTTTCTTCTGACTGCTTCAGTCAACTGTCCTCCCTCGTCATATCCCACATATCCGGGAGGTGCTCCAATAAGCCTAGAAACAGAGAACTTCTCCATATATTCACTCATATCAAGGCGAACCATATTTGACTCATCATCAAACAATGCCTTCGCCAAAGTTTTCGCAAGTTCAGTCTTACCAACTCCGGTAGGTCCAAGGAATAAGAATGACCCAATCGGTTTACCGGGGTCCTTTATCCCCGCCTTCGATCTGATGATAGCCTCAGTTACTTTTGTAACTGCTTCGTCCTGACCTACCACTCGTCTTTTGAGTTCCTCATCAAGATGCAGTGTCTTATTCCTCTCACTCTCAGTAAGCTTCGCAACCGGAATACCTGTCCATCTGCTAATGATTCTGGCGATCTCATCTTCAGAAACATTTTCGTGAACGAGTGTGAGTTCTCTCTCGTTAACCTTCTCTTCTTCTAGTTCAAGTTGCTTTTTCAGGCTTGGAAGTTTTGAATATGACAGCTCAGCTGCCTTCTCATAATTGCCCTCTCTCTGTGCAATCTGAATTTCTGATCCGACTGCCTCAATTTCTTCTCTGAGCTCTGACAGATGTGCTACGGATTTCTTCTCGTTCTCCCAGGTTGCCATCTTGCCTGCCAGCTGATCCTTAAGTTCTGCCAGTTCCTTCTGCAATCCGGCAAGTCTCTCCTGCGACAATCTGTCATCTTCCTTCTTGAGTGCAGTTTCCTCAATTTCCATCTGCGTAACTTTTCTTCTAAGTTCATCGAGTTCGGTTGGCATTGAATCAAGCTCAGTTTTGATAAGCGCACACGCTTCATCAACCAGGTCAATTGCCTTGTCAGGAAGAAATCTATCTGTAATATACCTATTAGAGAGCATTGCCGCACAGACAAGTGCATTGTCCATAATTTTTACACTATGGAATACTTCAAATCTGTCTTTCAATCCTCTGAGAATTGAGATTGTGTCTTCAACATTCGGTTCTGATACCATGACTGGCTGGAATCTACGCTCGAGAGCTGCATCCTTCTCAATATACTGTCTGTATTCATTGAGTGTTGTAGCACCGATACAATGTAATTCACCTCTTGCCAACATTGGCTTAAGCATATTACCTGCATCAAGAGCACCATCCGTCTTACCGGCTCCTACAATAGTATGAAGTTCATCTATAAAGAGTATTATTTCTCCCTCGCTCTTTTTAACTTCCTCAAGGACGGCCTTGAGTCTCTCTTCAAACTCGCCTCTGTATTTCGCACCAGCAACCAGTGCTCCCATATCCAATGAGAATACTTTCTTATCCTTCAGTCCCTCAGGAACATCTCCCCTTACAATTCTCTGTGCAAGTCCTTCAACAACTGCCGTTTTTCCAACACCAGGCTCGCCAATGAGTACTGGATTATTCTTGGTTTTTCGCGAAAGTATTCTTATGATATTGCGAATTTCCTCATCTCGACCTATTACTGGATCCAGCTTCTGACTCCTTGCTCTTTCGACAAGTTCAACTCCATACTTGTTCAAAGTATCATAGGTTCCTTCCGGATTATCAGAAACAACTCTCTGATTACCTCTTACCGTTGACAGAGCGCGAAGAAAACGCTCTTTATCAATTCCATATTCTTTGAGCAGATTTTTTATCTCAGGATTGGGGTTCTTAATCATTGCAAGGAAAATATGTTCAACAGATACATATTCATCCCCCATTGCCTTTGCTTCATCCTCTGCTCCTATGAGCACTTTATTTAGTGCTGCAGATACATGGAGCTGTCCACCCTGCACCTTAACCTTTTTGGAGAGCGCTGCTTTCGCACGATCTATAAAGTGCTGAGTCTGTATCTCCATCTTTTCCACCAACTTGAGAATCAATGAATCCTCAAGTTCAAGAAGCGATACGAGCAGATGCTCCTGGTCCATTTCCTGATTGCCATACTCATATGCCAGCTTCTCACAGCCTTCTATTGCCTGGAGAGAACGCTGGGTAAATTTCTGAATATTCATAGCACTTCCTCCTTTTTCATCCTTTGTTATCGATTACTGCCCTCATTTTTCTCGGGCTCACCCATAAAGTATCACTTTCTGTTAGCACTCGCAATAGGTGAGTGCTAAAATTTTTATTAAAATTATTCATTTTTGCGTGTATAATTGTTACAGGACATTTGTTACATAACATCAGAAATAATAACTCCAGAAATCATATTGTCCGGAATCACAATATTAAGAATCATAACGGAGAAAAACAAATGGAAATCGAAAGAAAATTTTTAATAAAAGAGCTTCCAGCTAATCTGACAAGTTATCCCTGCCATCACATAACACAGGCATATTTGAACAGAAATCCCGTACTTCGCATACGCAAGCAGGATGATTCATATTTTGTAACCTACAAAGGAAGCGGAATGATGAGCCGCGAGGAATTCAATGAGCCATTAGACAAAAACAGCTTTGAACATCTTCTGTCCAAAGCTGATCCTGTAGTAATTACAAAAACAAGATATTTAATTCCTATAGAGAGCCCTGAATACGCATCCGACTTCACCGGTCCCTTTCCAGACAAGCTCGTAATTGAACTTGATATATTCGAAGGAGTTCATGCACCTTTAATCATGGCTGAGGTTGAATTCCCTGATGAAGCAAGTGCCAATGCCTTCATCATGCCTGACTGGTTCAAAGAAGAAGTAACTCAGGACCCTCACTACCACAACTCCAACCTGTCAAATCCTGATTTTCAATAGAAATCCTCTCCCGGCATCTGGCCTCCAATTGACTTGGCATCCATCTCATACAGAGTTGCCAGATAGCCTGATAAAGCATCCTTAAGTTCCGAATCCTTGATGCAGACTATATTACAGTAGGGGATTGCCTTTAATGCTATCTTTTCATTACCGGTAATCCCATATTTTGCTGCAAGAGCAGCTGCCTCTTCAGTGCTTGTATTTGCAAAATCAACTGATTCACTATGAGCTTTAATGAATTCTTCTATTATTTGTGGATGTTCATCAGCAAACTCTTTTCTGGCGATTGTCACACCCGTAACTAATCTGCTGCCATCCTCACCTCTGATTTTATTCCATTCCTCTGTGAGGTCCACACATATTCTCATATTCTCATTCTGCATAAGAACACTTGTTACATATGGCTGTGGAAGAAGCCCTACTGCCGCTTCGTCCTCCGCAAGATAGGTTGCAACCTCTGTCGCTTCCGTCTTATATTCCAAAGTCACCTCATCGGCACTTATACCATTTTCACGAAGCAGATATGTGAGTACATAATCAGGCGTAGTTCCTTTTCCTGTCAATACTATTGTCTTGCCCTTCAGATCTGCAACTGTGTTTATACTCTCATCCGTTGCGATAACATATAATACGCCAAGTGTATTTATATCTAATGCTACAACCTCTCCCTCAGTTTTGTTATACAACACTGACGCAACATTAGCGGGAACAAGAATTATATCAAGGTCCCCTTTAATAAAAGGTGCAGTGAGCGCGTCAGCTGTCCCTTCGATTGTAAAATCATACTTGGCAAGGTCGCCCTTATCTTCCGCATCGCTCATCATTTTTAAGAGTCCAAGCGAAGTTGGTCCTTTAAGTGATCCTATCCTCGCCACCGTATCATCAGCCTTCTGTCCACATCCAATCAGGCACATCATTAGCATAAGAATACTAATCGCAAGAATACATATTTTTCTCATATGATTAATTCCATCCTTTGTCTTCTATCACTATCAGTACCACTACCAGGTAGCACTGTGATGAAAAAGCCCGTTTAAAATAAGCTACTCCCTAAGCTGCTCTCCAAACTGCTTCCCTATGGCAGAATTCCTGTCATGCCAACCAGTATTCCTCCGACTACTCCCGAGATGTACAAAAGAACAATTATCCCCAAATTCTCTTTTGCATGATGATTAGTTCTACACAGCGTAAGAATACCCACTCCAGCAGCAACGAGCAGTCCGCTCATCATGCAACCGCTTGTAATTGTTCCTTCAAGATACAGTTCTGTTAAGAGAACCGATGAAGCACAATTGGGTATGAGTCCGATAAGCCCCGCCACAAGTTCGCCAACAATCGGAATACTTATAAACAGATTTTTAATTTGTTCCTCTCCGATGAAAGCAACTACCAGATTGAGCATAAGCGTAATCAGGAAAATAAATATCCACACCTTGAGTGTATGGACAATTGTTGAGTGAAGTATCCCCTTTTCGCAATGGCAATCTTCCGCCTCACACAGCTCATGAATATGTAAATGACCATCTCCTTTTTTCCTAAGGTTCATAACAAAGTCGATTACAAATCCAAAAACTATACCAACAACCACTTTTATAAGCACTGCTCGCCAGATAATATCCCACGAGGAGCCATTGACTGCCTCAGACAACAGAATTGGTATCATCTCATCTGAAGTTGACAGGAATACTGCAATAAGCGTTCCAAGTGTAATAATCCTTCCCGCATACAGGCTTGCTGCAGCCGCCGAGAAACCACACTGCGGAACTATTCCAAGAAGTCCTCCAAGAGCCGGTCCAAAGCGTCCACTCTTCTTCATTATATGTTCAGTTTTTTCTTCTGCCTTCTCCTCAATAAACTCCATAAGGAGATATGTGAGGAATAAAAATGGCAAAAGCTTCGCTCCGTCTATCAACGAATCAAGGAGCGCTCCCCATATTGTTTCTAACATGCGACAATTGCCTTTCTGATTCTGTCAGACTCACTCTGTCCCTTGAGCATCGCAATAATATCCAACCCGAAATCAACTGCACATCCCATACCACGCGCTGTGATGATACGACCATCTGTTGTCGAACTGTTCATTGAGACAATTGCGCCTCCATCTTCCAGATCCTTTTCGTATCCGGGATATGCACCAGCATGAATACCCTTGAGTATCCCCCTGTGCGCGAGAATAGATGGTGCGGCACAAATAGCTGCAATCATTCCACCCTTCTCATTAAATGAATCGAGCCTCTTCATGAGTTCAGCATGCTTCTCAAGATTAAGTGTACCCGGCATTCCTCCTGGAAGAATCATCATATCCAGACTGTCAAAATCCACATCCTTAAGCAAAGCATCTGCCACAACAGTTATTCCATGTGAGGTAGTCACATTTTTGTCATCTGTAACAGAAACCATACATATATTTATTCCAGCTCTTCTCAATAAATCTACTACAGCAAGTGCTTCCACTGTTTCAAAGCCTTCAGCCAGAAAAATTGCTGCTGTTTTCTCATCATTATTCTTCTTAATTGATTCCATAATACTGATTTCCTTTTCTCTTTTATACTTAATCGCAATCGGAACCTCAAAATTACAGTTCCTACCCATTATAATCAATTTAGTTTTAAACTAAACTTCATCCATAAATTTTATTTTTGGACAACCTTAATCGAATTAATTACTGGCTGATTCTCTTTCGCAACCGTTCCATTACCATCAATTACAGGAGTGTTTTTCGCAATAGCATCAACTATCTCAAAACCATCAATAACATATCCGAAACCGGCATATTGACCGTCTAAGGGCGAACAGTCAATCTGACAGATGAAAAACTGACAGCCTGCACTATCCATATTATTACTAGTTCTTCCCATTGCTATAGCTCCTGGTGTGAGCGAGATTGAATTCTCAATACCATTGTCTGCAAACTCACCTTTAATGGTATAGCCTGGGTTACCCAATCCGATACCCAGCGGATCTCCTCCCTGAATCATGAAGCCATCTTTAACTCTGTGAAAGGTCAGACCATCATAGAAACCCTGGCTCGCAAGCTGAACGAAATTTGTTACAGTTATTGGAGCAATATCTGCATCAAGCTCAACAGTCATTGTTCCATAATCCTTCACTTCGATTTCTACGTAATGCTTTCCTGTAAGCAGTTCGTCCTGAGAAAACTCTTTGACAGACAAACCACTAAGCTTAACTTCTGAACTGTTATTTACATTTGAACTCTCATTTGAATTCTCATTCGAATCACTTTTTGCATTATCAGCAGAACATCCAACAAGTACTGCAGCCGTCATAACTGACAATATGCCCACTACAATGCTTCTAACTATTTTTTTCATACTATTCTCTCTATTCTTTCTGAGCAACTTATTTCGATGATATACCATCATGGCTACTTATTCTGCTCTTAATCAAATCAAATAGCCGTGCTATATTTATTCCTGATCTTGCATTACTGCTTATTACAGTTATTACTAATTGTCTAGATAGTACATATGCCTCTCATTTTCTGAGAGAGTTGTATCTACAAACTGCTTTGGTATTTCTTCTAACAAATCATCAAGATGCATAAAGGGGAAAGTGTATACATCGCCTTCATAGGTTGTCAGTATTGTATCTGTTTCAGATAAATACCTCTTAGCATCCTTTGCCTCTACAGCAAGTCCCATCGTATCATATTCATAAAACAAAAGTGCATCATATGCCGGAATAATCAGATATCCATTTCTTGTATCTTCGTACATATCTGCAATGAGTGGTCTTGCCTTGGTTGCAATGAAAACAATTTTCTTCTTTTCCAGGTCATAGGTGCGAAGAATATCATCAGAGCCCTGCATATACAATCTTTTTCCATCAGCCGAAAATAGCATATCAAAATAATTGTGTGAATCAACTGTTATGCTTGCATACTCCTCATTCTTATGCATATCCCATATTCTAACCACATTATCTTCGCAGAAAAAAGCGCCCAGGCTGCCGTCATCATTTACAGCAATCATTCCCTGCGAATTATTAGCTGAAATTTGTATTTCCTCTGGCAGATAACGAATCTGATTTGTTTTGTAATCGACGCAAAAAACGCTTCCATATGTGTCAATACCATATATATAACCCAAATCCATTTTCAGCAATATCTGGTCGCAGTAATCACTCATTTCAAGGAAATGTGTCACTTTCCTTTCGTTCATGTCCATTATAGCGATATCATATCCATCACAGAAAGCTACTGCATTATTTTTTTTATCTGTTGACATCTTAGAGAAGCTATATCCAGCGCCAAAATCTGCCGACTTCTGAATCTCTTGGGTCTGAATGTTATAGAAAAGCAAATCGCCCCGGCCACTAATATAGTAGTAATAATCGTCGCCAGCATACCCCTCAAATTCAACCCAGTCATTATCGTCATAGGTTAGAGCTGACACAAACTCATTAGTCTTAGCATCAAAGAAATATGTTTTCGCTGGCTGAGAGGAATACAGATTTATACTGTAGTATTTCTCGTTAGGTGACAAGCCAGTCGAGAATATCTCCTCCTCAAAATGGGCTATTTCCTTCATTCCCGGTCCAGAATGTTCCTTATATACTATAATCCTGTCTGAACCTTTCTTAAAAAACGCCCTCGCTTTTTCACCGACAAGCTCAATCTCTTCCCCCTCCTCTTCTGAATTCTCTTCATCCAAGGAGTCATCATTAAATATCATATCTTCCAATGAACATGACTTAACTACGAGTTCGCTACCCACAAAATTCATATTCTGAACAATCGAATATTGTGTCGTGATTACTTCTTTTGAATTATCTGAGAGGTTCCAAACATCTACTATGTTCTCTTCTGTCAAAGTTTTATTATAGGTCAGAGCCAGCCTGTTACCTTTGGCATCTAACGCCAAAACAGGGGCAAATGTATTATCTTCCACCTCTGAATCGACATTCACCTCATAGATAGCTTCAAGATTGGCCATGTCATACACAGCTGCTCTCTCATTGCCCACTACAGCAATTCGTTCGGCTGATGACGATATGATGGCGCCATATACGTCCATTGGGAAAATCACATGATTAATCTGATTACCCGAAAGATCATATACATAAATACCTCCTATTGATACCAGGTATAATTTATTGTCACACACACATAAATCCCTGACATAAAATAGGTTACCTTCATTTACATCATCTATTGTCTTTTTTATTAATAGCCTTCCATCTGCCAGATCCCATACGTAAAATGATCTGTTCATATCAACAGCACTTACATAACGGCCAAGATTATCAATGCTTACATCCGTAATCTGAAGATCTGCAACAAATGCCATCTCAACATCTTCTATCTTACCTACATCATATGCATAAAGTGCTTTGGAGAGTGCATACTGCGCCTCAGGAACAAAAGGTCTGTCATCACCGTCATGCGGAAGAATCTCCCGTGCAACTAATGCCGCAGCTCTCCTATCGCCTTCTGCTAACAGAGATTGTGACAAATCCGCCAAGAATTTGCTCTGATTGATTTGAGCTATTCTAAGATTATCCTGCGCTATAGCATAGCTTTCAGCAAGAAGCTGCGCATTATAAGAACTATATATACCAAAAGTAATGCCTAATGCGGTAAGAAAAGCTGCCACACCAAGTGAGGTAAAAAGAATTCTTCTCATTCGACGCTCTCTGTGTCTTTGCTTGAGGTCGTCATATGAACAGTGAAGCAGTGGTGCAGCCAATCGTACTATTTCCGTCTTTAATTTCTTCTTAATCTCCGCCTCGGACTTACCTCTGACATCAGCAGCCAGAGGTTCTACCGGATTTCCATTTTCATCTGTGAGAAGCTGTTTAGGGAAGGCCTCATCGGGTTCACCCTCGGTTAGTACTGCAAGTATATTCTCTCTTCCATGCAGCGAAATGAAGGTATCGATTTCCCTCATAACCCACTCAGATTCAACAGCGCGTGGGGTGCAGATGACAATCAGGAACTCCGACTGCTTAAGCGCATTAAGAATCGTGTCATTGAGATCACTACCGATTGGCAGTTCCTCCTGATCTCTAAAGACACGCCATATCTTCTTTCTTCCAGTGGATTTCTGTACAGTTCCAGGAACTTTGTAGGTTTCAAGTCCTTTATGGATGGACTTTGCCACAAACATATCCACCTCAGAATGTCTGTAACTGATAAACGCGTTATATTTATTTATTTCATTTCCTGTTTCCTGATCTATCATGCACAATCCTTCCACAAACAATAATCAGACACTAAAGAAGTTATATCCCACTTCATGTACTTACTTCTAAAATACAGGGGATTAAAGGTCAAAAGGCCCTTAACCCCCCTATAATATTTCCCCATTAATTCAGGCAAAGGTTGCCCAATTTCCTGAGATTTTCTTGCTTTCATATAAGCTCTGGTCAGCTTTTTTATACAGTTCATCAAAGCTAGCAATGGCATTGTCGGCATCAAAAATAATAATTCCAACACTGACATTTATTTTCCCTTCACCAAGTTCAGGAATATCTATTTCTTTGATTATGTCAAACAGCCTATTACTCAATTCAATTGCTTTAAGCTTATTGGTCATGCCAATTGCATAGGCGGCGAACTCATCTCCACCCATTCTCATAACCACATCATGATGCCTGAATGCCTTCTGAACAGCAGCTGCAACTTCAATCAGAACTTTATCGCCAACTGCATGACCAAAGCTGTCATTAATCTGCTTAAACTTATCTACATCAAGAATAAACAGTGCGCCATATTCCTTATCTCTTATCAGCTGCTTAATCTTCGCTTCACCACTGCCACGGTTTCTTATACCGGTCATCAGGTCGGTCTCTGATAAATATCTAAGCTCGTTCTCCTTCCTCTTGGCCTCGTCAATTACCTCTACCGTGAAAATAATCTTAGTTGGAAGACCATCCTCATCTGAGTCACTTCTGATTATTCTGGCACGGCAGTAACCCGATGCAATCCCTATGAATTCGCATTCGAGTGACGCTCCGGTTCCCATCCTGTCACGAACTGTATCAAGGTCAACGAATTCCAGTATCTGTTCCTTGCCCTGACCTGTCGCAACTGCATTCATTACAGCGTGTAATGCGACATTGGCACTTTTATTATCTGGATTCTGATTGAGAACCTGTCTAACTGCATCATGACAGTGAACGATTTTAAATGTATCTTCTTTCAGATCCATCAGCGCAACAGTGTTATAAATCTTTGAGAAGGATGTATAACTGCTTATCATCGCTTCCTCCTCATGTTTCCTTACTGTATTTCTGAATCTGATTAATGAATATAGGAAGTCACCAATGATAGATAGAATCGCAGCTGTATTGGCTAAATCTACACCCGTGGAATTATCCACACCATAAAAACCAATCAGATTCCCCTGCTCATAAATCGGACTGGCAACAAGACTGAGGGTTCCCTGTTCTTCGAGAAGACATCTCAATTCAGGCGATGCGTTTTCGAACTCCTTGGCATCTGATATGATGACGTTTTCCCCTCTTTCAAAATACTCATAAAGTACTCTGAAATCTTCTTTGTATACCGAACTCATGCTGGTGATAGCCGGCTTAACTCCGGGCTTCACCCATTCATATGTATTGACTGTTATCCCCTTATTAATATCATCCTCAAAGATATATACTCTGTCCGCATTAAATACGCCGCCAAGCTGTTCAAGAAGTGTATTAAGGGCTGACTCTGGTGAATCTTCTTCCAGTGCTGCATGCATTGCCTTTTGAGCAACCATTTCAAGCTTAGTATTCTCGCTCTTAATTCTAAACTCCAGATTGCTTCTGATTGAGTTCTTCAGCGCCTTAACCATGATGTAACCGGCCACAAAGAATACAATGTGCTGCAATGAAAAAGAGAAAACCTGCTCCGCAAACCAGCTTCTGACGTCAGAAAATTCTGCACTGGTTGCCACGTAATAATCAGCCGTCACATGCGCAGTTATCAGGGTTCCACAGTATGCAACAACATTAGCTATTACATAGGTCAGCTCATCGCAGTATAGAATCGACAAAAAAGGTAGTAGGAAGAAGGCAATAGGAAGATACATATGCGACAAGCCCATGTATACAACAATCCCCTCAATTACCACCAGCGATATATATTTTCCCGGAAGCGTCAGCTTTCTTTTCTTAGTAACACCATACTGAAGCAAGGTAAATGCAAGTGTTACAGCGGCACAAATAAAGCACGCCGCGTATGACACACCATGATATAACCCCACCGCCTGGCCGAGTGCAATAACTGGTCCAACAAATACACTTACCCACAGAATCTTATTAAGTCCTCTGTTCATGTGAAGTGCATTCTCTATGAAAAATCTTTGATATAATTCGCTTTTTGGTATTTTATTGGCCATCTGGATATCTCTCTATCTCGCGTATGTAACAGTCAACAGTTTTATCTTCTGAGCAAGCTCCTGCGTGAATGCCTCTTTGTCCATGCGCCACACCCAGTTACCCCCGAGTGTTGAAGGCATATTTATTCTCGCCTCGTTTCCGAGCTCGAGATAATCCTGCATTGGTATTACGCAGGTATCTGAAACAGAGGAAAGACATGCTCTGATCATTCCATAGGTAACATCCTTTGCCGTTTTCACGCCAAGGTATTCACGTACATATTTACGGTCAGCTCTTCCAAGCTCGTCATACCACGCTCTCGTAGTATTATTGTCATGAGTTCCAGTGTAGCAAATTGAATTAGCTGTATATCTGTGCGGCAGATATCCACTGTCTTTACATCTGGAATCATATCCAAACTGAAGAACCTTCATGCCTGGAAAACCTGTCTTTTCAACTAGCTTTATTACAGACTTAGTCAGGAAGCCAAGATCCTCTGCAATCACTCTCTTCTTACCAAGAGTATCCTTCATTGTCTTAAAAAGAGCATATCCCGGTCCCTTTTCCCAATGTCCAAACTCCGCTGTTGGATCACCATATGGTATTGAGTAATATTCATCAAACCCTCTGAAATGGTCAATTCTAACAACATCGTACAGCTTATAGCAATATTCAATTCTCTTCATCCACCACGAAAATCCAGTTTTTTCGTGATAATCCCACTTATACAGTGGATTGCCCCACAGCTGTCCAGTGGCAGAAAAAGCATCGGGTGGACATCCTGCGACAGCAACAGGAACATTATCCTTGTCAAGCTGAAACAATTCCGGATTAGCCCACGTATCAGCAGAATCATATGCAACATAAATCGGGATATCGCCTATTATTTCAACATTCTTCCCATTCGCATACGCTTTTAGCTTTGTCCACTGCTCATAGAATTTATACTGGAGGAATTCATAGAACAGAACTTCCTCTTTATACTTATCTGAAAACTTTTTAAGTGCAGTCTTCCTGCGAAGTCTGATATCATCATCCCATTCGCTCCATGACACACCACCATAGGAATTCTTAACTGCCATGTAGAGAGCATAATCGGCTAACCAGAAATCATTCGCTTTGACAAATTCCTGAAAGTTTTTATCTGAAGCAATGTTGCTCTTTATAAAAGCTTTTTTCAGTATTTTAAATCTGGATAGGTAAATTTTCTCATAATCTACATATTTGCCAGTGCCAAAGTCCATTTTATTGCACTCTGCGCGTGTCAGAAGTTTCTCGGCAATCAATGTCTCCAAATCGATGAAATATGGATTACCGGCAAAAGTAGAAAAAGACTGATAAGGAGAATCGCCATAACCCGTTGGTCCGAGCGGCAAAATCTGCCAATAATGCTGACCACTCTCAGCCAGTTTATCTACGAAATCGTATGCTTCTTTTGAGAAACAACCAATACCATAATTGGAAGGAAGTGATGCCACAGGCATCAGAATTCCACTGCACCTCATTATAAATACCTCATAAATCGAATTCACCAGTTTCGCAAATCGCAGGTCTTATTTTGTGTCGACATTTCTCAATTTCCAAATATCGCGATTATAATCCTCGATTGTTCTATCTGCTGAGAAATAACCAGCCTTAGCAATGTTTACAAGGCTCATTCTCTTCCATTTCTCCCTATCCTCATAATCAGCAAATATCTTATCCTTTGCCTCAACATAAGCTTCAAGATCAAGAAGTGTCATGAACCAGTCTTTATTAAGGAGCTCATCATGAAGTCTCTTAAGATTTACTTTATTACCAACAGCCATTGCCTGCTTGCCAGTAATAAAATCAACTGCTTCTTTAATCAGCTTACTCTTTTTGTAGTAATCCTTAGATACATAATCTGCCTTAGCATAATGCTCAATGACTGTATCACTCGACTCTCCAAAAATGTAAATATTATCATCGCCTACAAGCTCATGAATCTCAACATTGGCACCATCATCTGTTCCAAGTGTAACAGCACCATTTAACATGAACTTCATATTACCAGTTCCAGATGCTTCCTTACTTGCAAGTGAAATCTGCTCTGAAATGTCACATGCCGGAATAAGTTTCTCGGCATAACTTACATTGTAATTCTCAACCATAATGACCTTCATATATGGCGATACATCTGGATCCTTAGAAACAATATCCTGCAGCACGAGGATAAGATGAATGATATCCTGAGCAATGATATATGCAGGCGCTGCCTTTGCTCCAAATATGAATGTAAGCGGACGAACCGGCTTTTTGCCAGCTTTAATCTCAAGATACTTATGGATAATATAGAGCGCATTCATCTGCTGTCTCTTATATTCATGCATACGCTTAATCTGGATATCGAAGATTGATTCAGGATCAACTTCAACACCCTCATGCTCCTTAAGGTAAGCAGCTAACTTAACCTTATTATTCTTCTTAATCTCATCAAGCTTATCAAGTGTAGCCTTATCATCCTTGAATTCAAGAAGCTTCTGAAGATCATCTGCATTTTTTCTGTAGCTCTTTCCAATCTTGCTTGCAATAAAGCTGTCAAGTTCAGGGTTACATGCCATGAGCCATCTTCTGAATGTAATACCATTGGTTTTATTATTAAACTTCTCAGGATATATCTTATAGAATGCGTTAAGTTCAGTGTTCTTAAGAATTTCAGTATGAATAGCCGCAACACCATTTACTGAGAATCCATAATGGATATCGATATGAGCCATATGTACACGGCCATCCTTATCGATAATCTGAACCTTTGAATTCTTATACTTAGCCTTAACTCTCTTGTCGAGCTCCTTGATGATTGGAACAAGCTGAGGTACAACCTTCTCAAGATATTCAAGTGGCCACTTCTCAAGAGCTTCAGCGAGAATTGTGTGGTTTGTGTATGCGCAGGTCTTGCTCACAACCTCTATTGCCTCGTCCATTGTGAATGCCTTGTCATTCACAAGAATTCTGATGAGTTCAGGAATAACCATTGTCGGATGAGTATCATTAATCTGGATTACTGCATGCTCATACATTTTCTTAAGGTTATATTTATGCTCCTTCATATCATCCAGAATGAGCTTAGCTGCGTTGCTTACCATGAAATACTGCTGGTAAATTCTAAGAAGATTACCTGCCTCATCTGAATCATCTGGATACAGGAAAAGAGTAAGATTCTTGGCAATATCTTCTTTGTCGAAATCAATTCCCTTCTTAACAATCTTCTCATCTACTGACTCAATATCAAAAAGATGAAGCTTATTGATTCCATTGTCATATCCAATTACGTCGATATTGTACAAACGCGATTTTACAGTAAGATTACCAAATTCAACATCATAGCTTACATTTGTTCTTGTAAGCCAGCTGTTCTTCTCAATCCAGTCGTTTTTCTGCGCTGTCTGAAGCTTATTCTTAAACACCTGCTTGAACAGACCAAAATGATAGTTAAGTCCAATTCCTGCTCCGGGAAGTCCCAGAGTTGCAATAGAATCCATGAAACATGCAGCGAGTCTTCCAAGACCACCATTTCCAAGAGAAGGTTCCGGCTCTGCATCCTCAATTGCAGCAATATCCTTGCCATGCTTCTTAAGAATTTCTGCCACTTTTTTATAAATTCCAAGATTAATCAGATTGTTTGAGAGAAGCTTTCCAATCAGGAATTCAGCAGATATGTAATATACTTTCTTTTCGCCATTTATTGCATTCGATGCGGCAGACATACTCTTAACCATCTGAAGAACGCACTCGTAACACTGTGCATCATCACAATCAGAAAAAGACTTTCCGAATTCTGCCTGTGCATTTTCCTCCAGCATCTGCTCCATCTTCATTTCCAGAATCTGTCTTGATAAACTTGGTTCCTGTGCCATTTTAATTATTCCTCCACATAATCATATATATGCATATATTATTTTCTTTACTGATTTGTTTCCTTGTCCTTCATTGCAATATGAAGCGAGTCAAGGCAGGAAGCGAACTCGCTTCCATAGTCAATTTCTCCAATCTGCGTAAATGCAATATAATATGTATCTTCTGCATCTATTACATATTCCAGCTGATAGTAATCACTTTCACGAAGTGAATAGCTAAGCTCGATTTTATATGCATTCCTTCCAGCAATTGGACACTGCTCATATGCCAAAACTGTTATCTCAGGCTTTTCTCCATACTGAACCTGATATGCATCCTGAAGATTAGTAATAAACTCGTCCTGACCATCTCGCATTGTCAAATCAAAATCGGCATATGCCTCTTCCTCATAGACATAAATATTGGACATATCCTCGGGGTAATTCTTACTAAGGAACAATCCTTTGGTCGACGAATCTTGAAACGACTCTGGTAACTGAAACGATAATCTTCCTACCTCAGCTAGTCGTACTTTACTCGCATCATTATCCGCACTTCCACATCCTGCAAGCAATGCCAAACAGGTCAGAATCAATATTATTTTTTTCCAGTTTGCATACTTTCCCATAGTTAGGTAAATGTTACAACACATGGCTCTTAAAATCAAGAGATGAACCATGTATGGACGGAGC
>JAGHUF010000042.1 GCA_018064935.1 Candidatus Merdinaster equi | reverse complement strand
TCTCTAGCCGTATCGGGATCAGCTGCACATAGGACTCCCTGAACAGATAAATCTATTACAAAGCAGTCATGTGCTTTACCAAGAGATCTTTCGATATTTCTTATTACTCCCAAATCTTCATAAGGAGTCACGCCTGCGTGCTCCTTAGGTTCAAGTGGAATTAACACAAATATATCAGCATCCGGATATTTCTCACACAGAAGATCCAGCATTCTATTATAGTCAAAAGTGAATGTTCCAGAAGTCTGCGTATCACCGATAGTGCACTCATATCCATAAAACCAGTCGTTTATTCCACCCATCACAAATATGGCATCGTAGTTATCACCATAATCAGTACACCTGTTAACCATGGCATCAGGACCGCCTGACCAAACGGTGGAGCCACCAATCCCGGCATTAACCACCTCTACACCAAGCCTGTCAAAGAATTTCTCTGGATATGTATTATCCTTATTAATTGTGCTCACTCCAGACTGCACTCCGGCAGTAATACTGTCGCCTAGGAACAATACCCTATTCCAAGGCACTTCATATGTATCAGAGATAAGATATTCAACTGCTCTTTTATATGCATCATCTGTTGCCTTTTTCGATGGTGCCTCCTCAAATGCCAGTTTAGAATTCTCAAGGTCATCCGCACGGAATGCCGCATACTGTGGGCAATCAAGTGTGGCACTCTCAGCCGTGAGCTGCATCTCGTTAATTGTATTCCCCTCTTTATGAATACTAACATGACCATCTTCGCCGATCATAAGCTTATTACAGTGTGACAGATTAGCCATATTAAAGCTTGCAAGGAGCAATGTTATATCCTTGTCATTTGCATAGACAGTTCTAACTGATGCATCAATATTGAGGAAAGCAATGTTTATATGTCCTAGAAGCAGCACGTCCTTCTTAGTCTTAATTGATAACGTCTTCCTAGCCCCATTAGAATTAACCGCTCCACTTGTAAGCAGTCTTAATTTCGATGGAAGACCTCCGCTGAAGTCAGCATTCTCTATATCCTCGAGAATTGAGATCTCATAGACATTCATATCGTTCGAATAATTGATTGCTTCAGCAGCTTCTTTTATCGAACCATATGCTTTTCCACCATCTAACCTCACTCCACTTGTCGCACCAATCTGGAACAATAGTGCCTTGGCATGTGTTGCTCTGATATATCTGTCAACCTTTTCAACATATACTTCTTTGCCTTTTTCATTGGAATTTCTAACCCTGAACATACCTGCAATTACAGGTGCAGCCTTCGCTCTGACAAGAATCTGTCCTTCATGAAGCGGTACAAAAAAAGGAGCCTCGATTGTTCCAGACAATCCTTCATTATCACCTGCTTCACTAATCTGATCCGGATCACTCATGTACGCATATGACAGAATTAACCCTTCTGATTTGCGTATGCGCTCAGCATCCATATTGACAATTCCATTGATTGTCATTTTTTTATTCATCAGAAAACGAAACTCCGGAAGTGACTTGTCCTTCGGCGATGAAACTGACAAATCATGAATTGTTACATCTCCCATGAAGACATAAACCTTGTCACCTATAGCCGAGACGTTGCCATTTCCTGTTACATCTCCCATGACACACACATCACCATTTATTGTAGTGTGCGCACCGCTGGCCATATTCAGATTACCAATGCGGGTTCCTGTTAACTGTAATCCAGCCTTTCTCTTCACAGTGATACTCGCTGGGTGACCATCCTTCGCTCGGATTCTCGCATTAGAAATCTGCAGAATAGTTCCTTCGCCCTTTATAACAACATCGCCATCCACATATATTACTGCGTCCTCGCTATCCTGATATACAGTAAGCTTCTTGCCGCCCTTAATAACCATATTTCCTGCATAATCCTCTTTTACCATGTGGATGTTTGCAGATTTAATATCGTCAGTTTTTCCTGCATATTCGCATGCATCGCTGACAGATGCAAAATTAATGGGAGCCTGTGCCTGCGCATTGGCATCGTACCAGACCATGTACAAAGTTATTGCCCCCGCCATCACACCGGTTTTTCCACTTCTTACCGCATAATTTTCATTATGGTATAAGGCAAAATCAGAGAATTCCGCATTGCAACCTTTACCTGTTTTTACAACCATAGAACTTGTAGCAAAAACGTCTGCAGGCATGTATTCCCTGTAGGGATCAAGGCAGATTCTTCCACCCGACACCTCTCCATCCACAAAAAAACCATCCTCAAGATTATAAGTAATAATCAGATTGGATGATTCGCTGCCAGATGACTGAACAACATCGCCCAGGCGCACTCTTCCTTCCAGGTCTATTACATGGATATCGCTCTCCTCGCTGTGCTTCACAACTAGCGAATCCGCCTTCAAAGCACCTGACACCTGAAGCGTACTGTCCCCATACAATGTAATCCTGTCAGCACTAAGGCTTCCATGGATGATGAGACTCGCTCCCTCTTCAACCTCTACCTCTGAAGCATTCACTGCCTCATCTATGATTTCGGTTTCTCCTGCGAGTACCTCTATTTTATTTACATTTGCAGCTCTTGCCTGCAATCCGGTGACCGCAAAGAATAAAGCGGCCAGCGCAAGCGCTGCGGTATATATTTTTTTATTCATATGTCAGAATCTATCGTTCCCTATTTATCTTGCCATCCTCAACTCTGAACACCATATCACACTTCTCAATAGTCTGAAGTCTGTGTGCAATGATGATAAGCGTCTTACGACCATGCAACCTATTGATTGATTCCATAATCGCCGCCTCTGTATCATTATCAAGAGCAGAAGTTGCCTCATCAAGAATAAGCACCTCAGGATCATCATAGAGCGCTCTGGCAATTCCTATTCTCTGGCGTTGTCCACCGGAAATACGAATTCCACGCTCACCAATTCCAGTGTTTTCTTTATCTGGGAGTTTATCAACGAACTCCTCAAGCTGAGCCTCTTCAATAGCATGACGAAGTTTGTTTTCGTCTATATCCTCATCCTTGAGTCCATATGCAATATTGTGTCTTACATCTGTATTGAGAAGGGCTATAGTCTGAGGAATATAGCCTATGTTCTTGAGCCACTCTCTGTAGTGTTCATTAACCGGAACACCGTCTGCATATATCTGACCGCCTTCGAGTTTGAGAAGCCCAAGAATAATATCAACTATAGTAGTCTTTCCAGCACCTGACCCACCTACAATACCAATTGCGGAACCAACTGGAATTGTAAGCTGCGCATGGTCAAAGATATATTTCTCAGTCCCAGGATATTTATATGTTATATCCTTAAGCACAATTTCTTTCGTCACAGGAAGCTTTTCTTTGGCATCTACAGCGTACGAAATATCTATTTTTTCTTCACTTATATCGTCCAACAGATTGTCGGATACATTCATGAAAAATGGTTCGCAGAATGAAATCTGAGTCAGCTGATTGTTGATGCGGCTAGCCGAAGGCATAAGTCTGACTGCTGCCATCGCAAATGCAGAGATAACCGGAATCATCTCTGAAACATCCTTGCCAGTTAGAACCAGCACCATCATATATCCAATCATTCCAGCAATACACACAGCCTCAATAAGGAGCTTGGGCGTATTTGCAAACATGCTATAGGTCTGCATTGCATTGACGTAGCCTTTGCCCTGCTTAAGGTACTCACCAATGAAATACTGCTCTTTGCCATTTACCTTGACTTCCTTGATTCCAGTAACAGTCTCGGTAATCCACTCATACATTTTGGCGCCATAATCCTGGTTAGCTTTTCCAGTTTTATTCATTATTGGCTTAATAATGCTCTTAATTACAAGGAGCGTAACTATTAGAAGCGCAACCAAAGTAATAGTCATTAATGGGTCCATTACAAATAACAGAATTCCCAGGAATGCAAATACTATAACCTCTGAGGCAAGCTGAAGCAACGCAAGAACCAGAGTATACATGTTGTTTATGTCCGCTGTAATACTTCTCTGAATTACAGAAGTTTCTGCATTTAGGAAATACTCATAATCCTTATTGACGTAACTTCTAAGAAGTCTCTCTGCGGTCTGGAACTGGTTTCTGAAAACGAATCTGTACATGCATCTGTACTGCCAAAATAAGAAAAGTGCCTTACCGATGAATACAAGTATAAGTGCCACCATGCAGATGACCGTAAACTGCATATGATTATCGATATGAAGAAAGGCACAGATATCTTTGACTATCTGATATCTCTCCATTATATCTGGTTGGATTACCGCTGTTACGACTGGAAGAATGAGCGTAATACTGGTCGTCTCCAGAACAGCACCAATCAGCATAAGTATAATCAGACCAAACATCTGTCTCTTTTGTTTCTTATCCATCAGGATTCGGAGCTTTTTTATATCCTTGAACATTATCTTTTTCCTTTGTTATTTATTCTTAATCATAAATGCATGCTTTTCCGCAGGCTCATATGCGTCATAGAACGCAGGACCCAGGTTGCGCTTTTCATCAACAAAATTAATATTATCAAGCGCTGACGTTATAATTGAGAGCGCAAGCGAAAAATGAATTCCGTCGATAAAATTCAAAACTTCAATCGGGAACTTTCCGCGAATCACAATGCACTGCCCAAACTTAGTTGCATAATCAACATCATCTCTTGGATGTGGCTTGATAACAACCTTTTTTCCCTGGCAATAATCCCTCAGAATATCTTCACAGATTTTCTCTCTTATATCAGGTCTGTCACCTGGATAACCCTCTGTGAGAAATAGTATACAATCATCACACCCTGAAAGCTGCCTAGAAATTTCCTCAGCATCCGGAAGAAAAATATCCAGAATTTTCTTCCGCTCTGCAGCTCCAAGCTGTTTCTCAAGTTTGGCTCTTGGAACCTCAATGTACTTATCGAACTCGTAATCAAATACGGATTTGTCATTCACTTCCATATCAAGGCAGTATTTGCTGTAACCATTTTGAATGAATATAAGTCCCATTCTGGCAAGCTTAGCTTTGAACTCAAAGTGCCCTGCATTATCAACATGCGCAGCGTCAAATACTTTCAAGCAGTTATACCCATCTTCAACAGCATGATAATAAATATGCTTGTAATTGAGATAGTACCCTATAGGATCCGAATCACAGAATACATATATATCCTGATATTTTCTAAAATCTATCTTGATGAATTCTTCCTGTTTTTTGCCCAGCTTCTTAGTGTATTTAAGTCTGTTCCAGGTATGAATTAATATATTCCCATGATTCTGCCTGTACTTAATTATCTCCGGAAAATCCTCCGCGTAATGTTCCTCCATGGAGTAAACATTTTCGAATATCCCAGAAGTCTTAAGTTTCTCTCCAACCTCTGACAGATCCATGTAAACCGTCGAGAGTGCGATATCCGCCCTCAATATTCTGCCAGTGCCAGCTTCGTCCCTATTATCGCAAGTAGTCTGTTCCACTGACTGCACCTTGTCCCTAGCTTCAGCCATCTGGAAGTTCAGTTCCTTAAGTATCGAGACATATACATGATAGAGTGTATGGCAGACATATATTCTTCGCGGATTTTTATCATTCACAGCATTGGATTTACTGCTCCCATCTCCAATTCCAGCATTATTTGCGATATTTCTTTTTTTATTATCTTTGCTATTACTATTATTATTCATAACTAATTTCTTATTCCCGGAGAAAGGATTGGTGCTACAGAGCAGGGTCCATCTTCCGGAAGTTTGATTTGATTTACAAAAGGAGCATTCCCCTCTCCTTCATGCTCGCTCATGTAGCTAAGCAAGCCCTCCGATACTTCAATTAATCTCTTCGCTGCCTCCGCCGGATTCCACTCGCTTCTGATTCTCTCATATGCAAGTCTACCAGTTCGAAGGCAGAGCTCTTTATTCAGTACAAGCGCCTGAACAAGTGTCTTACATTTGTCTATATCACCATTTGGATATGTATATCCGCACTCGGAACCAGCTGGAATAAGATATGGAGCTGCACCAATTCCTTCATTTGCAACTACAGCACATCCGGCATTCATTGCTTCATTTAAAACGGCTCCCCATCCCTCGCGGTAATCGCTCGTAAACAGGAACACATCTGACCTTCTCATATGTTCACGCACAGCCCCTGGCTTCAAAAAACCAGTGAACGTAATCATGTCCAAAAGACCTGCTGCCTCAGCTCTGTCATGAATGTCCGGAAGCAGCTCTCCTCCACCAATGAATGTCATGTGGGCATTTATCTCCAGCTTCTTTAAGTGCTCCATCACATCGATTGCAACCTCAGGATGCTTCCAATCGATGCATCTTCCTGCCCAAACAATCTCTGTATCAAAACCAAAACGCTTTGAGTGAACGGCATCCGCATAGTCAATGAATTCTGGGAAATAGCCGAATTTCAGCATCTTATTCTTATATGCATGAATCAGATGAAAATCCGATGCAACATATCCACCTGCACACAGCAAATACACTGGGTACTTACCAAACCTGATATGGTCATGGTATTTCTGCTTCAGTCCGTTTGGCGATATAAACTTCCACTGACCTTCCTTGTATATTCTCTCGCTGTATCTAAGTGTAAGCTTCCTGGCCTCAATTCTCGGGATAATCAGTTCCTGCTCTCTGGCACCGCCAAAAATAACAACATCTGAATCCATGATGAGTTTTCCAGCAGTCTTCATGTCATCGTACGAATGAAGAACGTATGGGGGCTCATCCTCAACTTCCCAGCCCATCCTCTTTCTCTCGCTTTCCATGGGCTCGGTCTGAATAAATGTATAACCAGAGCCAAGAATCTTATAGAGTTCCTCGGACATCGGTATTTGGTGATGATTAATATAATTGCTTACAAACGTTAGTCTCATAAATCAATCTCACTGATCCACCTAGTGATTTTAGTTTCACAGTTCATTATCATTGGTTTTCCTGCAACTGTGCTTCACAGTTCATTCTCATAAATTTCAAGCAGTCTCTTGTAATTGGTATCTGCGTCATGTCTCTCTCTGGCAGTCTTCGACGCACTCTGGACCACATCATTCACCCGGCTTATATCTGCGGCAAATACTCTTCCAATTGCTGCGCAGAGCGCACTTTCATTATCCTTGGTATACAGTAGTCCTTCTGCCCCATCCCGTAAGATATCCGGAACTCCGCCTACCTCGCTCGCCACAACTGGAACTCCCAGAAGCATTGCTTCGCCAACAGAATTGGGCGAATTCTCAATTGTTGATGCAGATAAGAAAATGTGACTAAATAGCATCTGCTCTTTCATCTTATCTGCTGATAATGAACCAAGGAAAGTTACATGATTCTCAAGTTTTCCTTCCTTGATCAGTTCCATGAGATACTGACCATAAGAAGATATTTTTATTTTCCCTAGGAGAGAATCTTTTGTAATATTATCTCCCGCAATATACAGGTGCACCTCAGGAAAATCCTTCACAAGCTGTGGCAGAGCCTTAAGCACATAGTGAAGCCCCTTTACTGGATAATTCCCCTGACTCATAAAGATACTGTATTGCCTGCATTTATCTATCTGCCATTTTCCCTCATAGAATGTCTTTCGAAGTGTTTCATTCATGAAGTGATATTTCAGTTTAGGATTAATACTAAGAGTACTCTCTTTATCAAAAGTGGTACGACCCAGTACATGACCAGCAAGTTCAAGACACTGCTTTTCCCTCTCTCCACGCTTAATCATTTTATCCTTCTGTTTAAGAAGATTGTCACTTTTGATTAGATCTCTGAAGGTACTTCTCTTTGCAATGTCCTCAGGCACACCATCCAAATAGTGTTCAGCAATTTTATGGCATATTCCCTGAAGTCCTATAATGGATTTATCACTATTACCAAATGCCCTAAGCGCTGCAAGAGTGTGTCCATACTCAGTTCCAAAGCAGTGAATAATATCAGGCTTGTACTCATCAATAATTTCTTTCAGCCTGCTTTCAAGCGACTCATCATAAGTTTCTTCATGAACTGTGTCTTCCGAAAAACCATAGTAAAAAACATTGCTCGTCACGCTATCTGATTCATCAGAAGCTGCGCTCGTGACAATATACTTGCCATGCTGGAGGGATACCTTTCCTGAGAGTCTCCCATTCTCGCCCTCCCATGGAAAACATATGCCCAGAGTGATTGTGGCACTGGACTCTTCCATGATTCGTCTGCACAGAGCGGATACCCAACCTTCTTTGTTGCTATATTCAATTCCGAGTGCCTCACCAATCGGGGCAGGCATCATATTACAAACCCACAATATTCTCATATCTATTTCCACGTTTTTCAAGCAACGGCAGTGCATTTTACCTGCTATACACCTTGGCATATTCCGCCTTGCCTTATGGTACACTCATAATGCAGAGCACTTACATATGCCACTCAAGAATACAACTTGCTCTTAAGTCCCTGATACATTTTCGCAAAAGTTTTGCTTCCCGCAAGCTTCGCCCTAATCGGCTGAAGTGTCAGAATCATAATCATTTTGTACTTTGTCAAAGAAGCTTTTGGCATATATTTAGCAGTTATCAGTTTATGCTCTTTTGCTGCCTTTCTGGCATTCTCTTTGGTTTCAGAAAACCCTCCACCCTCGTATGAACAGACAGTGATTGGAACATACTTCGGCACTGCTTTTTTCACATAAATGCACCAGAGAAAATGATCATAATCGGCTCTGACAGGGAGTGATGTGTCATATACATAAGCTCTGTCAGTTCCGTCCATTTTGATTAAAGATGAATCATAAAAGCATGCCTGATGGCACGGTATATTTCTATATAGCGCGAACTCATCGAGGCTGGGATTACTGCTCACGCAGCTTCCGGTCTTTCTTTCAATAATGTCGCCATAATAGATGTATACCCGGCTTTCATCTTCGCCAGGTTGGCACATCTCTCTCGTTTGGTTCAAATCCGCCACAGAACTCATATCGTCTGCTGCTGTAACCTCTCCTGCTGGGCACATCTCCCACTTTAGTTCCTCGAGCACGTTGTCCGAGGCAAAATAATCACCGCAGTTGAGATATATAACATATCGCCCTCTGATATCCCTCGAGGCCTGATTCATTGCATCATAGATTCCTGTATCTTTATCCTGAACCAGCCTGATTCGTTCATCCTCAGGAAGCTTCTGTATACTCCCGTCGCTCGATCCACCATCTTTTACAATAATTTCGTAGTCGCGACAAGTCTGACACAGCACACTCTCCACCGTCTTATTCAGTTCATCACCAGCATTCAGACATACAACTATTATGCTGAACATCACACTATTCATACTCACACTTTTATCCCATTTTTAACCACAGCCTTCGTTGGTTATGATTTAGCTAATATTAGTCCAATCTGTCGCAACACCTACATAAATATCCAGCTGTGGTACGGAAGCAACTTAATCACATCTCCATACGCCTTATAAAGCCAGAATATGAAATAAAATACCGCGGCCATCACCGCTGCAAAGGTCGTGAGAAATACTTTTTTCCTTGCATCGATATTCTTACTGCCCTCATTGGTGGAAGCATTATTTTGCACATTCTCATCCGAGGCACTAATACTCTTAACCACGCCCGGAATCAGGAACACCTGCGTGATAGTCATGTATGTGCCGATTCGTGATACCTCCGGAATAAATGAGCCACACAGATACAGAAGTAGCGCACCCACATTCAGGCGGAAATACATGCGATATTGCTTATTTTCCCTCCAAGAATTCTTCCAGAAGAGGAGGCACATACCGACAACTAGCGCGCACCTTAATATATTTGCATATGACGTTCCACCCTCAAGATATTCGGTATTATTGTAGGATGGATACAGAATGAGAATAAGCTTCAGATAGTATTTGCCAAGGAATAGGCCGGATACGCCAAAAGCACTAATAAGAATTACGGACCACAATTTCCAGGTCACATTCGCAAGCAAATATATCGGGATTACCAGAAGTACCGACTTATGGAAAAGAGCAGCCACCAGAATCGCCAACACGAATTTTCCATATTTCTTTCTGTGAATGAACGAAATCGCCCACATGGCAACTGCAACTGCCAAATAGTAACGCATCGTGTTCATGGAATTGAAATAGTATCCAAAACACATGAACAGGAAGAAACTGAATGCAAAATTCTCACTCAGAACATACAGTGCTCGAAGCATGAACAATACTGTAAAGAATGCAAAGATAGCAAAGAATACAATATAGTTTGTCTCACCAAACACATACTGAAGTCCTTTGATAAATACATTAAATCCTGGCTCAGTTGGTACAACCCATCCGCCCCATATCCTTCGGAATATTTCCTCGTATCTTACATAGTCATTTCCGGTTTCAAATCGGAGCGCCGACAGTAGAAACAGCATCAAAAAAATGCCGGCAAGAGCTGACCTTCTGATCACGGCCTGCCTGGCTGGAAAACAGGATGTTCGTCCCCTAAAACAAACAGCACCACCCTCAACCAGAAATGCTGCAAATGTAGTTGTTGCCAGAACAAACACATACAAAATCACAGCTTCGAAGCCTCCGCTATTCCCTGCTTCATAAGTTTATATGCATCCTTTGAATTAATCTCTTTACACATAAAAGACTTCTTTTTCAGAATGAATCTATATGACAATAGCTTTGCCATTTTTCCATACAGAAAATGATACAAAACTCCCCTATCAAAAAAGAATTTCTCATTGTAGCCATTAAACCATGTTGATGGTCTTGGAATCTCCTCACCGATTGTCTCGGGCACAGCATAAACCTTGAGCCCTTTTCTTAACGCATCCAGGATAAAGAGCGAATCCTCTCCGTTTGAATACTTAGCTCCTCCGCCAAACAGAAGTGAGAATGTAAGATTGTGAGAATGCATTTTCTGTGTTCTAATAGCAAAACTATATGCCGGATATCTTCCACAGTTTGTCTTCTTAACCTTAGAAAAGGAATCAATATGATATGTCCTTCTCTCCTCACAGACGTCAACATTGAACAGAAGCATGTCAGCCTCAGGATGCGCATCAAAAGCTTCCTCAACCGTTTTGGCATAGCCCTTTTTATATACAATATCCTCATCGCCAAACAAAGAGATATCTGCATTGGCACGAAGGAGTGCATTATTTCTGGACAGTCCTACTCCCTTTTCAGCCATAGTATACGCCCTGATATGTCCACCTTCATCAGTCTTCCACTCATCGAAAGTGCATACTGCACCACCTGATACAACCTGATTTATTATCACCGCATCTGATTCAATTTGCATTGTCTTAGCCAGTTTTCTAACGTCTTTATCAACTGCTGAAACAAGTAATTCTACTCTCATTGCTATTCTTTCCCTGCAAAAGCTATTTTTTTCCAAAAAAATATGTCCTGATAAACGCTCCGTCAGCATCTGTCATAACGCCTGCAAGAACCTTAACCTGCTGAACTCTTAATGTGTGCATTATTCGCTCAAGTGTTATTCCATTTCTTTTTTTCTGAGGAAATAGCAGAACAATGCCATCAAGCGGTCTTAACTTCTTGTATATGACATCCTCAGAAGCAGCAAGCTCAGATACACTGACCGCATTCACATTTCCGCTCTGCATCAGATAATCAAGATTATCCCTCAGCTCTCTGTGAAATCCCATTGGATCATCCTTCTCATCAAGTCCCTTTCCATCTAGGAATTCCATGAGATCCTCTTCTTTTTCACCGCGCAGCAAAATACCCGCGCATACTATTCCAAAACGCTTCTCAAACTCAGAGGGAAGATAGATATCTCTGTTATATGCATTGACAATAAGGACACCGATAATCGCGAATACAAATCCAAGAACTCCACCAAGGACAAGTGCTCTCCAAATATTATTATCAATCATCTCAAGCTTTGGATCTGTCTGCTGTATAAGCTCAATGTTCTCTATATGTTCGCCAACAGTCTGGAAATGCGCTATCGCATCTATTATTGTCTGTCTGATATTCAGTCCGTCAATCTCAGTAGGAGTTTCGATATAGATTGTCAGCACTCTTACATCCGACTGAATGTCAGCAGTTATACAGTCGTCGACAAATTCTCTGTCTGACTGTGACAGCCCATACTTCTCGCTACAGTTTTCCATGGCATAGCCTAGAATCATATCACTTGAGAGAAGCTCGTCCCAGCAGTAGCCATTGTAGTAATAGTCAAAATAATCCTTATCGTCAAAGTTATCGAAATGGATATAGAACTTTGCCTCACATTTATACTTAGCACCACCGACTGCTGCCATATAAATACTCATGTAAATAATGCCTGCAGCAGCTACTCCAAGCAGTGTGCAAACAAGAATTGTAATACCTTTTTTTAATAGCAAAAGAAGGACGAGTCTTACATCCACGCCCTCTTTTCTTATCATCTCTTCATTCATTTTCTTTTGTCCTCTTCCTGCTCTTCAAGCTGCTTCTTAAGCGCAGTAGTCTGGTTTTCATCGATTCCCTCTGTGCTGTCAGGAACAAATAGTATCTTGAGCGTGAGCAGCATGAGCTTCAAATCAAGCCAAAGAGAATAATTCTCTATATACGTCAGATCCAGCTTGAGTTTATCATATGGCGTCGTATTGTATTTGCCATATACCTGAGCGAAGCCTGCTAATCCCGCTTTAACCTTCATTCGGAATGCAAACTCGGGCATATCCTCTTTGTACTGAGCAATAATCTCTGGTCTCTCAGGTCTTGGTCCAATAAAGGACATATCCCCTTTCAGGATGTTGATTAGCTGCGGAAGCTCATCGAGTCTTACCTTACGTATGAACTTACCAATCGGAGTTATACGACTATCGTTTTTTGCCGCCAGTCTGGCAACTCCATCCTTCTCCGCATCCACTCTCATGCTTCGGAATTTTAATATCTTAAATTCCTTCTCGCCAATGGTACATCTGACCTGCTTATATAACACAGGCCCTTTGTCATAACACTTGACCAGAATTGCTGTAATCAACATAAATGGCGAAGTGATTATTATGAGAATGAACGAACAGATTATATCTACCAGCCTCTTGAAAAATCTTTGCTGGATTGTAAGTGCGTACTCCCGAACCAGGAAAATAGGAGTATCAAACAAATCCAGCTGATCTGCTCCTTTTGCCAGAACGTCCGGTATCTTTGGCATGAAGTAGATTCGAATTCGTCTCGCGTAACAATATTTCATCAATCGGTTTTTATCAGCTGATGGAATATCCCACAATACCACCGCATCAAACTCACCGCTCTCTGCTCTTTTCTCAACAACTGTGAGTCCTTCAGAAACATCAATTGTCCCTGTGATTTTGAATCTGTCTTTTCTCGAATTGATTTTGTTCTCAATGTCTCCATATCCCCTGCTTCCGTACACAAGAAGAATCCTCCTGGGTGGAAACATTACATGATAGAGCTTATTGTTCAAAAGAACAAAAACAAGCGCTACAGCAAGCTGGACTCCGAAAACTGCCAAGAGAGGCACGACATCCTGCATCCAGTTCGCCATAAGCGAAATCTGAAGATACGAGATAAAGTTTACAAACAAAAGCGCAAACACCTGTGAGAAAAAAACATCTCCCACCTTGTGATAACCTATTTTGGTTCCTCCATAGGTAGCTGCAAAAAACATAAGAAGAACCAGATATATAGCCAAAATAAGAAGGTGACCATTCAAATAAAACTTAAGTCCACCATTAATATTGCTATATCTGATTTTCGGATAATATACCTGAAACCATCCCACTGCATAAGCTGCAGTGAGTGCAAAAAATTCTATGATCGTAATCAATGCAATGATTAGTCTTTTTGCAGAATCTGATTTTTTCTGTGTCATCTGGTTATCTCTATTCCCTAAGTAATCACTATATTCGCCTTAGCGTTGCTCTCACAGCCCATCCAATCATGTGTCCGAATGATGCAAAGACATTCATCTTCTCACAGTCCCTGTAGAGATGCCATATACGCTTCACTGCCTCGGCTTTGTTCGACGAAAGCGAATTCGCAGGTCTTCTGTAGATTGCAAGAACTTCATCAAGGCCATACGCCTCGTGACCATTTCTTAATATTTTCCACCAGGTCGCTGTGTCCTCGCTTTTTACAAGCGGCATGGATAGCAGTTCCCTGTCTATCTTCTGTGTATCAAAAAGAGTTGTCGTCGTAAAAATAACAGTGCGTGAAAGTGCTTTTTTATAGCTGAGTTTTTCGGGCACATGTACTATTTTCCCAGTTGGCTTCGCTTCCTCGTCCCCGAATTCATACGCGGAGAAAACGAATCCTGCATCCTTTTGTCTGCTAAATTCCAGTGTTCTCTCAAGCCTGTTATCATGCCAGACATCATCCGCATCAAGAAAAGCTATATATCGCCCCTTCGCTTCAGAAAGTCCTCTGTTTCTTGCCGCTGCAGCTCCCATATTTTCACTTTGATGAACAGCTATAATTCGCTCATCCGCATCAGCAAGCTCATCGATTATCTTCGCGCTTGTATCTCTGGAACAATCATCGACAAGAATCAACTCCCAGTCAGTAAACGTCTGCGCCTTAACATTTGCCACAGTGCACTCTATATATTTTTCGGCATTGTACACAGGTACTATTATGGATACTAATGGCATCCTGAATCTCCCGTTTTTACGTAGCAGTATTCATCCCTCAGAGGGGTTACCATACGTCATTAAATATCCTCGCGAACAAGGTAAATCGGACGCTTCTTAACTTCAAGATATGTCTTAGACAAATACTGTCCCAAGATTCCCACGCACAGAAGCTGAACTCCAGACAGAAGCGATATTATGCACACAAGACTCGGCCAGCCTGCTGTTGGATCTCCAAAGCACGCTGTTCTGATAATTGTAAAAATAATCAGTACCAGTGATAAAAAGCAAAAAATCACTCCGAATATTGAAGCAATTGCAAGCGGAGCTGTAGAAAATGCCATGATTCCATCGAGTGCATATTTAAACAGCTTCCAGAAGTTCCACTTGGTTTCACCTTTTACTCTCTCGATATTCTCGTACTCAAGCCACTTTGTCTTAAATCCAACCCAGCCGAAAATTCCCTTTGTGAAACGGTTATATTCCTGCATAGACAGAATCGCATCCACAACCTGTCTGGTCATTAATCTGTAGTCACGCGCTCCATCCACAATTTCGGTTTTGCAAATCTTACCCATAAGTCTGTAGAACATCCTTGCAAAAAGAGAACGAATCGGTGGCTCTCCCTTTCTTGATACTCTTCTTGTAGCAACCGAATCATATCCCTCCTGAATTCCTTCATACATCTCAGGAAGAAGTGCCGGTGGATCCTGGAGATCTGCATCCATCAATACCACGTAGTCTCCCGTTGCTTTGGTAAGTCCGGCAAAAATACCTGCCTCTTTGCCAAAATTTCTTGAGAAAGAAACAAGATGAACGCGCTCATCCTTATCAATAAGTTTATGAACTTCTGCCACAGTCCCATCCTTAGAACCATCATCTACATATATAATCTCAAACTCAACATCTTTTGCTTTGAAATATGTTTCCTGCTTGAGTAATTCTTCATAGAAGTATGGAACATTTTCTTCCTCGTTATAGCATGGAACCACAACACTAAGTAATTTCATTTATTCATCTTCCTCCATACACTGGGGTATTACACTGGGGTATTACACCGGGGTATTACACTGGGGTATTACACTGGGATATTACACTCGAGTATTACACTCGGGTTTGATACTCATAGTTATTTATTATTATATCAGAATTAGTGCTCTCTGCATATTTTTCATCTTACATATATCACATATCCGTCATCGGTCTTTTTATATTCCTCAAACCTCAAAGACGACATGGTCTCATCTGATGCCTCGGCTCTAAGAACAACAACATTACACCCGGGAACAGCCGCGAGCTGGAGGCATGAATCAGGATCTCCTCCCAGCTCCATAAACTGATGAAGAATCATCTGCTCACCGGTATAGCTGTCATCGTAATATGCAAGTTCATTACTTCCTTCTGCATCTCTTGAATATGTCACAATTATGTCCGGATTATAATATCTGGCCACATACAGAATCTCAGAGGGGGCAGCAAGATATACCTCTTTTCCCGCTTCCTGCAATTCCTTCGAAAGCGACAGAACATCCTTAAGCGCAGGAGTTTGTGGTTCGTACTGGGTCTTATAATTTCGCACAAGGTCGTTTCTCGGCATACACGGAAAGACCGTTCCACCAACTGCCACCGCCAGGCACAGCATGAAGACTACAAACACTGTTTTAGCTGCAGACTTCCAAGTGGACGCAGATTCGTGTGTCTTGCCTGCAACTTGTGCATCGCATTCACTGCAGCGCTCAGCCATCGTCTGTTTCTTACTAGCACCCTTAGATGCGCTTTCACTCAGCAGTCTCTTACTTGACATGCGGCGCATTATAAGTCTCACAGCATAGAAAACAACTGCAGCACACAGTGGAATCAATGCCATAAACAGCATGGTTCCTGCCTGCCAGCCCCTGTGAATCAGATCAAACAACATAGGATTTTGCTGTTCATCCCACGTAAGAATCAATGCCAGATACACAATAATCGCGTATACTGACACCCTCTTTGAAGAAGTCCTTTTGGTAAAAGAATCAAGAATGCTTCCA
>JAGHUF010000048.1 GCA_018064935.1 Candidatus Merdinaster equi | reverse complement strand
GACAAATAGTAGTTCGAATTAGGCTTTTCGCCAATTCTCGGTTCAGCCACATCATCCTCGTAGCTTCCCAACTGATAAGGCAGTGCAATCGCTGATGGAATGCATCTAACCAGGCTATATACAAGAACCACAGACATACTAAGAACACACACTGCAATCCCTATAGTCTTGAAATACTGTTTTACTCTAGGTCTATATACAATAATTCCTCCAATCAGCACCACTAATGACATGAATGCTAATGCGGTCAACGCTGTCCTTGCGATTGAAAGGAACAGAAAACCAAACACTATTCCGTTGAGTATCCATTCCCAGACACATTCCTTGAAAACTGTGCCCGTTCTCTTCATCTTGGCAAACAATCTTGATATTGCTACAGCCTCAACCAAGACCAAATACATACCTGTGCAGGCAACGGTGTAAAACCACATGGGATACCTAACAAATCTATATGCCCATATAGGTCTTACAAGAAGACACATAAATGCCATTATTCCAAAGTGAATCAACACAGCATTCCCAAATATGTGAACATGCTCTCTTCTCTCTGAAACAGAATAATCCTGTGCATAGAAAACAACGAGCATTATTACCATCATTATTGTCCATATTTTTCCAAATGAGAAGATGAGCATTGACACTCCCAGAACTGCCAAAGCTATTCCAAGTACTTTGCCACACGACGCAAACGGATTTTTCTTCATTTTCACATATATAGACGCAGTATATATAATTAGGAGCCCCCATATGGTAAATCCAAGCATCAGTAGAAGCTGATTTCCAAGCGCATGTTCTGCCTCCCCTGTCAATACCGCATAAACTATACCGCTAGGCACAGCTAAAACAAGATACGCTATTGTCAATCTATTAATTAGGCATCTGATATTCTCTTTTTTGATAGTCAGTAGAACAAACAGCCCAAAGAAAACAATTACCAGATTTCTACCTTCGTCCTGAATCCACTGCCCGTCATTATCTATATATCTGATACATCCCCATAATGTCAGCACAAGAGAAACGAGTCGAAGATAGATAATAGTCGAACACTTTTTAAGAAGTCCAATGTTATTTATCTTATCTGTGGCAAGAAGCTTATTCCTCCTGTATAAATAAAAGCAGCCAAATATCAGTATAGCTTCCGCAATGATACATGCCCCCGCATAAATACAAACATCTAATCTCACGCTCGAGAAAATTCGAGCAATACATGCAAAATAGAACGCGGTACCGACAATAGCAGTGCCAATAATACCTGCCGAAATTGAAATAATCTTTGCAAAAGCAGGAACCCTCGCAATTTTTCTAAATAAAACAGCGCCAAACAGATATAGAAGGACACCTCCAAGCAAAACACCTGCGATAGCAAATACCATCTGCTTATTGGATAATGGTTGCTCATAATATATACTTGCAAGCGCAACTCTGTCTGGAATCCATTCATTTGCATAGAATAAAAAACCCAGATTATCACTATCCTCAGCTGTCGCTCCCTTATATGTTACCCTAAGCTCATTAACAGCATCGAAATGGACATTTATCCCAATATAATATGTAGCGCCGATCTCAAACTGCATCTCAGGGCAAATCTCAATACCATTTCTATCTAACACATCTTTGAAATCAAGCACTTCCTGGTACACAATCTCGAAGTTCTCGTCATAAATAGTTGCAAAAAGTCTATCTCTTCCATCTGGATGAAAACCACTGGCAATTGCACCAATGTTCATCTTATCAATCGTAGAATATTGTGGCGTAAATTGTTGAAGAACAATTTCCTCCATTGTTACAGGACCAGTCGCCTCGATTGCTGAGGTTGAATCAGACTTATAATCTGCGTAATGCCTAATAACTCTAAATGGGAATATCAGGAAACACAAAATGATGACGATCGTAATGACCGTCATCCTCCAGATGGTATTCTCTTTCATAATTTCAGCAATTTTTTTCATTTGTCTTTTCCCTCACCACATACTGCGGTGAATTATTCATGCTGATATACATTCTTCCAACGTACTCACCAATCATCCCAAGCATAAGCATTATCATTCCGCCAATGAATACCAATGCACTCATCATCGCAGAGAATCCAAGAGGGACATCCGGCACAATAAATTTCTTAATTATTGTATATATACCATAAGCAAATCCTGCTATTGCAGTAATCACACCAAGAAAAGTAGCAATGCGGAGCGGCTTTATTGAAAAAGCGGTAAAACCATTGAACCACAACCCAAGAAGCTTCTTCAAAGTGTATCCACTCGTACCTACTTCTCTCTCCCTATGCGTTACATCTACATTGATAATGTTCTTGGTCGCTCTTAATACAAGTCCAATCACATATGGATAGCTATTCTCATAGCGGAGCATATCGTCAACTACAAATCTCTTTGCCGCGAAATAGCTACTGATAAACAAATCCTTGGGTTTCCCAAGCATTATGCGAAGCATCTTCTCATTTACACTGCTCCCAAAATTCCTAAATGCAGAATGCTTTTTATTCCTGTAACTTGCATAAACAACATCCGCTCCGCTCTCTATTCCGTCTAGAAGTTTGCCAACCTCATTAGCTGGTGTCTGACCATCATCATCAAGTGCAACTACTATATCCCCCGTGGCTTCCCTGAATCCAGCCATAAGAGCAGCATGTTGCCCAAAATTTTTTGCAAGGCTAATTCCTACAACATTATTTCTAACACTCGCAATTGTTTTAATTGTCTCAAAGGTATCATCTGGAGAACAATCATTAACTAAAACGAGCTCCCACTCATATTTTGAGAGTGTTTTCATTGTCTCTTCTATTTCATTTACTACGCCCGGCAAAGTCTGGGCTGATCTGTAGCAGGGAATTACAAAACTAACCTTCATACTCTACATCCAATCTAATCTATTTACTCTTAGGGTTGATTATACCCATAAAAACAACGTCTCTGTATTTCCCATCAAGCAGCACATAATCCCTTGATGTTCCTTCATATACAAATCCAGCCTTTTCATAGGATTTTCTAGCTCTCATATTGTCACCGAGAAGTCTGAGCACAATCTTATGCAACTTAAGCTCATCGAATGCATAGTTAATAGCGAGTCTCGCCGCTTCTGTTCCATAACCTTTTCCAAGGAAATCCTCTTCTCCAATAAATATGCCATATTCACAGTGACTATGTTTCCTATCTATCTTATTAAGGTATACACTACCTATCGGAAACCTCTCTTCGCCCACGCATATAATAAACTGAACTACTTCTCCAGTATCCACCTTAGTTCTCATCCAGTTCTCATGAACCTCCCTAGTGATTGGCTCTCTAAATATAAAATTGTCCTGCACGAACTTCATTGCGCGCCACTTAACAACCAACTCCGTATCATCATACGTAATTGGGCGAATATATACTTTAGACATGTCTCTTCACTTTATAAAATGCAAATCTTTGATTTCCGTTTATCTTAAGGATTCCTTTATTCTCTAATCTAACCTCTTGTCCCTTATCCTTATAATAAGCAACAAGCCAATCAATATCTCTCTGCGTATCTATCACAAAATACACATTTTTCATATTGATTAGATCTGATTCAATATTAGATACACCCAATTTAGATAACTTGTCAGCATAGATGGGGCTCTTTGCGCCCCATCCTCCACAAATCTCGAAGTTGCGGTACGAATTATCTACATTCTCAAATATTTTTTCTGAATACTTAACTGTGGAATAAACATCCAAAACATAATAGTTTCCAGGATTTTGGGCAAAATAACCTTTTAACGCATCCCACTCCTCATTCACATCCTGCCTGTATTGCATCTCTCCAATAGCGCTCACAGTTTTCTTGATTCCAGGAATCAACAAAAGAACAGAAATCAATATTGCCGCAGTAACTGGAAACCACTTCCGATATGAATAATTTTCTTCGTTTTCTTCATAGTACTCTCTCAGAAGTATCTTCGATGAGAGCAGGAACATAGCAATCAAAATAAGAATCTCACATACATATAATGGAATCGTTATCCTGTCTGGTGTCCGCCCCCTGGCTATTATATACATCCAGCTAATGCTTCTAGCAACGAACATGGCTCCAACCTTAGCCACCATAGTCAGATCCAGTCTAAGCGCACCAATCGCACCGATAAGCACATAAAGAAGCCAAACCATATAATTGTACGGTGCATCTTCCTTATGAAACATTCTATATATATATTCAGACAATGTCTGCGCAAATCCGAGTTGGAAATATGTCTTCCCCAAAGAATCTCTGTTATATTCGCTAATAGCATCCATCGCATCTGAATCAATTTTTGTATCCAATGCAAAATTATAATTATCGAATAGAGTTACCTCACCTTGAGCCAGACCAATTTCATCATAAAATTCTTCATTTTCTGTATATCTGGGTGCACCGTTTTGAAAATCGTACACTTCTGTCCTGGCATCAAAGAACGAACCAAACTCATCCCAGCCCTTGCCACCATATGCAATCGCATTAACAAGCAGTCCTAGCCCCATTAGAATCCCCAGAATAATCGGAACTGATAAATACTTGGTAAAGCTTACCCTAGAGAACGGATTAAGACTCGCCTTTGACGAACCATAAAACCACTTACATACTCCTGCCACCAGCATCATAGGGCATAAAAGGAGCATCATTTCGGTTCGCAGATAAAAACTCAATGTAAGAAGCAGAATAGGAATTATATTTTTAACAAAGAATGCCTTTGCTTCCAATTCGTCATCTGTTGTGTAGAACAGAAAAATACCTGTAGCCGACAGCACACCACTTGTAACCGTGTACTGAATGTACACAAATGGCATTAGGAGCAGCCCCAAAAACATTAACAGTCCAGCTCCTGCTATAACAAATCTTCCCCAAAACCTGGTTGTGAAACTCATTGTTCTTCGCAATACCAAAAAACAGCATGCGATGTGCAATGCACACAAGAACAGTCCATACCAGGGAACCTGTACATCACCCATTGCTGGAAATAATCTATATAATCCAGCAATCAATGCCCCAATAGGAAATAGCATCTGGATATTATGACCATCTGGAACACCCGTATATGTTCCAGCCAAGATATCTTTGATGAGAATATCATCATTCATATCATAATATATATCAAATAAAAGAAATCCCACGAGAGCACATATAACTGTAACAGCAAGTGCAATCAACGTATCTCGAATTCTTTTTGCTCTTAAACTACTCACCATGATGAATATTATCTTGCGCTATAAAATGCTCCGCAACTTCCTTCTAATGTAGACTTACAAAGCAGCCAAAAAGTTACATCTTGTAAAAAGCTTTAACCAAATTGCATATACTCTCAACTTGCTGTTCAGTTAATGTATAGTACATAGGCAATCGGACAAGTCTTTCACTCTCTGTTGTTGTATATTTATCTTCACCATGAAAACGCCCGAATCTTTTACCAGCAGGTGCTCCATGAAGTGGAATATAATGGAAAACTGCCAATACGTCATTAGCCTTCATGTGCGAAATAAAAGCTGTTCTCTCTTCAATATTCTTCGTCTTAATATAAAACATATGTGCATTATGTACACAACCCTCTGGAACAACTGGAAGCTCAATTAGTCCAGCATCTTTAAGCGGTGTCAGTAGTTCCTGGTACATATTCCACAGTTCTATTCTGTGATTATTAATCTCATCAGCCATCTCCAGCTGTGCCCACAAATATGCAGCATTCATATCGCTTGGAAGATACGACGACCCAAGATTAACCCACGTATATTTGTCTATTTGTCCACGGAAGAATTTTGCACGATTTGTTCCCTTTTCACGTAGAATCTCTGCATCCTCAACATATTTCTCGTCCTTTATGAGGAGTGCACCGCCTTCTCCCATGCTATAGTTCTTAGTCTCATGGAAACTATAGCATCCAAAGTCACCAATTGAACCGAGTGCCTTACCTTTGTAGGTGGACATTATTCCCTGAGCTGCATCTTCAATTACTATAAGATTATGTTTCCTGGCAACATCCATAATTGTGTCCATCTCACAGGCTACACCAGCATAATGAACCGGAACAATTGCCTTTGTTTTCTCCGTAATTGCATCCTCAATAAGTTTCTCATCAATATTCATTGTATCTGGTCTGATATCAACAAATACAACCTTTGCACCACGAAGAACGAAAGCATCAGCAGTAGAAACGAATGTATAGGAAGGCATAATTACCTCATCGCCCTCTTTTATGTCAGCAAGAAGCGCTGCCAATTCTGTCGCATGTGTGCATGATGTCGTGAGAAGCGCCTTCCTCGTTCCAGTCTTGTTCTCAATCCACTCATTACACTTTTTTGTATATGGCCCGTCTCCACATATTTTCTGATTTTCTACAGCTTGACGGATATATTCTATTTCCTTTCCCGTAAAAGGGGGTACGTTGAAATTAATCATG
>JAGHUF010000086.1 GCA_018064935.1 Candidatus Merdinaster equi | reverse complement strand
TGGTTCGTCACTCAATGGTAGCGGTAGTACAGTAATAGGAGGAGAAATAAAATGGGAAAAATTATTGGTATTGATTTAGGAACAACAAACAGCTGCGTAGCAGTTATGGAAGGTGGTAAGCCTGCTGTTATCGCAAACCAGGAGGGAGCAAGAACAACTCCTTCAATCGTAGCTTTTACCAAGAATGGTGAGAGACTTGTAGGTGAGCCTGCAAAGCGTCAGGCAGTTACCAATGCGGATAATACAATCGCATCAATTAAGAGAGATATGGGTACCGACAGAGGTCGTACAATTGATGGTAAGAAGTATTCACCTCAGCAGATTTCTGCAATGATTCTTCAGAAGCTTAAGGCTGACGCAGAGCAGTACCTTGGTGAGAAGGTAACTGAGGCAGTTATCACTGTTCCTGCATACTTCAACGATGCACAGCGTCAGGCAACTAAGGATGCTGGTAAGATTGCCGGACTCGATGTAAAGAGAATTATCAACGAGCCTACAGCTGCAGCTCTTGCTTATGGTCTTGACAATGAGAAAGAGCAGAAGATCATGGTATACGATTTAGGTGGTGGTACATTCGATGTATCTATTATCGAAATCGGTGATGGTGTTATCGAAGTTCTTTCAACAAACGGCGATACACATCTTGGTGGTGATGACTTTGACCAGAAGATTATTGATTACATGGTAAGTGAGTTCAAGGCTGCAAACGGTGTTGATCTTTCACAGGATAAGATGGCACTTCAGAGACTTAAGGAAGCTGCTGAGAAGGCAAAGAAGGAACTTTCTTCTGCAACAACAACTAATATCAACCTTCCTTTCATCTCAATGAATGCAAGCGGACCTCTTCACTTTGATTTAAATCTCACAAGAGCTAAGTTTGATGAACTTACACATGACCTTGTTGAGAGAACAGCAATTCCTGTTCAGAATGCGATGAAGGATGCTGGACTCACAAATGCAGATCTTGGCCAGGTTCTTCTTGTAGGTGGTTCAACTCGTATTCCTGCTGTACAGGATAAGGTTAAGCAGCTGACTGGCAAAGAGCCTTCAAAGAGCCTTAACCCTGATGAGTGTGTTGCACTTGGTGCATCTATTCAGGGTGGTAAGCTTGCAGGTGATGCTGGTGCCGGAGAAATCCTTCTTCTTGATGTAACTCCACTTTCACTTTCAATTGAGACAATGGGTGGTGTTGCAACTAAGTTGATTGAGAGAAATACAACAATTCCTACCAGAAAGAGCCAGATTTTCTCTACAGCAGCAGATAACCAGACAGCAGTTGATATCAACGTAGTACAGGGTGAAAGACAGTTTGCCAAAGACAATAAGTCACTTGGTCAGTTCCGTCTTGATGGTATCCCTCCTGCAAGAAGAGGTATGCCTCAGATTGAAGTAACCTTCGATATTGATGCAAACGGTATTGTTAATGTTTCTGCTAAGGATCTTGGAACTGGCAAGGAGCAACATATCACAATTACTGCTGGATCTAACATGTCAGATGACGAAATCGATAAGGCTGTAAAAGAAGCTGCTGAATATGAAGCTCAGGATAAGAAGAGAAAAGAAGCAATCGACACAAGAAACGATGCTGATTCATTCGTATTCCAGACAGAGAAGGCACTTTCAGAAGTTGGAGATAAGATTCCTGAATCAGACAAGAGCGGCGTAGAAGCTGATCTCCAGGCTGTTAAGGATATTCTTGAGAAGACTAAGGATCAGGAAATGACAGAAGATCAGGTAGCTGAACTCAAGGCTGCTCAGGAGAAACTTCAGAATTCAGCACAGTCATTGTTCACTAAGATGTATGAGAGCATGCAGCAGGCTCAGGGTGGACAGGCTGGTCCTGACATGGGCGCAGGATTTGGCGGTGACGCTGCAGGTGCTGGTGCAGCAGGAGAAACTGCTGATGATGTAGTTGACGGTGATTACAGAGAAGTATAATCATGAAATGGATATCACAGCATATGTGATTACTATGAGTGAATAGACACTGAGGGCAGGGCTTAGGTTCTGCCCACAAGTGTTATTATATGAATTGGACTGGCGTGACATTTGACAGATAACTGAGTTTTATTGAAAATGTTGTACTAGTGTTTCGATATGGAAAGAGGATAGAAGAAATGGCAGAGGAAAAGAGAGACTACTACGAGGTCCTCGGAATATCAAAAACTGCAGATGATGCTGAGATAAAAAAAGCATACCGTGTTCTGGCCAAGAAGTACCACCCAGATATGAATCCGGGCGATGCAGAGGCGGAGAAGAAGTTTAAAGAGGCTTCAGAGGCATATGCTATTTTATCCGACCCTGAGAAGAGAAGACAGTACGACCAGTTTGGCCATGCTGCGTTTGACGGAGGCGCCGGAGGTGGCGGCTTTGATTTCAGTGGAATGGATTTTGGAGATATATTCGGAGACCTTTTCGGTGGAATGTTTGGAGGAGGCTTCGGAGGTTCCAGAAGGTCCAGAGGTGGTCCGCAAAAAGGTGCAAACACCAGAGTCAGCATGCGTATTTCCTTCGTTGAGGCTGCGTTCGGAGTCGAGAAGGAGATAGAGATTCCTTATAAGGAGGAATGTAGCTGTTGCCATGGAACCGGAGCAAAGGAAGGAACAAGTCCTGTAACCTGTACGCGATGTGGAGGAAAGGGCCAGGTTGTTATTGAACAGTCAAGCTTCTTTGGCACTGTGAGAAATGTGCAGAGCTGTCCGGAGTGTAACGGAACAGGAAAAATGATAAAGGATAAGTGTCCAGAGTGCCGCGGCGCTGGATATAAGTCTACCCGCAAGAAGATTATGGCGATTGTTCCAGCCGGAATCGATAATGGTCAGGCATTTAGAATAAGCGGAATGGGTGAGCCGGGAAGCGCTGGTGGAGCAAGAGGTGATGTTCTTGTGGAGACAATGGTGTACAGACATCCTGTATTCCAGAGAGACGGCGCTAACATCTATTCTACTGTTCCGATTTCATTTGCTATGGCTGCGCTTGGCGGTGAAGTTCTTGTTGATACACTTGGAGATAAGGACAAGCCTGAGAGCAGAATTGCATACACAATTAAGCCAGGTACTCAGACGGATACCAGGGTTGTACTTAAGGGCAAAGGTATCCCTCATGTTGGTAGAGGAGACCAGAGGGGCAACCATTATGTGACTTTTGTGGTTGAAACTCCAGAGAAGCTTTCAAGTGAGGCGAAGGATCTTCTTCGTAAGTTTGATGAGCTCACAGGGGATTCGCTGCATGATGTTGAAAGAAAAACTGGCAAGGCATCTGCGGATGGCGATGACAAAAATAATGGCGGAAAAAAGAAAAAGAAGTTTTTCTAATATATGATGTTGAAAAAGAGGCACGATTTGCAAAGGCTGCAATCGTGCCTTTTTTATGTCAGAGCCAGCGTCAGTATTACACAAAGTTGTTTTTTGTGTGTATATGCAATAAAATGGTATAGGTTTTTGCGAGACTTTTTGTTTTTGCTTTTTTTCAAGACAGGAGGAAACCATATATGAAATGGGTTAAATATAGACTGAAAACAATTACAGAGGCAGAAGATATTATTATAAGCACTTTATATGATATTGGTCTTGAAGGAGCGCAGATTGAGGATAAAATTCCCCTGACAGCTCTTGAAAAAGAGCAGATGTTCGTGGATATTCCGATGGATGCAGGAGAAGATGATGGCATAGCATATCTTTCTTTTTTTGTAGAAGAAACAGACGACGGAAAGGTAAAGCTTGGAGAAGAAATCCTGGATAGAGAAGAAATCGTTAAGCGTGTTGAGTGTGAGCTTGAGGATTTGAAGAATTTTATGGATATCGGCGAGGGAACGCTGAGCATCGATGAGACAGAAGATATTGACTGGATTAATAATTGGAAGCAGTATTTCCACCAGTTCTATATAGATGATTTGCTTGTTATCCCTTCATGGGAAGAGGTGAAGCCTGAGGATAAGGACAAAAGAATATTGCACATCGATCCGGGAACAGCGTTTGGAACTGGAATGCACGAGACAACACAGCTGTGTGTGAGACAGATATGGAAGCATATGACACCGGAAACAGAGCTCCTCGATGTGGGAACTGGAAGTGGTATTCTGGGAATCGTTGCTCTCATGTATGGAATTAAACATGCAGTAGGAACAGATCTTGATCCATGTGCAATTCCTGCATGTGAAGAAAATATGGAAGTGAACGGAATTGATCCTTCACAGTTTGATGTTATGATTGGCAATCTCATATCAGACACAGAAACACAGGACAGAGTGGGATATGAGAAATACGACATCGTTGTGGCTAATATTCTGCCAGATGTACTTGTTCCGCTTATGCCTGCTGTCAAGAAGTGTCTTAAGCTGGGCGGTACATATATTACCTCCGGAATAATTGATGGCAAGGAGACGCTCGTAGCTGAAACAATGCAGAAGGCAGGACTTGTCGTTGACGAGATTACAGCTCAGGGCGAGTGGAGATGCGTAGTTGGACATAAAAACAGTTAGTATATCCGGTGAAGAATGTATCAGTTTTTTGTAGACAGAAGTCAAATTAATATTGAAGATAAACGGGTAATGATTACGGGGGATAATTATAATCATTTGATTAATGTTCTTCGTATAAAGCCGGGTGAGGAATTCGCTGTAAGCGACGGTGAGGATGGCAAAGAGTACCGCTGCGCTCTGCTCGAGGGAGGGTGTGATGCGGCTGGTGAGTCAGCACTGTGTGAAATTCGCTTTATCAAAGAGGCGGATAATGAACTGCCGGTGAGAGTTCATCTGTATCAGGGCCTGCCCAAGTCGGACAAGATGGAGCTCATCATTCAGAAGATGGTTGAGCTTGGGGTGTACGAGATTATCCCGGTAAATATGTCGCGCTGTGTCATGAAGCTTGATGACAAAAAAGTAAAGAGCAGAGTCGAGAGATGGAATTCGATATCGGAGGCGGCAGCGAAACAGAGTAAGAGGAAGATAATCCCACAGGTTAGTCAGCCACTCAGCTTTAAACAGGCAGTAAACGATGTTCTCCAGAAGGGTATGGATATCAAACTTGTTCCATATGAACTTGCGGAGGGAATGGAAGCAACTCGAAATATTCTGGGGAATATTGAAGCAGATAAGGATATTGCTGTTATTATTGGCCCTGAGGGCGGAATAGCTGAGAATGAGATTGCTCTCGCTACGGAAAACGGATTTGAGATTATTACGCTTGGAAAGCGTATCCTTAGAACAGAGACAGCGGGTATGGCGATTATGTCTGTCATTGCTTATCTGACTGAAGGAAAGGGATGAGTTTCACGAAAAATTCGAGATTTATTGGAATTATATATATAATCTGCGCTGGTTTTTTCTTCTCTATAATGTCTTTTATGGTTAGATTGTCGGGAGACCTCCCGGTCATGGAGAAGGCTTTCTTCAGAAACTCTGTGGCAGCAATATTTTCTATAGTAATACTGGCCAGATCGGAAGAAAAATTCAAGATAAAAAAGGGAAGTATTCCGGGGCTGCTCATAAGAAGTGCGTTTGGAACAGCAGGATTGATACTCAATTTTATGGCAATAGACAAAATTGGACTTGCCGACGCAAATATATTGAATAAGCTCTCGCCCTTTTTTGCGATAATAGTATCCATATTTGTACTGAAAGAAAAGGCCAATCTCATAGAATGGATATGCGTTATTCTTGCTTTTACAGGAGCGGCCTTTGTAATAAGACCATCGGCGGATATAACGTCATTATATGGTTTCTTTGGGATGCTTGGTGGACTTGGAGCAGGCGTGGCATATGCTTTTGTAAGGAAGCTTGGGAAACAGGGTGAACGCGGACCTGTAATAGTCATGTGCTTCTCGATTTTCTCGTGCCTTGTGACATTGCCGTTCCTGATACTGCAGTTTAAACCAATGAGTATCATACAGCTCTTATGCCTTCTTGGTGCCGGTCTTGCGGCAACTGGTGGTCAGATGTTTATAACAATGGCCTATACGAAGGCTCCTGCGAGCGAGATATCAGTGTTTGACTATACTCAGATTCTGTTTGCCGCCATGATTGGATTCTTCTTCCTTGGAGAAATACCGGATCTGATGAGTGTAATCGGGTATGCAATAATTATCGGAGTGGCCATTTTCAAATGGGCCTACCAAATGAGGAAAAAATAGATGGAATGTTATCTTGATAATTCGGCGACTACCATGTGCTACAAGGAAGTGGCGGACATCGTGTACGAGGTCATGACCAGAGACTATGGCAATCCGTCAAGTATGCACGGCAAAGGTGTCGATTCTGAAAAATATATTCGTGACGCCAAGGACATTATTGCGAAGACCCTAAAATGCAAACCAGGGGAGATTCTTTTTACATCGGGTGGAACAGAGTCAGACAATCTTGCGATAATTGGTGGTGCAATGGCCCACAAAAGAGAGGGCAATCATATCATCACAACCTCTGTTGAGCACCCGGCCGTGCTCGAATCGATGAAATATCTCGAGAAGCAGGGATTCGAGGTGACCTATCTTCCGGTCGACAGCGTTGGGGAGATATCACTTGAGGACTTGGAGAAAGCCCTGATACCTGGGACGATTCTGGTGTCAATAATGTACACCAACAATGAGATAGGTTCCTGCATGCCAATTGAAGCGGCAGGAAAGCTTATCAGGGAGAAATGCCCGGGCTGCCTGTTCCATGTGGATGCAGTGCAGGGCTACGGCAAAATGCGTATCAATCCCAAAAAATTAAATATAGATCTAATGAGCGTGAGCGCACACAAAATTCATGGTCCCAAGGGAATTGGTTTCCTGTATGTCGCTGACAATGTACGAATTCTGCCAACGATATACGGTGGAGGTCAGCAGGGAGGAATGCGAAGCGGAACTGAGAATGTTCCTGGAATAGCAGGACTCGGAAAAGCTGCCAAGATATTGTTTGATGACTTTGAAACTAAAATGGATGAGCTGAGGGAACTTAAAGACTATCTTATAGATGAAGTTACAAAGCTTCCTGACGTTGTTATAAATGGACCGGCAAAACAGAATGGGGACGACGGAACGGGCAGAATAATTTACAGCGCACCTCATATTGTGAGCTTATCAGTGAGAGGTATTCGGGCAGAGGTTCTTCTGCATGCGCTTGAGAGTAAAGGTGTATATGTGTCATCGGGAAGCGCCTGCGCCTCGAATAAGCCTGCGATCTCAGCGACACTTCAGGGAATTGGAGTTGAAAGAGAGCTCCTGGATTCAACAATAAGGCTCAGCCTCTCGGATATGACAACCAGAGAAGAGATAGAATATTGTGTTAAGGCGCTGGAAGAAGTAATCCCTATGCTAAGAAAATATACACGGCATTAGTTCCAAAAGCCTGAACAATCACTTACAGGTTATTGACTCGAAGCAGAGAAGCAATGATATGTAAAAAATGGTGTAATTGTGTAAATGTAGCAACAGAAAGAGAAAAGAAAAATGAGATTTACAGCATTCTTAATTAAATATGCGGAAATTGGTATTAAAGGCAAGAACAGATATATTTTTGAGGACGCGCTTGTCGAGGAGATAAAGAAGGCGCTTAAGCGTGTAGAAGGAAAATTTGACGTCTATAGAAGTGTTGGAAGAATCTATGTAGATGCAAAGTCTGATTTTGATTATGACGAGACTGTTGAGGAGCTAAAGACAGTTTTCGGAATAGTTGGAATATGTCCGGTCATGTATCTTGAGGATGAGGGCTTTGACAAGCTTCTCGCTGATGTCTGTGAATATATGGACAAAGTATATCCTGACAAGAATAAAACATTTAAGGTGTTTGCTAGAAGAGCACGCAAAAATTATCCAGTTGAAAGCCCGGATATATGTATGAAGGCTGGAGAGGCAATTCTGAATGCATATCCAGAGTTTAAGGTTGATGTGAGAAAGCCGGAGATTGCGCTTCAGATTGAAATCAGAGAGAAGATCTGTGTATATTCTGAGATTATTCCTGGACCTGGTGGTCTTCCACTTGGAACAAACGGAAAAGGAATGCTCCTTCTATCAGGCGGAATAGATTCACCTGTTGCTGGATATATGGTTGCAAAAAGAGGTGTTCATATCGATGCAACCTATTTCCACGCACCACCATATACCTCTGAGAGAGCTAAACAGAAGGTGGTTGATCTTGCGAGACTTATTTCAAGGTATGTTGGACCGATAGATCTGCATGTAATCAATTTTACAGATGTTCAGCTTCATATCTATGAGAAATGTCCACATGATGAGCTTACGATCATCATGAGAAGATACATGATGAGAATCGCAGAGGAAATTGCGAGAAAAAATGACTGTCTTGGACTTATCACTGGTGAATCAATAGGACAGGTTGCGTCGCAGACCATGCATGCTCTTGCGTGCACAGATGATGCCACTACCATGCCGGTATACCGTCCTCTGATTGGGTTTGATAAAAATGATATTATCGATATTTCTGAGAAGATAGGTACCTTTGAGACCTCTATCCTTCCTTTTGAAGACTGCTGTACAATTTTCGTTGCAAAGCATCCTGTTACCAAGCCTAATCTGGGAGTTATAACAGAACACGAGAATTACATGATTTCACTTGGTGAGATTGATGGTCTGGTTCAGAAGGCACTTGATACGGATGAGATTATTCATATCGAATACGAGGGATAACTTTCCGCGCAGGAGTCTATGAATAAGACGTGATTATGACAGCATAGTAGCCTGTGAACAAGATGTAATTATGGTCGCATAGGAGTCTGTGAACAAGATGTAATTATGGTCGCATAGGAGTCTATGAACAAGAAGATATAATCATGGCAGCATAGAACAGGGGCAAGCTAAGTCAGGATAAAACAAAAAGAGCCAGGTCATAAGACCTGACTCTTACATTATCGTTTGGATTAAACAGTGTACTGAGCAAGAACGCCAAGAACATCTGCAACATCTTCCTCTGCGTGGATGTTTAAGTCGATTGGCTTAGAAAGATCCAGAGAGAAAATACCCATGATAGACTTAGCATCGATAACATATCTGCCAGAAACTAAATCGAAATCATAATCAAATTTTGTAATATCGTTTACGAATGATTTTACTTTGTCAATTGAGTTTAAAGAAATTTTAACTGTTTTCATTTTATTTTCCTCCTTTGTTTTTTACAGTTTCATATTAAGGTTTGGAAGTAGTAAAGTCAATACAGAAAAATAGCAAATGTTTTGCGGAGAAAACCATGAAAACTATCGCTTTTCACAACCTTGGCTGCAAGGTCAATTCATATGAGTTAGATGCCATGCTGCAAAATACACAAAAAGAGGGCTATCAAATTGTGGATTTTACACAAAAAGCGGACATATATATAGTCAACACATGCACTGTAACAAATATTGCAGATAGAAAAAGCAGACAGATGTTACATAGGGCAAAGCAGCTTAATCCAGAGGCAATAGTCGTTGCAGTAGGCTGTTATGTGCAGAATGGTCTTCAGAATCCGGAGACCGACCCTGCGGTTGATTTGTGCGTTGGCAACAACAGAAAAAAAGAACTATTCCGAATTATTAATGATTTTTATAACGAAAAAAAGATTGTTGATGCTGTACCAGATATCGCATCTGAGAGCGAATATGAGGAGCTGTCCATAAGCGAAACGGCTGAGCATACCAGGGCATATATCAAGATTGAGGATGGATGTAATCAGTTCTGTACTTACTGTGCAATTCCCAACGCCAGAGGGAGAGTGAGGAGCCGCAGGCAGGACAGCATTATAGGTGAGGTGAAAGCGCTTGCTGACAACGGCTATAAAGAGGTTGTCCTCACTGGAATACATATAAGCAGTTATGGTCTTGATTTTCTCGGCATCAAGTCCTCGAATTATGAGGACGCTGCCAAGGCGGGACTTTTATTAGAGCTGATAAGGAACATTGCGGCAATTGAGGGAATTGAGAGAATAAGGCTTGGATCGCTCGAACCTAGGATAATTACTGAGGATTTCGTGAAAGGACTCAGTGAAATTCCGCAGGTATGTCCTCATTTTCATCTGTCGCTTCAGAGCGGATGCGATGAAACGCTAAAGAGAATGAACCGGCACTATTCGGCGCAGCAGTTTCTTGATGGAACAAATATTCTTAGGAAATATTACGAAAGAGTAGCTATCACAACTGATGTGATTGTTGGCTTTCCGGGTGAGACCGAGGAGGAGTTCGAGAAATCTTATGATTTCATTGAGAAAATCAGATTTTATGAACTTCATGTATTCAGATATTCAAGACGAAAAGGTACTGTTGCAGATACGATGAAGAATCAGGTCCCTGAAGAGATAAAAGCAAAGCGGAGTGATGCTCTGCTTGAACTCGATGAGAGAATGTCAGACGAGTATAGGCAGGAATACATTGGATGTGAGATGGAACTTCTGGCAGAGGAAATTCAGGAAATTGACGGCATCAGGTATCTGGTTGGACATACTAAGGATTATGTTCTAGGAGCTATTCCGGTATCTGAATTTACATCTGAAAAGGAAGCTGAAGAAACGGCTGGAAAACTGGTGAAGGGCACAGCTTCACGCACTTTGACGAAGGCAGTTTTGGTTGAAAATGTAAGCGTGTTGCGATAGAATGATAACGGGTATAACCATATATTCGGGTTGCCCGGAAGACGAGGTATTTATTATGGCAGACATGGGAAGCACACAATTTTTCAGAGTTGAGGCACAGCCTCAGGTTGGAGTAAAAGAGGTTATCGAGACTGTATATCAGGCAATGACAGAAAAGGGCTATAATCCTGTCAACCAGATTGTAGGTTATATTATGTCGGGGGACCCAACCTATATTACTAGTCATAAAGGCGCCAGAACCATGATCATGAAGGTTGAGCGAGATGAGCTTGTAGAAGAGATGTTAGCTCATTATATTAAGACAGGCGGCTGGCAGGAATAAACATGGCTGAGAAGATAATGGGGCTTGATTTTGGCTCCAAGACAGTAGGCGTGGCAATTAGTGATGACCTGATGCTCACGGCTCAGGGTAAAGAAATTGTTAGAAGAGAGCATGAGAATAAACTAAGAAGAACGCTTGCCAGAATTGAAGAACTGATTGTCGAATATGGCGTCACTAAGATTGTGATGGGGCTTCCTCTTCATATGAATGGGGATGAGGGGGATCGCGTTGCCAAGACAAAGCAGTTTGGTGAGATGTTAGAGAGAAGAAGTGGTATACCTATTGAGTATCTTGACGAGAGACTTACGACTGTTGAAGCAGATGAGATTATGATTGACAGTGGGATTAGACGTGAAGACCGCAAGAAGTATGTTGATATGGTTGCGGCAGAGATTATTCTTCAGGATTATCTGGATTCGAGGAAGATGTAATGTTTCAGAAAGTGACTTTAACCCCGACGGATGGGGAAACAATAGATTTATATGTGATAGAGCAGACAAGAGTTGCCGGAGTCAATTACCTTCTTGTTACAGAGGAGGAAAGTGGTGATGGCGAGGCGATGATTCTCAAGGATTTGTCGGCTGATACGGATGAAGAGAGTGTTTATGAATTTGTGGACGATGACGCTACGCTTCAGACAATCGGGGCGATTTTTGCAGATATGCTTGAGGATATTGATGTCGTATAAAATGTCGTAATTATCACATTGGAACGTGTAAGAAATAGAAGAGAGGAAATTTTGAATAAGAATTACGACAATCAGCAGAAGATAGTTTCCGCTGTGAAAATAATACCGCTTGGCGGACTTGAGCAAATCGGAATGAATATAACCGCTTTTGCCTATGACGATACGATAATCGTTGTGGATTGCGGTCTTGCGTTCCCTGACGATGATATGCTGGGAATTGATCTGGTAATTCCGGATATTGCTTTTTTGGAAGAAAATAGGGAGAAGGTTAAGGCATTTGTTATAACTCATGGTCACGAGGACCATATTGGGGCCCTGCCTTACATCCTAAAAAAATTGAATATACCTGTATATGCAACAAGGCTGACGATGGGAATAATTGAGAATAAGCTCAAGGAGCATGATCTTCTTGATATCACAGAGCGCCATGTTGTTTCGTTTGGTGACAGCATCACCCTTGGGGATTTTGGCGTTGAGTTCATAAGGACTAATCACAGCATAGTGGATGCAGCGTCTCTTGCTATATATTCACCTGCTGGAATCATCGTTCACACTGGAGATTTCAAGGTGGATTACACACCTGTCTTCGGTGATGCCATTGATCTGCCAAGATTTGCAGAGCTGGGCAAAAAAGGAGTCCTCGCAATGTTGTGTGACTCTACTAATGCGGAGAGTCACGGCTTTACACCGTCTGAAAAAACCGTAGGTGAGGCATTTGACCAGCTGTTTCAGAAACATAAGGATACAAGAATTATCATTGCAACATTTGCATCGAATGTTGACAGGGTTCAGCAGATAATTAACTCGGCATATAAATTCGGCCGAAAAGTTGTTGTTGAAGGCCGCAGCATGGTAAATATCATTGATACGGCGCAGAATCTTGGATGCCTAAAGATACCCGAGAATACCTTGATAGAAACTGATCTTCTTCGGGATTATCCGGATGACAGAACAGTTATCATTACAACGGGTAGTCAAGGCGAGAGTATGGCTGCATTAAGCCGTATGGCCAGCGGTCAGCATAGAAAGATAAGTATTGGCCCAAAGGACACTATTATCTTCTCATCGCATCCTATTCCGGGTAACGAGAAAGCAGTTACCAATGTAATAAATGAGCTGCTTCGCAAAGGGGCAGATGTTATTTTCCAGGATGTTCACGTATCTGGACACGCAAGGCAGGAAGAAATAAAGCTGATATATAGCCTCACTAAGCCTAAGTATGTTGTACCGGTTCACGGTGAGTACAAGCATCTCAAGGCTCATGCGGAGCTCGCGCAGGGGCTAGGATATGATAAAGAGGATATATTCGTTCTTACCTCGGGTGATGTGCTCAGCATTTCTGAGGACCATGCGGAGGTTACCGGCAAAGTACATGCGGGTGCGCTATATGTCGATGGACTTGGAATCGGAGACGTGGGTAATGCAGTGCTCAGAGACAGACAGCATTTGGGAGAGAGTGGCGTGTTCATTGTCTCAGCGGCAATTGATCCTGAGAATGGCTATGTGGTAACTGGACCTGCAATAGTGACGAGAGGATTCGTCTATGTGAAGGAATCCGATGAGCTGATTGATGAGGCGAGGGAGCTTGTTCAGCTTGCGATAGAGAGCTGCATCGAAAAAGGTATCACAGAAATCTCAAGATTTAGAAATACTATCAGAGATGAACTCAGTGAGTTCATTTGGAGAAGAACCAAGAGAAGTCCCATGATAATTCCTATTATCATGGATGCATCATAAAGTACCAAAAAATACTATAATCAACGAGGTAGATATTTGTGGCAGTAGATATTGATAGTGTACTTAAGAACTTCGCGAAGAGCATTAAGGAGACAGAGACATATCAGAGATTTGCTTATGAGAAAAACAAAGTAAGCAAGAATCCAGAACTCAAGGCTCAGCTCGACCAGTATCGCAAGATGATATATGATTTTCAGAATAACACAGATGAGAATCAGCTTTTTGATGAAGTGGACCGTATGATGGAGATATCGGATTCAATACGTTCGAATCCTGAAGCGAATGACTTCCTTGCTGCCGAGCTCGCGCTTTGCAGACTTATGCAGGAGATTTATTCGGATTTGACGATTGAACTTCAGTTTGATATGGATCTTACGGTTTTGAATAATTAATCGGGAACGACGATGAAGACTAAGAAGAGAAAAGATTGGAAAACGCTGGCGACAAACATAGCCTCCTCGCTGATACGTATATCAGTTGCGGTGCTTATTGTTGCGCTAATATACAAATTCACAGAGTATGCATACGATTTTGGCTATCGCATTTTTGCTGAGGAACCGATGACTGAGGGAAGCGGAATAACGGTTACTGTTTCCTACATGGAGGATGATTCTATACGTGACCTGGGTCAGAAATTGTATGATCAGGGGCTCATAAGAGATGTTAATCTGTTCTATTTCCAGGAGCAGTTTTCTAACTACCATGATATGCTTCAGCCCGGGGTCTATGAGCTGAATACCTCAATGACAGTTGAGGAGATGCTCGCTGTTATTTCAGAAGGAATGGCTGAAACGATTATTCCGATTGATGAAATGTATGAAGAGGATGATTCTTCAGATTCTACAGAAGATTATTCAGACGGTGGTTCCGAGTCCTCAGAAGATGATTCGGAGGAGTGACAGGGATTAATAATGGACCGAAGAGAAAGAACAATTGCCTTTATCAATTCTTTTGATAAGGGCAATTCTCCATTTTTATATGAATTGGAAAAATACGCCAAAGAAACTGACGTCCCAATCATCAGAACTCAGACAAAGAGTTTTCTTCAGTATCTTCTGAAGGCGCATAAGCCGTCAAGAATTCTCGAGGTTGGTACTGCAATCGGTTATTCGGCTCTTCTAATGCATGAAGCTGCTCCGTGGGCGCATATTACAACAATAGAGAAGTATGAAAAGAGAATTTCTCTGGCAAAAGAGAATTTTAAGAAAGCCGGAGCTGAGGATAAAATAACTCTTCTTGAAGGAGATGCGACAGATATCCTGAAAGAACTCGAAGGACCCTTTGATCTCATATTTATGGATGCTGCAAAAGGGCAGTATATCAATTTCCTTCCAGATATATTAAGACTACTGCCTGAGGGAGGAATCCTTCTGTCGGACAATGTGCTTCAGGATGGAGATTTAATTGAGTCAAGATATGCAGTTGTGAGACGAAACAGGACAATACATTCAAGAATGAGGGAGTATCTGTACACCCTGACACATATGGATGAGCTTCAGACGGTGATATTAGAGGACGGAGATGGCATGAGCCTGTCGGTGAGGCTGTGATGGACTGATGCGTAGGTGGTGTAAGTGATGTTACATGTGGGACGAGTGATAGGGTTTGTCCCGAAAATATCTTATATATTGGAAATAGTGAACTATGAGAAATACATTGCGTGTAGGTAAGCCAGAACTTCTTGTTCCGGCAGGAAGCCTTGAAGTGTTAAGAACTGCAGTCATCTACGGAGCGGATGCAGTATATATCGGTGGTGAGGTGTTTGGACTTCGTGCTAAGGCGAAGAACTTCACCATGGAGGAAATGGAAGAAGGAATAGGTTTTGCGCACGAGAGGGGTGTCAAGGTATATGTGACAGCCAATATCTTAGCGCATAATGATGACCTTGCTGAGGCAGCAGTATATTTTAAAGAGCTTTCGCAAATGAAGAATAAGCCGGATGCGCTCATCATATCAGACCCCGGAATGTTCATGCTCGCGAAGGAGAATTGCCCTGACATTGAGAGGCATATCTCAACACAGGCTAACAATACAAATTACGGGACCTATAAATTCTGGCATGACCTCGGTGCTACAAGAGTGGTGTCTGCCAGAGAACTTTCCATATATGAGCTCGGTGAGATACGAAGAAATATACCAGATGATCTTGAGATAGAGACTTTCATACATGGAGCGATGTGTATCTCATATTCAGGAAGATGTCTTCTGTCTAATTATTTTACCGGAAGAGATGCAAACAGAGGCGCATGTACACATCCCTGCCGCTGGAAGTACGCAGTAGTAGAGGAACAGAGACCGGGAGAGTACCTGCCGGTATATGAGAATGAAAGAGGAACCTACATATTCAATTCCAAGGATTTGTGCATGATTGAACATGTGCCTGACCTGGTGAAGGCTGGAATTGATTCGTGGAAAATAGAGGGCCGAATGAAGACGGCACTCTATGTTGCAACTGTAGCTAGAACGTACAGAAAAGCAATTGATGACTATTATACTGATCCTGAATTATATGCCAAGAATATGGGCTGGTATCAGGCAGAGATTAGTAAGTGTACTTATAGGCAGTTCACCACAGGCTTTTTCTATGGAAAGCCAAGCAGTGAGACACAGATATACGATAGCAATACATATAATAGCGATTATATATATCTCGGATACCCTGAGGAGATTCGCGCCGACGGAGCAATGCGCATAACTCAGAGAAACAAATTCTGTGTCGGAGATACAATTGAGATTATGAAGCCTGATGGCAGAAATATAGAGGCTCAGGTCATCAGCATGGAAAACGAAGAAGGACAGATGGTTGAATCATGTCCTCATGCGCAGGAAACAATATGGCTGAAGCTCTCTGAGGGTGCCGAGGTTTATGATCTTCTTCGCGTAGCTGCTCCTTCAGAGAAAGAGCTCGAAAAATAACGCAGGATGCACCTGTTTTCAGGCGAAACAAGCCACTCAGAAATGAGTAAAAGTGTTTGTAACAGCATGCAATATCAGTGGTATGGTGTGGTGTGCTGAACGTATATAAGAAAAGGAAAAAAGAATATGAATGATGTAATGAACGTGGAAGAACTCTTCAATTCCAATGTCTTTACTCTGTCTAAAATGCAGGAGCGTTTAAGCGCCCCTGCTTATAATGAGGTAAAGACTGTCATGGAACAGGGCGGAGAACTCACTATGGCTACAGCAAATGAAGTTGCTGGTGCCATGAAGAAGTGGGCCCAGGAGCATGGGGCAACGCACTATACTCACTGGTTCCAGCCTCTCACGGGATACACCGCAGAGAAGCACGACGCCTTCGTAAGTCACCCCGATTCATCGGGTCGTATGCTGACTGAATTCTCAGGCAAAGAACTAATTAAGGGCGAGCCAGACGCTTCTTCTTTTCCCTCAGGTGGCCTTCGAGCAACCTTCGAGGCAAGAGGATATACAGCCTGGGATATTACTTCGCCTGCATTTCTCAAGGAATCTGCCTGCGGAGTTATCCTGACAATTCCAACAGCCTTCTATTCGTATACAGGAGAGGCGCTTGACAAAAAGACACCACTGCTTCGTTCAATGGAAGCAATCTCTGAGCAGGCACTTCGAATTGTTCGCATATTTGGTAATAAATCAGCTAAAAAAGTAACTCCTTCAGCTGGAGCTGAGCAGGAATATTTCCTGGTGGATGAAGATCTGTTTATGCAGCGCAAGGATCTCATGTTTGCCGGAAGAACTCTGTTCGGTGCACCTGCCCCCAAGGGTCAGGAGATGGAAGATCACTATTTCGGAGTAATCAAAGAGCGTGTTGGCGCATTCATGAAGAATCTGAATGTTGAGCTGTGGAAGCTTGGTGTGACAGCAAAGACACAGCACAATGAGGCTGCGCCTGCACAGCATGAGCTTGCTCCAGTATATGAATCTGCAAATATTGCAGCTGATCACAATCAGCTTGTCATGGAAGTGATGAAGAGGGTTGCTACCGAGCATTCAATGAGATGCCTTCTTCACGAGAAGCCATATGAGGGTGTAAATGGATCCGGTAAGCATAATAACTGGTCCATTTCAACAGACAATGGTGTCAATATGCTGGACCCTGGTGCTACGCCACATGAAAATGTTCAGTTTCTTCTCGTACTTGCATGTATCATGCGTGCGGTTGACAGACATGCAGATCTGCTCAGACAGAGTGCAGCAGATGCAGGAAATGATCATCGACTTGGCGCAAATGAGGCGCCTCCGGCAATCATATCAATCTGCCTTGGAGAGCAGCTCGAGGACGTGGTGAAGCAGCTCGTTGAAACAGGAGAGGCAAATCATACAAAGTCTGGTGGAAAGATTCAGACTGGTGTCAGCACACTGTTTGATCTTGACAAGGATGGAACTGACAGAAACAGAACATCTCCATTTGCTTTCACTGGAAATAAATTCGAGTTCAGATCAGTTGGCTCGGGAGATTCAATCGCCGGTGCGAACACCATTCTCAATGCGATTGTAGCTGAGGCTTTCTGCGAGGCGGCAGACAGAATAGAGGCAGCAGATGATCCGGAGACAGAGGTTCATGATGTTATCAAGGATTATATGACTGAGCACAGACGCATTATTTTCAGCGGCGATGGATATTCAGCTGAATGGGTTGAGGAGGCTGCAAGAAGAGGACTTCCAAACATACCAAGCACGATAGAAGCTGCTTCTGCACTTACTACCCCCAAAGCGGTTAAGCTGTTTGAGAAGTTTGGTATCTTTACTAAATCCGAGCTCTGCTCCCGCGAAGAGATAGTATATGAGAACTATGCCAAGACGATCAATATCGAGGCGATGACGATGATTGATATGGCAGGCAAAGAAATACTTCCTGCCGCGCAGGCTTATGCCGGAGAACTTGCAGAAACATTAATGAAGATTCAGAAGGTCGGAATGAGCTCTGAGGCTATTACTAAGAATCTGAAGGATGTCATCTCAAGTATCGAAGAAGCCCAGAAGGCTCTGGATTCACTCAGAGAGGATGAGAAGAAGGGCGGTCTCATCAAGGATATGAAGGAGAAGGCATTCTATTATAAGGATACTGTCTGCAAGGCGATGGAAGATTTGAGAAAACCATGCGATGCTTTGGAAATGATGGTTGATAAGGGATTATGGCCATTCCCTACATATGGAGAGCTTATGTTTGAGGTATAAGCTAGTTGTGTCAGATAAGACCGATTGACCGTATTCTTGTCAATATCTAGTGGTTGAGAAGTGGCGGATAATTTGGTAAATTTAAAGGTGCAGTTTGTTAATCCATGGTAGCATGCCGTGGGAGAATGAGAGGAGAATTATTATATGAAGAGCATTAAGAGAATCCTTGCAGCTCTTTTAGTAGTTGCAATGGCAGTCACAATGATGCCCACTGAGGTTAAGTCAGAAGCTGCTGGTAAGAATTCAGTTACCATGAGCGTTGTGGCTTGTCAGATTACCCCAGATCTTCAGACTGTTGCAGTTTATGGATCTGGTAAGGTTCCTGCTTCAGATGATGGAAAGATGTATCTGTTTGCAGAGCCTACTTACAGTTCAGGCATTACAACTAATCCAGTTGCAGTTGTTGCAGCTTCAGGTTCACCAGTATTTGGCGCACCACTCGGCGAAGGAACTGCTAACTCACTTCTGTATAAGAAGTTCTGTATTGGTGTTCCACAGGGTGGAAAGTACGTTAAGGTTTCAAACTTCAGCTACATCACCAATCCACAGGTACTGTCAACATTTACCTCTGGTAATCGTATCGTGACAACCTCTAAGAAGGGTCTTTTCCCTGATCCTCTTCGTCTTGAGCAGCTTCAGGCAACTGGCGCTCAGCATACACAGTATCAGCTTCTGTTATCAGATCTGATTACAACAAGAACAACAGGTGTTGTTCCTTATCAGTACAATGGTAAGGTTTACTGCTTCGATGCAGGTATTGTTCAGCAGTATGATTATCTGTGCTCTTACTGCCAGCAGAGAAATATCTCAATGAGCATGGTTATTCTTCTTGGATATAAGAAGAACCTTGAAGTATTAGTTAACCCTCTTTCAAGAGCAACTCGTTCTAAGGCAAGAACATACTTACTTCCAAACGCATCTGAGCAGCTCGGTGTTGAGTATCTTGCTGCAGCATATGCATTCCTTGCAGAGCGTTACAATGGTCTCTCAGGACATGGACAGATTGATAACTTTATCGTAGGTAACGAAGTAACAGCATTCGTACAGTGGAACTACATTCCTGCAGGTACATCTCTTGCAACTTATGTAGAGGAATATGCTAAGGTTCTTCGTGTTGCTTACACAGCAGTTAAGAGTAAGAATAAGGCTGCTCAGGTTTATACCTCAGTAGACCAGAGATATAACAGAAACGAGAAGATTAACACTGTATTTGATACAAGAGACTTCCTTGAGGCTCTTGCTGCTAATACTGCAGCACAGGGTAACTTCAGCTGGGGTGTATCAGTTCACCCTTACAACTGCCCTCTTACAAGTGCTAAGTGGTGGAGCAAGTCATCTTACTATGCAAGAATGGTAAATCATACACAGAATACTCCATACCTCACAATGGAGAATCTTGAAGTGCTTACAGACTTCATGTGCACACCTGCAATGCTTACATCAGCTGGTAAGTGCCGTCCAATCATCATTGATGAGATCGGTTATCCTTCATCAGAGGGTGAGAAGAACCAGGCAGCTGCTATTGTATACGCTTACAAGCAGGCAGAAGCTAACCAGTACATCAAGGCTATCGTATTCCATAACACAACAGATAATGCAGAGGAAGTTCAGCAGGGACTTGCTGAAGGACTTCTTAATATGAATGGAACTCCTAAGGTTGCATACAGCTGGTTTACTGGAATGGATGGAGCACAGGGTGCTACATATGTTCAGCAGGCTAAGGGCGTTATCGGTGCTAAGTGGAACATTATTCCAAGATAATTTGGTTTGATTTTCTATAATATGATGAAGAGAGCGAGGGATTTATTCCTTCGCTCTTTTTTCGTCAATTTAAACCCCTATAAATACTAGACATACCATATACAAATTTATATAATGTCATGTAAAAAATACTGAAGGGATAAAATATGAAAAATAAAAGAATAAGCAAACGAATTGTAACAATATTCCTTTGTCTGTTGGTTGCACTTACTGCATTTTTTTTGCCAGAGTTTTCTATGGAAGTTAAGGCAGGAATGCCGGTTGAAATTGGTGGAATAAGATATGAGGTGGAGGATTCTACGCTTACCGCCGCAGTAAGTGGATGTACCTCTGTTGGTGCAATAGATATACCTGCTACTATAACATCAGGCTCTAAAACATATAGAGTTACTGAAGTGCAGGGTTATGCATTTATAAGTAAAGATTCAATAACTGCTATTCATTTGCCTGATAGTATTACGTCAATAGGTGATAAGGCATTTTATAATTGTGGTAATTTAAGCCATATAACAATACCACAAAATGTGACATCTATTGGATATGAGGCATTTTTCCTTGCTGGCTTAAATACTATCGAATTTAAAGGAACAACACCACCTGTAGGTTTAGATTCTACTGCCCCTCGTCTAGCTGCTAAAATCATAGTTCCTATCGGATGTGTGGATGAATACGTAAGGTTAGGTCTTTTATCAGGATATGTGGTCGAAGAAGCAACTCCAGAACTGCCACCCACTCCCGGGAATTCTTTGTCAATTAATGGATGTGCACATAAACTGGAGTGGAAGACAACAAGAGAGGCGACAGTTGAGATAGAGGGTATTTCTTCATTGATATGTTCTAAGTGTGGTTATGTTGAAATGAAGAGAAACATTCCAAGTGATACTGTTGCATATAACACATTTGCAAAGGAACTAGAAAAGCAGATTAAGAATGCGCAGCTCGGTGACACATTGAAGCTGGATCTTAAAGCATGGCATTCAGTTCCGCAGTATCTTATGGAAAGAATTATCAGCTGTGGATGTGATGTTGAACTGATTTATAAATATAAGGGAACAAACTACGACATTATAATTCGTAATGGATATGGTCAGAACCTTGATATTCCTTGGTATGGTCCACTGCTCATGAATTCACTTTACGGAAATTAATTATCAGATAGAAGAATAGAAGGCTAAATATATGAAAGAACCACGTTTGTGGTTCTTTTTCATTTGCTTTGATTTTTTCTACATTTTTCAAATATGTCTGTACAAGCACTGTATTAAGCACAAAAAAAGGAACTCAATTTGAGTTCCTTCAGCAGCGCTACAAGGATTCGAACCTTGAAATGACGGAGTCAGAGTCCGTTGCCTTACCGTTTGGCGATAGCGCTATATGATGTTTCGTGACTACATTATCGCGTCAACAAATGATAGTATACAAGACTGGTTCGCATTTTGCAAGTGTTTTTTTGAGAAAACAGCTTGGTATTTTACTTGGAATATCTTGCCGGTTTGTTCGGGTAACCAAAGTAGAATATTTTAGGTCCGCCAAAGCCGAATATTTGATATTAAAGCAGCTGATGTAGAGGCGGCATTGCTTATTGCTGTTCTGGAAATGAAAATGCCGAAAAACACAAAACAAAAATGCCGAAAAATACAAAACAAAAATGCCGAAAAATACAAAATAGATATTGAAAGAAGAAAATACTGGTGTAATAATGTGATGTAGATGGAGGCATTTTACATTGGAATACGTCAAAAGAATTATAGATGAAACAATAAACAAAAAAACATTAGCCTTTAACGCGATTAATATAGTTGGACCTAAAGGTTGTGGAAAAACCAGAACAGCTAAGGAAAGATGTAAAACAATAATAGAATTTCAAGATGAAGAGAAGCGGGAAGGATACCTCAATATAGCAGAAACTGCGCCGTCACTTTTCTTAAAGAATGAGAAACCTATATTGTTTGATGAGTGGCAAGATGCACCTAAAATTTGGGGAACAATACGCAAGAACTGTGATGATAATCCTGATTCAGTAGGGGAATATATGCTTACAGGATCAACAAGTAAGAGAATAGAAACCCCACATACTGGAACAGGAAGAATAAGTGAACTACAAATGTATCCAATGACTCTTTTTGAAACTGGTGAATCAAATGGAACAGTATCATTATCCGGAATTATGAATAATAAAGAATATGATATTGATGGAAAAACCAGCGAACTGAAGCTAGAAGAGTTATTCTTTACTGTCTGTAGAGGAGGATGGCCTAGATGTATGGCGATTGCAGATCGTGATGCCAAACTTGAAATAGCAAAGGATTATTTTAAGCAGATATGTGAGAAAGATATTTCTGCAATTGATAATGTAAAAAGAAATGCGGAATGGACTAAGACAATACTGTGGTCATACGCAAGAAATATTTCGACCACAGCTAAGAAATCTAGTATATATGCTGATGTTCAGTCAAATTATAATGTTTCTGATATAACTATCTCAAATTATATAGATATGTTACAACAGCTGTATGTCATTAAAGATATAGACGCATGGACTCCACAGATTAGATCAAAGACGGCAATTAGAACTGCCAAAAAGCACATATTTGTTGATACATCAATTGCTATGGCCGCACTTGGAATAAGTCCGGAATATTTTTATAATGACTTGGATTTATTTGGGCATGCTTTTGAAAACTTGGTTATAAGAGACTTGTTAGTCTATGCAGAAGCACATAATGCTAATATTATGCATTATACAGATGACACGGGATTAGAAGCGGATGCTATTTATCAAATGCAGGATGGAAGATATGCATTGATAGAGATAAAAACAGGTGCATCTAAAATAGCAGCTGCAGAAAAATCACTTCTTAAGTTCAGAGATGTAATAAGGATGCATAATGAAAAAGCTAATAAAAATACTGAGCATCAAAAAGCAACATACCGTGAGCCCGATGAGTTAATGATAATATGTGCAACTGCACCGATGGCTTATACAACAGAAAATGGTGTTAGAGTCATTCCAATTGGTTGTTTACGTGATTAATAAAAAGGTTCGAATTCTTGTAGAGCTGCAGAAGGAACTCAAGTTGAGTTCCTTTTTTTGTGCTATAAACTAATCTGGGCAAAGTAGAATTGGTGTACACAGGCCTGATTTTGTGGTAAATTTATGATTAGGTGTTCTATTTTATAAAGATGGGGTTGTTTGCGTTAAAATGCAAATAATATGCAATAGGGATTGCAGATGAAAAAAGAGAGAATTCAGGCAAATGTGCGTGAGCTACAGGACAATTTCATTGAAGCTCATGCAGACAGAAAGAGTATAAAAAAAGCAGCGAGGAGCAGCGTAAAGAAGCACTACTGGGCATTCGTGGCTGTTCTTGTTGTGGCTATGATAGTTGGTGTGTCCTTTACTTCTGGTACGAGAATTCTGAATATTCAGAATTATATCACTATGATTAGGGGAGATATTGTTAACGTTATCTATCAGGTTAAGGAAGCTGATACGCCGAGCGGCGAAGAAGTGGATATGCCTGAGGGAACGGAAGGATATGTCAGCAAGAACTTTCACCTGAGCGATATCATATATCAGATACTGATTGGAGATTATGAACTTGGACTTGAGCAGTCCGAGGAAGTGAAGGAGCAGAATAGAAATCTGCCGACCAGCCTGTTTATAGGCGGCGTCGAACTTCACTATAACAGGGGCTTACTTGCGGCTACGATGAATACTATTTCATCTGAGATGGTATATGTCAATCTGTTTGGAATGCTGGCTAATGTTGGAAGAGCCACTGATGTTGGACGAGTTCTTCTCATTGTTGGTGCAACTCTACTGTCGGCCGCTGTGTGGTTCTTCTTAAAAAGAGTATACATGGTGGTGTATATCAGATTGTTCCTTGAAGGAAGGACATATAAATGTACTCCGGTATCAAGACTGACATTTCTGATTAAGACAAGAACCTGGTTTAAGGTTGCTCTTGCGCTTCTCTGGAATTCATTATGGCAGTTCCTGTGGACGCTTACGATTGTTGGCGGAATAATTAAGAAATTTGAGTATATGATGGTGCCATATATACTGGCAGAGAATCCGTCAGCTAAGCCAAAGGAAGCGCTGAACCTTTCTAAGCAAATGATGAAAGGTCATAAGTGGGAAGCTTTTTGTCTGGAGTTTAGCTTCCTATGGTGGTTCCTGCTGGATGCGCTCACTCTTGGACTTGTAGGTATTTTCTATCTGTATCCATATTATCAGGCGACAATAACAGAGTACTATTCTACAGTTAGGAAAAAGGCGATTGAAGAGAAGATACCAGGATACGAGCTTCTGAATGACACCTATCTGTTTGAGAATCCAACAGATGAACAGCTCACAGTAGCTTATAAGGATGTTTCAGATCTTATAAATGCGGGAATTCCAGAGCTTCCAAAGAGAAAGGGCTTCCAGGGATTTCTTGAAAACAATCTTGGAATAATAATTAAGCATGATGAACATGAGGAACAATATCGTGAGATCCAGACGATTCATGCGAAAATTCATCATTACAGACATGCAATTAAGGGTGAGGTTTATCCTGTAAGAATGTCTCCTTTTGCTGAAATAATTAAGGAGAAAAAACTAGGTAGGGATGATAGAACCAATTTCATGCGCCATTATTCGCTGCTGAATATTGCCATGATATTCTTCTCTTGTTCCGTAGTGGGCTGGATATGGGAAGTATCATTACATTTGGTAACTGATCATCAGTTTGTTAACAGAGGTGTTTTACACGGTCCAATTATTCCGATTTATGGATATGGTGCGCTAATCAGCCTTACATTCCTGACAAGGCTTAGAAAGAGCCCAGTTGCTACTTTTTTTGCTGCAGTTGTGCTCAGCGGAATTCTGGAATATTGTACTGCTGTTGCCCTCGAGCTGGAGCATGGCGGAGAAAAGTGGTGGGATTACTCAGGCTATCTGCTGAATATAGATGGAAAGGTCTGCGCTGAAGGACTATTGGTATTCGGAATTGGCTGCTCTGCGGGAATATATATCCTATGCCCGCTTATTGATAGTATTTTTGGTAAATTCAACAAGAAGATTCTGACGCCGATAGCGATAATCTTCCTGTGCATTTATATGACGGATAATATTTATTCTACATTTGTTCCGAATCAGGGAACGGGAATTACGGACACGAATGCAGATATTGATAATGATGAGTACAAGATTGGCGGACAGTATTCAATCATAAAACAATGGATTAAAAATATACCAACATTTGATGTGAGTGATTTTTAAATGAAAAGAAATGTTATATTGACAATTTGCATATTTTTCATGACCATGTGCGGGTTGATATTTCTTGCATATTCCGTATATCAGCAGGCCGATGAGGATGCGAAAAAACCGTTTGAAATAACTCTTATGAACAATGAGAATTTTGTTGATCAGAAACGAGGAGTATCAATCGAGGTTACGGTTTCAAAATCCTGGGAGGACAGATATTTCGGTGTTGTTTCCTGGGGTGCTGAGTATGACGGTGTAATAACTAATAATAACACCTATCCTATTATGGACTGGAACATGGAGATTAAAACACCGGTTTTTACACCAAGAATTGATAGTAGCTGGAACGGTGAATACAGTGTTGGCAAAGAATTCATCACGGCGCGGCCAGATGAAGAGACTACGCTTATTCCTCCGGGTGAGAGCAAAACCTTCGGATTTGTCATGTACTCGCCTAAGATATATGAGATGAATGAATTTACCTTCACTGCATATGCTCAGAGACAGCTTGAAGAATATCCACTTTTCTGGGTGGTTGGTGTCGGCACTTTTATATGGCTCATTGCATTGATATCGACAATTATTGTTGCGATATCAATGAGAGGTGCAAGGATACGTAAGAAGAAGGACGAAGAGATTATCTCCCAGACTATGGAAACCTTTGCTGGATTAATTGATGCAAAGGATGAATATACTAGAGGACATTCTGTCAGGGTTGCTCATTATTCGACCCTTATTGGAAAAAAATTAAAACTCAAGGAAGACGAACTAAGAAATCTTGGTTACATCGCACTCATGCATGATTGCGGTAAGATTGGTGTACCTGACGCGGTTCTGAATAAGCCGGCCAGACTTCTTCCGGAAGAGTTTAAGATTATCGCTTCGCATACAGAGGTCGGTGGTAAGATTCTTGAAAACTTCAGTGCGATTCCAGGAATAAAGGAAGGAGCCCTCTATCATCATGAGAGATATGATGGAAAAGGATATCCTGAAGGCATAAAAGGTGATGCGATTCCGTTGTATGCAAGAATAATCTGTGTTGCAGATTCGTTTGATGCTATGAACTCAGACAGATGTTACAGAAAGCACTTGCCAAGAGAAGTGATTCTCGCGGAATTGGAGAAATGTGCGGGGGCACAGTTTGATCCCAAGCTTAGTCGTATAATGTACGAGCTGGTTGAATCTGGAGTAGTGAAAATCGGTGACAATACTGTTTCAGTGCCTGTTGAGCCAGCGAAGAAGTAGGTGTGGCAGAAAGTGAGGTTCGTATTACATGGGAAATGAAGTATCAATGCTTGTAATCTGGCTGGCGGTGTTAATAATCATGCTGGTTATCGAATTGTTCACTATGGGACTTACAACCGTGTGGTTTGCAGGTGGTGCGCTGATTGCAATCATCGCAGCAGCAATAAATCTTCCGGTGTGGGTTCAGATTACTGTTTTTATTGTGGTTTCGGGAGTGCTTTTGTGGTTTACAAGACCAATTGCGATTAAGTATTTTAATAAGTCGCGCAGGAAAACAAATATCGAGAGTATGATTGGTCGTGAGGCGATTGTTATGACTGACATTAATAATCTCGAGGAAACAGGTCTTATTAAGCTAGGTGGTATTGAATGGACTGCAAGAGCTACTAAACGTGATATGTATATTAAAGCCGGGACGATTGTGGAAATTGAAGCTGTTGAAGGCGTTAAGCTGATTGTCAGACCAGCGAATAAGTGAGAAGTATATCAGTTCATGTCTGAACTGGGATGTATGTAATGTATTTGATTAACAAATAGAACATGTAAGTTTAGATAAGAAAGGAAGAAATAAAAATGGGTGATAACATTTTACTTGGGGTACTTATATGCTTAGGCGTGATAGTGTTACTGATTCTCCTATCGTGCATTAAAATCGTGCCTCAGGCCAGTGCATTTGTTGTGGAGAGACTTGGAGCTTATCAGTCGACATGGGGTGTTGGTCTTCATTTTAAGGTTCCGATTGTTGACAGAGTAGCGAAGAGAGTAATTTTAAAAGAGCAGGTCGTTGATTTCGCACCACAGCCAGTAATTACCAAAGATAATGTAACAATGAGAATTGATACAGTTGTATTCTACATGATTACTGATCCTCGTCTGTTTACCTATGGTGTTGATAATCCAATAATGGCTATCGAAAATCTGACAGCGACAACACTGAGAAATATAATTGGTGAGCTCGAACTTGACCAGACACTTACAAGTAGAGAGACAATTAATACCAAGATGAGAGCCAGCCTGGATGAGGCGACTGACCCATGGGGAATCAAAGTTACCAGAGTTGAACTTAAAAATATCATCCCTCCTGCAGAAATTCAGAATGCGATGGAGAGACAGATGAAGGCTGAGCGTGAAAGACGTGAAGCTGTAACAAGAGCTGAAGGTGAGAAGAAAGCGAATGTAACGGTTGCTGAGGGACGTAAGGAAGCAGCTATTCTTGAGGCTGAGGCTGAGAAACAGTCAGCAATTCTCAGAGCTGAGGCTCAGAAAGAGAAGATGATTCGTGAGGCTGAAGGACAGGCAGAGGCAATACTTAAGGTTCAGCAGGCTCATGCAGATGGTATCAGAATGATTCGTGAGGCCGGTGCTGATGAGGCAGTTCTTCGCATAAGAAGTCTTGAAGCGTTTGAGAGAGCTGCAAATGGCCAGGCAACCAAGATTATCATTCCTTCGGAGATTCAGGGTGTTGCAGGACTTGCAGCCAGCGTGAAAGAATTAATTAAGTAAGATTATAAAGAGGTTTATCATGAGTAAGATTAATTTAACAGGGCGTCATTTTCTGACACTCAAAGATTATACGCCAGAGGAAATACTATATCTGCTCGATTTGGCAGCAGAGCTTAAGGAGAAGAAGCACAAGGGGATTCCGGTAGATGTTCTTCGTGGTAAAAATGTAGCACTTATTTTCGAGAAAACCAGCACCAGAACACGTTGCTCGTTTGAGGTAGCTGCACATGACCTTGGTATGGGAACTACATATCTTGATCCAAAGGCTTCACAGATTGGTAAGAAGGAATCAATTCGCGATACAGCAAGAGTATTGGGACGTATGTTTGAAGCAATCGAGTACCGTGGATATGGACAGGAAATAGTTGAACAGCTTGCTGAGTACTCTGGTGTGCCTGTCTGGAATGGTCTGACCAATGAATATCATCCAACACAGATGTTGGCAGATATGCTTACCATAAGAGAACATTTTGGTAAGCTTAAAGGACTTAAGCTTGTATATATGGGTGATGCTCGTTATAACATGGGCAACTCTCTGATGATTTGCTGTGCAAAGCTTGGACTTGATTACGTTTCATGCTCACCAAAGGAGTATTTCCAGGATGAAGAGCTTGTTAAGCTTTGCCAGGAATATGCTAAGGAGAGCGGTTCAACAATCACTCTTTCTGATGATGTAATGGCAGCGACAAAGGGTGCTGACATCATTTATACAGACGTATGGGTTTCAATGGGCGAGCCTGATGAAATCTGGGAGAAGAGAATTAAGGATCTTGTACCTTATAAGGTTACAAAGGAAGTAATGCAGAATGCGGGCGAGAATTCTATTTTCCTCCACTGTCTGCCCTCATTCCATGATCTCGAGACAGAAATTGGTCGTGAGAAGTGCACGCAGTATGGACTTACAGAGCTTGAAGTAACAGATGAGGTTTTCGAGTCACCACAGTCGCTTGTATTTGAAGAGGCTGAGAACAGAATGCATACAATTAAAGCTGTTATGGCAGCAACTCTCGGGGCATTTGACTGATAAGCCTAGAATAATAATTGGCGAAATCGGATTATTAAGTCGACATTAAGTCAAAAGAAATGAATGATGTTCTAATCCAAAAAGAAATACATAACGGATATTTTGGACGGCCGGTCATCTACAAAGAGGTGACCGGCTCTACCAATGTAGATGCACATAATTTGGCTATGAGCGGTTCACCGAGTGGAACGCTCGTTGTTGCTGATTCCCAGACTAGCGGAAGAGGCAGGCAGGGGAGGACCTGGTACACGAGGGAGGCAAATGCTGTGGCGATGAGCCTTCTGGTACGTCCTTCTTTTCCGGTAGATGCGTGCTCAAGGCTGACGCTGCTTGCGGGGCTGTCAGTTGCACAGGCGATTCAGGAAACGGATGCCTCGAATGTAGCCTGCGTTCAGATAAAGTGGCCAAATGATGTTGTGATAAATGGCAAAAAAGTATGTGGAATACTGACCGAGCTGTTCTGCGACAAGGATTCATACCATGTGGTCATAGGAATAGGCATCAATGTAAGCAACACTGATTTTGAAAATGAAATTAGTGCGATGGCGGGTTCAATATATAATCAGACTGGAATTCGAATAGACCGGGCAAAGCTGATTGGCAGAGTTGTCGATATTTTCTCTGAAAATTATCGGAATTACGAAAAAGAATTGAACTTAAGGCTGATAAAGTCAGATTATAACGGATTGCTTGCTGGGTTGGGCAGCGTGGTACGTGTGCTGGATCCAAAGGGTGAGTATACCGGAACCTCAAGAGGAATAAATGATACAGGCGAGCTGCTGGTCGAGACGGAGGATGGAATAATCCACGAGGTATATGCCGGAGAAGTTTCGGTGAGGGGCTTGTATGGGTATGTGTAGGAGGAAATAGAACATGTCTGAGGTGAACATGGATAAGCAGGCAGACGGAGTAATCACTCTGTGCGGCGCGAATGCATATGACAAGAAGTATTATTTCAATAAGCAGTTTGATGGACTTCCTCAATCGATAAAGGATGAGCTTCATATAATCTGCGTTCTGTTTACGGAAGAGGTTGGAGGAATATTTACAATCGATTTTGAGGCGGATGGAAGCGTGCGACTAAGAACTGAGGCGTCAGAGGAGGATTATCTCTATGATGAAGTGGGAAGTGCTCTTCTTGTGGGAGAGGTGACAAGAAAGCGCAAGGATCTGCTTGAATCACTCAGTTTATATTACAGATATATCGTTCTTCACGAGAAAGTTGAAGATCTGATTAGTGAGTAGATAGTGATTGGTAATAACCATTTTATTAGTGCAAGGCTAAGCTGTTTGGTGATGAGTGTGAATGATATATTGCCAGATGTAATGATAGATATGATATCAGCTATGATGTCAGATAGGAGAAGAAAATGTTACTTGTAATTGACGTTGGAAATACAAATATCACATTCGGATTATATAAAGGGGATGAGCTTCTTACGACATTTCGTATGGTTTCTACTCTGTCTAGAACCTCGGACGAGTTCGGTGTCTGGATAAGAGAGCTTTTGTCTCAGAACGGGTATTCACATACGGATATTTCCGGCACGATTATTGCTTCAGTTGTGCCGAATGTTATGCATTCACTGACCTCGGCAGTAAAAAAATACTTGGACATTAATCCAATGATTGTTGGCCCAGGACTTAAGACAGGTATACGAATTGGCTCTGATAACCCTAAGGAAATCGGAGCGGACAGAATTGTGGATGTTGTAGCTGCATATGAGAAGTATGGCGGTCCAGTTCTTGTTCTGGATTTCGGAACAGCAACAACCTATGATCTTGTAACAGCAGACGGTGAATTCTCTGTAGGTATTACAGCGCCTGGAATAAGAATATCAGCAAAAGCATTGTGGGAGGATACCGCAAAGCTACCTGAGATTGAGATTAAGAAACCTGCGTCAATCCTTGCTAGAGAGACTATCTCAAGTATGCAGGCCGGACTTATGTATGGGCAGATTGGTGCGACTGAATATATCATCAATAAGGTAAAAGAGGAAAGCGGAATAAGTAATCTCAAAGTAGTTGCGACCGGTGGTCTCGGAAGACTTGTAAGCAATGAGACTGACGCGATTGATGTGTACGACGCAGCGCTTACCCTTGACGGGCTTAGGATTCTGTATGAAAAGAATCAGAAACCATTAAAATAGATGTGGTGAAAGAGTAACAGATGGCAGAAAAAGGATTTTATATAGGAAATGTATATATCCCAAACAGAGTAATTCTGGCGCCGATGGCAGGCGTTACTGATGTGCCCTACAGGGTGTTATGTGCTGAGCAGGGTGCGGGTATGAACTGCATGGAGATGGTATCTGCCAAAGCTATTTTCTATGGTAATAAGGGAACGGAAGAGCTTTTGAAAATAGATGATAGAGAGGGCGTTGTATCACTTCAGCTATTTGGTTCTGACCCGCAGATTATCTCTGATATGGCCCAAAGAATAGAGGACAGGCCTTTTTCCATACTGGATATCAACATGGGATGTCCTGTTAAAAAGATAGTTGATAATCATGAGGGTTCCGCTCTTATGAAAAATCCGACTCTTGCAGGCAAGATAATTGAGGAAGTTGTAAAGAAGATAAACAAGCCTGTTACGGTAAAATTCCGCAAAGGGTACGATGAGGCTAATGTTAATGCAGTCTCATTTGCACATGTGGCTCAGGAATCTGGTGCAGCAGCAGTAGCTGTTCACGGAAGAACAAAAACACAGATGTATGCGGGAAAGGCTGACTGGGATATTATCAGACAAGTCAAGGAGGCGGTCAGTATTCCGGTTATTGGAAATGGTGATGTGGTCGATGGACCAACGGCTAAGAGAATGATGGACGAGACTGGCTGTGATGCAGTTATGGTTGGCAGAGCGGCGCAGGGAGATCCGTGGATATTTAGCCGTATTGGTGCATTTCTGGATAGGGGTGAAATGCTGGAGAAAGCTTCTTTTCCCGAAGTCTGCGAAATGATAATGAGGCACGCGAAGATGTTGGTCGAGGAAAAGGGTGATCATATAGGCATTCGTGAAATGAGAAAGCATGTTGCATGGTATATTTCAGGCCATCGAAATGCAGCGGAAATGAGAAGAAGTGTCAACTATGTTGAAAACATAGAGGAGCTGCAGGGGCTTATTGACAGAGCACTTTCAAATGGTTTATAATTTATGCGCTTATAGGAGCCGCAGCTGTTTGTGATGGAGCTACAAACGGTTTTGGAAAAGTGATAAAACGGCAGTAAGAGTGCTCCGGAATGGAGAAGACAATGGAAGCAAAGAAGAATATTTTGACCAGAGAAGGTCTTCAGAAAATTGAAGATGAACTGCAGGAGCTTAAAGTCGTAAGACGTAAGGATGTTGCAGAGAAGTTAAAGGAAGCAAGAGCTCAGGGTGACTTATCAGAGAACGCTGAGTACGATGCTGCAAAAGATGAGCAGAGAGATATCGAAGCAAGAATTGAAGAACTTGAGCAGATCCTCAAAAATGCAGAGGTAATTGATGCAGAGGATGCAGCTGGCGATAAGATTACTATCGGTAGCAAGGTCAAGATTATGGATATGGAATATAAAGAGGAACTTGAGTATAAGATTGTAGGCTCAAGCGAAGCAGATTCATTGAATGGTAAGATTTCTAATGAGTCTCCTGTTGGAAAGGCTCTCATTGGAGCAACTGTTGGAACAACTGTTAAAGTTGAGACTCAGATGGGAATTCTTAAGTATAAGGTTCTTAGTATTGGTTAATTCGTATTTGGAAAAATAACCAAACTTATCCAGGGAGGTTCAAATGGACCTCTCTGTTTTTATCCATATTACACATTACTCGGACAAGGAGAAATAAAAGTGGCAGACAATAATAATCAGAATCAGCAGACACAGGATGTGAACCAGCTTCTTAAGGTTAGAAGAGAGAAGCTTGCAGCACTTCAGGAGGCAGGCAAAGATCCTTTTGTTCAGACAAAGTATGATCAGACTCATCACACAGATGAGGTTGCAGCTCTGTACAACGAATTAGAAGCAAAGCTTCTTGCGGGAAGAGTAGCACCTTCTACCGAGGGCCTTTCAGAAGAAGAGGCAAAGCAGGTAATTAATGATGATTATAATGAGCGCCGCGCAATTATGGATGCTAATCCAATTCATGTGTCAATAGCAGGACGTATGATGTTTAAGCGCGTTATGGGTAAGGCTTCTTTTTGCAATATTCAGGATCTTAAGGGCAAGATTCAGGTATATGTTGCGAGAGACGTGATTGGTGAAGATCCATATGCAGATTTTAAGAAGTCTGATATTGGCGATATATATGGAATCAAGGGCTATGTGTTCAGAACCAAGACGGGCGAGATTTCTATCCACGCTGAGAGCCTTGAACTGCTCAGCAAATCTCTTCAGATTCTTCCTGAGAAGTTCCACGGACTTACCGATACAGATACAAGATATCGTCAGAGATATGTTGATCTGATTATGAATGAGGAGAGCAAGTCAACATTTGTAAAGAGATCAAAGATTCTGGCTGCTATCCGTAGATTCCTTGCAGATCAGGACTTCATGGAGGTCGAGACTCCTATGCTTGTTGCTAATCCAGGTGGTGCGGCAGCAAGACCTTTTGAGACACATTTCAACGCACTTGATGAGGACTTGAAGCTTCGTATTTCTCTTGAGCTGTACCTCAAGAGATTGATTGTTGGTGGACTTGAGAGAGTATATGAAATCGGTCGTGTATTTAGAAATGAAGGCCTTGATACAAGACATAATCCTGAGTTTACTCTGATGGAGCTCTATCAGGCATACACTGATTATAATGGAATGATGGATCTTACTGAGAATATGTATCGCTATATTGCGCAGGAGGTTCTTGGTACCACAACAATTACTTACCAGGGTGTGGAGATGGATCTTGGCAAGCCATTCGAAAGAATAACGATGGTTGATGCTGTTAAGAAGTATTCTGGAGTTGACTTCAACGAAATTAAAACTCTTGAAGAAGCACGAGCTATTGCAAAAGAAAAGCATATCGAGTTTGAGGAATGGCACCAGAAGGGACACATCCTTAATCTCTTCTTCGAAGAGTTTGTTGAGGAACACCTTATTCAGCCTACATTTGTTATGGATCATCCAATTGAGATTTCTCCACTTACTAAAAAGAAACCAAGCGATCCTAATTACGTAGAGCGTTTTGAAATGTTCATGAACGGATGGGAGATGTGTAACGCATATTCAGAGCTTAATGATCCAATCGACCAGAGACAGCGTTTTGAACTTCAGGATGCAAATGCGGCAGCAGGTGATGAGGAAGCAGAACATTGCGACGAGGACTTCCTTAACGCACTTGAAATCGGTATGCCTCCAACAGGTGGTATTGGCTACGGTATCGACAGACTGTGCATGCTGATGACAGACAGCCCTGCAATTAGAGATGTGTTGCTGTTCCCAACGATGAAGTCATTGGATAAATAAAGCCTATAAAATGGGCGTTGCAGGGTGTTTACTGATACACCACTGCACCAATACTACACCAAATTATGTAGAATTGCAGAAAAGAATCCTAACTAAATAAGGTTATAATTGGCGGAATAGTTGCTGTAGTTAACGCGCTTTCTATCGCTTGCCATTACAAGAATCCAACAGGTAACTGTAAATTTGATATTAAATTCAAAGGAGAGAAAGCAATGGTAGGAATAATGATGATGGTGACAGGTTTGATGGCGGGAAATGGTGCTTGGCGGGGCAAGCATGTAGGACTTAGCTACGTTGCTATAGAATATCAATTATGAAGCTGTATTTATATCACCCACACCATGGGGTTCGAATCCCTGTGCCCCGCTTACTTTGTTGTATGATTTTTAGAGACCTTTCGAGGTCTCTTTTTTTCGTGGAATATTGATTCTGGCATTTTTGAATTATATAATTAAATCAGAACAATGTGGTTGCTTTTATTACAGAAGCACGAAGTATAGAGTTTCAAAAGTTTTAGGAAATAATAATTTAAGAATGAAATGTAGTATGAGGGACTGTAACAAGTGTAAGGCTTGATATGGTCTTTTTTTCATACTCAAATCCAGAAAGGGGTAATGAACAATGCGAAAAGACAAATTCAAGAAAAAGACAAATGAGGAACGAAAAGTAGAATTAACAACAGCATTACAAAAGTTAGAAGATGGTGTAGTAGATATGTTTAAATCTGATAGGTACAAAGAATATTTGAGATTCTTTAGTCAAATGCACAACTATTCTTTTAACAACACAATTTTAATTCTTTCCCAATATCCGCAGGCTTCCGGAGTTGCCAGTTTTCAGACATGGAAATCCTTGCACATAAGCGTGAAAAAGGGAGAGAAAGCAATTAAGGTTCTTGTTCCAATTCCATATCATAAGGAGATTGTAAATGTTAATGCGGACAATCCAGAAGATAAGGAAAACGTCAAAACTGACAAGCTGTATTTTAAGCTTGGCAATGTGTTTGACATAGGACAGACGGATGGGGAATTACCATCTTTATCAAATGAGTTATTAGATAACCCAGAGGAATTGACAAAGGCAATTCCAATTCTTATGCGTTGCAACAGCATACCGACAGAATTTGAAGAAAGTCTTAAAGGGGATTCTGCTAATGGTTATTATCACGTAGTAGATAATAGAATAGCTATTAAACCAGATATGCCATCTGCACGGACTTTCAAGACGCTAATTCATGAGAAAGCTCATAGTATCTTGCATACGAAAGATACAAAATATAGCAGGAATGAAGCAGAAGTGCAAGCCGAAAGTATAGATTATATAGTAAGCAATGCTCTTGGTCTTGATACAATCCACAGACTATCAATCGTACAATCAAGAGAATTGTTCTTGCGTATAATACAGAGGAAGCAGATAGAGCATTAAAAGAAGATAGAGAGGGTGTTTATCTTCCTAACTTCTCTTGTCACAATCTGCGTCATACATTTGCAACTAGAATTTGTGAAAATGAAACTAATCTAAAAGTTATCCAGTCAATTTTAGGACGTAAGGATATTCAGACAACAATGGATGTGTATGCAGAAGCAACCGCTGACAGATTGAAAGAAGCCTTTGAAAACTTGGATGGAAAGATTAGAATTTCATAGCATTTCATGTACTACACCACAAGGTGCACCACTTATACACCAAAGTATGAAGATTTGCGTAGGGTTAATCCTATCTTATCTATCACAGAAAATGCGACAGATGAGATGGAGGAGTACCAGGCATATTCTGAGATTATCAAGTAGAATATTGAGTATAGTGCGCTTATTGAGCGACATCCATACGAGAAAGATATGGTTGAGGGAATATTTGATTTAATTCTTGAGACTGTGATTACACAGAAGGAGTCTATCCATGTGTCAGGGCAAGAATATCCAGCTGAGCTTGTGAAATCCAAGTTCTTGAAGCTTAATTATTCGCACATCGAGTATGTATTAGGCTGTATGGGAAAGAATACTACTAAGATCCATAACATCAAAAGCTATTTGCTGACTGCTTTGTTTAATGCTGGGAGTACGATGAGCAGCTATTATAAGGCGATGGTGAACCATGATATGCCGCAGTTTGCAGGGCAAACTTAAAAATAGAAATGATTGCGCATGGGGTGGATAAAACAAAAAAATGTTTTGACTAAAGAAAAGTGAGGTGATACAATGGGAATGTGTACATTTAATAACAAAAAAATGTTTAAAGGAGCAATGCAATATGTTAATGAGTTATAAGTATAATAATTTTTTGTCTTTTAGGGAAGATGCAGAATTGACATTATTTGCAGCTAACACAAAAGTGAAAAAAAGATTTTCCAATAATTATGTAGAATTACCAAATGGATACCATGTATTAAAAGATGCAGTTATTGTGGGTGAGAATGCAGGGGGTAAAAGCAATTTTGTAAGAAGTATCCAGTACTTTTTGTCATTTTTTATTAGTTCAGACAGAGCATCTTCGTCTAAATCCACTATTAATAATAATAACATTAATGGTAAGTGTCCAATTAAGTCAGAATCGAATCAAAGATTTGAAATTGAATTGACTGCTGATGGTAGTAATATTTATAAATATCTTTTGCATGTAGACTTTTTGGGAATCGTTGAAGAAAAACTAGAAATGAAAGAAAAAAAGACGGCTGTATATAAACCAATTATGCGCTTGATTAGAACTGATAATAAGTTTATGTGTGAAAGTTTTTCTGACTCGTGTGAAAAAGAAGAATGTAATTTAAAGGGTAGTATGTCATATGATATGACTATTCCTGGGATGAATAAGGAGATTCAGAAGTCGTTAGAAAAAACAATTGATGAAGATGGGTCTTTGGGATTATTTGTAACTAAAATAGCACTTTTAGGGAATAAGGCTGCTGTTGATTTTATTAATATAGTAAAGAATAATATTTGTCCAGAGACAAACCCGTTGAATTATGATTTATATTTGTCAATTAAGAAAGAAGTTGATTATAACGAGATTCTTCATACCAAAGAGTTTTTCAATATTTTCAGAATGGTAGACTATAGTATTTGTGATATAAAAATAGATGAGGAAAAACCTTTTATTGAGACAATTGTCTATAGAAAAAATAAAAATGGGGATATTTTTTCTAGAAAAATTGGTGCTGACTCGAGTGGTGTAAGAGAGTTTTTCGCATGGGCAATACAGATATATCGTGTTGTATATGAGAACAAGGTCGTTATTGCAGATGAAATGGATCGAGTATTAAATCCTATTTTGTCGGACAGAGTTATCGCATTTATAAATGGAAAATCGCATTATGGACAATTTATCTTTACTTCTCACAATGTACTTCATTTGGATTTGAAGAATTATATGAAGGAGCAGATTTATTTTGTCTCAAAAGATGTAGAAACTCTTGAATCAGAATTATATTCATTAGCAGATTTCCCTGATGTAAGATATGAAACAACCAAGGTATATGAATTTTATATGAAGGGAATACTTGGAGGTACTGCCATTGAGTAGAAAGAAACGAGAAGTTGAGAAAGTATTCAAAGTATTTTGTGAAGGCGATACTGAGAATAATTATTTTGATTATATAAGAAAGCATAAAAAAATATCGTTGGCTATTAAGCCTGTTAATATGCACGGAGGGGGCTATTCGAATTTTTTGTCTCAAATTAAAGAAGATGCGAACTCAAATTGCCTCGCAAAATTTATAGTAATTGATGGAGATCGTGCGGTTTCTATTCAAGGAGAAAAAGCAAATCTAAAAAAAATAATTGAATATTGTAAAGTTCAAAATGAAAGCAAGAGAATACCACATATATTAATAATAGATTTTCCTGATTTTGAATATGTTGCATGCCTGCATATTTTTAATTACAAAGGGCAAAAAGTTGAACAGTTTATAAAAACAGAATTAAAATATTCAGATATAGAAAAGTTTAAATCTGATCAAGATGTTTTTAGCGTGTTAGTGGAACGCGGGAAAGGTTCAATTGACCATTTACTTGGTTCAATAAATGCTCATACTGCACTAATTCAAAATGATATAACTGTGAACAAGAATAAATACGAAATTCAGGTTTGTACAACGGTAAATGAGGATAATTGGGGAAAAAGAGGGACAAATTTTGATGATTTCTATAAACTGCTACTTTCTGTTGGGGTAGTAGTTAATACATAGCATTCTTGAAAAATTATGAGAATTTTAGTAAGCGTTATATATGTAGAATGTATGGTGTATTAGAAGAAATTAATCAGATTGATGGCATGAAGTATATAAAGGAATAGAGTGCAAATATGGTCAATCATAAAGTGCTAGGAGGCGATACCATGTTTCCTACAATTGATAGGCAACGCACCGGAGAACGAATCCGGAAGATAATGAAACAGCAGAATATCACAGTAAAGCAAATACAAGAGTACTTGAATTTATCTTGTGTGCAGGGGATTTATCACTGGCTTGATGGTACTAGCATGCCAACGATAGATAACCTATACGCATTAAGCGAATTATTTGAGGTTCCTATGGATTACCTTGTCTGTGGTAACAGAAAGTACAAAGGAACCAGAAATATCAGCGATTTTAATACTAGAATGATGGAATACTATATCAGAATAGTGAAGGCTGCGTAGGAATCATTTTATACTACAAGTCCAATGACAACTTACAAATCCTCCCTTAGAATTATTTACAGAGATAATTTTAAGGGAGGATTTTTTTATGAGCGAGAAAATGTTAGTAACACAGGCTCTTGACGAAAGAGACCTATTAGTAAAGAAGATAGCAGA
>JAGHUF010000022.1 GCA_018064935.1 Candidatus Merdinaster equi | reverse complement strand
TGTATCCCTTATTAACTATATTAGTCCTGCCTCATAACTGCATATCTAAGTTTAGTCGACTTCGCCCTGGGATTATCCACACATTCCTTCATTGAAGGTCTCATGACATCCTTCGATATTTCTGAATATATCCCCTGCCTAAAATATTCTTTAAAATATCCCTTCACAAGCCTATCCTCTCCGGAATGGAAAGTAAGGAATACCACTCTTCCACCGGGGTTCAACACCTCCGGAAGCTTGCGAAGAAGGCTCTCTAATGCGCCAAACTCATCATTAATCTCTATTCTAAGTGCCTGAAAGCACCTTGCACAGGCCTTTTTCACCGCATCCTTCATCTCTTTGGCTGGTATATCAGTTTTGGCGAGTGCTTTTTCAATAACATTCTTGAAATCGAGCGTGGTCTTTATTGCTCGCCCGCTTTTTCTCTCCGAAACAATCGTCTTCGCTATTACCTGTGCATAGGGCTCATCTGAATTCTTAATTAATATTTCTATTATCTCATCGGTAGACAGCTTTTTAAGAAAATCAGCCGCACTTTCACCCTTTGTAGGATCCATTCTTAAGTCAAGGGTCGCGTCCACCTTATACGAGAAGCCTCTGGACGGATCATCAATCTGCATGGAAGATACGCCAAGATCTGCAAGAACAAAATCAAACTTACCATGCTTCCTGCAAACCTCATCAACATTCGCAAAATTAGTCAGTTCAAGGCTGAAGCTGTCCTCACCGTATCCAAGCGCCCTTATTCTGTCACAGGACTTGGCTGATTCAATTGGATCAACATCTAACGAAGTCAGATGTCCCTCTCCTCCAAGAGCCTCAAGTATACGCCTCGAATGTCCTCCATAACCAAAGGTGCAGTCGAGTCCGCGCTCGCCCGGTTTAATATTCAGATACTCCATACATTCAGAAACCATGATTGATATATGTGTCCCTGCCGGAGTATTTCCCTTAGCCTTAACATGCTCTATCGTTTCTGCATATTTTTCAGGTTGAAGCTCCTTGTATTTCTCCTCAAACTTTTTAGGATATTTACCGGAATAATGAACACGTCTCTTATGTGTTTCTTTGTCTCTATTATCAGTCATACTTATACCTATTTACAGGCCTTAACCCAGAATCCGTCAGTGCCGGGAACCTCTCTTCGCATCACAGTCCTGCACTAATACTTTGCCGTACTGACCTCACCAGAGGACAGCCTCTCAACATCTCCATTTTCGTACTCTACTTCGAGTTCATAGCCATCCGTTATGCCTCTTACAAGGGCGTATTCTTTTCTGGTCTTCTTATCATCAAACGTATTAATTTTAACATAATGCCCAGGAAGAATCGATTTCCTTCTATAAGTCTCAAGGCTCGTATCCTGGTGACTTAAATTGTAGAACAGGCATCTCACAACCTCTTCTGCCAGTTTATTTCTGATTCCCTGCTCTGCCCCGCAAGCAGAATCCTCTTCGAGCCTGCTGCCGCATCCAATACAGCTCCCCGCAATATTCTGAAGTTCTCTCGGGAACCCACCCGTGGGATCTATTATATTAATTCCAATTCCAATTATCACATAGTTCTCAGCGGAATCGATATTATCAATAAATGCCTCCGACAGTATTCCGGCCACCTTCCTGTCGCCTATATAAATATCATTTACCCACTTAATTCCGGCTACTTCTTTTCCGCCAAACAGTGTCCTGTCTATAGCCGTGGCAACTGCACTTGCAGCCATTCCCGTGAGCACATACAGCCTGTCGTTTTTATATATACTCTCGGGCACAAGGATACTCATATATAGCCCCGTTCCCCCTGGGGAAAAGAAGCTTCTGCCCCGTCTTCCACGTCCCTTGGTCTGAGAGTTGGCAATTACCAGAAGTCCTCTACTCACTTTATCCGAAGATGAAAACTCTTCTTTGCATTTCCCTCTTCCGTCAGCATTGCTAATACTCTCATACAGCCTTCTTGCTTCATCATTGGTCGAATCCACTTCATCATATATATGTGTATCAATACTCACCCTGCAATCGCCATAATCATAGCTTTTGGCAATTGCAGCTTCTGATAGCTGGTTATCCCTAAGATTTATTCTGTATCCTCTGTTTGTGACGGCCTCAATCTCTATTTCACCGCCAGCCTGAAGGCTTTTTATCGCTTTCCACACGCTGGCCCTCGTCACATGCAAATCAGTGGCAATCTTCTCACCTGACAGAAATATACCGGTATTCTTCTGTAATATTTCGAGTACTTTGTCCCTTGTCGAATTAGTTCTCATCTCAACATCCATGCCATTGCCATGTTATTTAGGCATCATTTCTTTTCTAAAAACTGTAAGGGCATTTCTCCCCTCTTCTGTGACAGGCTTTATCCATTTGCCCGAGTACAAATGCTTCTGGATAATAATATATCTGATTGGTTCATCCGAAAAAGCACACAGGAATACAACCCAGTACGGACTGTTCCACACAAAACCAGTAAGCAGCACTAGCGGAATGACCATAACATACATGAAAATAATCTCAAGAACCGTGCCAAACACTGCATCACCGGCCGCTCTGAAGGTGTCATTATGTATCCAGTTACCCATTCTTACAACCGCAATTAGCATAAAGCTTCCCAGAAGGACGACACCAATTCGGTATGCTTCACCTTCAAGCCTCATGGCATGGAGAATGAGCGGGTGGAAAGCAAAGATAATACTTCCGACAATGAGAATGAAGCCGCTGCACAGATATACCAGACGTATAGCTCTGTTATAGGCAAGCTTTATCTCACCTGCTCCAACACATTTTCCAACCAGCACTGAAGCGGCGGAGGTAAATCCCATGAAGAATGCAATGAGCAGTCCCTCAATTGTTCTAAACACCGCTACAGCAGCGATGAAGCTCTCATCCTGTCTGCCAAAAGTGATATTAATAATCATGTTGGCTATTCCCAGGAACACTTCATTGCACACAATTGGAAAACATTTAATGAAAAAGAGCTTTAAAAACTTTTTCTCAAAAGAAAAATTCTTCCTGATATGGAACAAAAATTTGTATTTTGCCCCTGCTGCCAGCACAAGAATCATTACTGCATTAATTATAGCCGCAATCGTGGT
>JAGHUF010000063.1 GCA_018064935.1 Candidatus Merdinaster equi | reverse complement strand
ATATATAGATTATAAAAGAATAATCTATATAATATACCGAAAGAAAATCAGCCAATCTTATAATGCACATATAAATAAGAAGTGATATAATCGTAAAGTATTTTATAAATAAGGTTAAACCTAGAGAACCATTAGTCAGGAATGGAGAAATAATGAGTAAAATTATTGCGTTTGCAAATCAGAAAGGTGGAGTTGGAAAGACAACTACCACAGTAAATCTTGCAGCTTATCTTGCAAAAAAAGGTAAGAAAGTACTTGTAATTGATATGGATTCACAGGGAAATACTACTAGTGGATTTGGTCAGGATAAAACAGATCAGGAAAATACAGTCTATGAACTTATGCTTGGTGATTGTTCAATTAATGAAGCAATCATAAAAGAAGTAATTAAAAATGTAGACTTAATACCGGCAAACGCAAATCTTGCTGCGATCGAGATAGAAATGATTGGAATCGAAGGCAAGGATTATATCTTAAATAATTCAGTAGAATATGTTAAGGAACAATATGATTTTATATTAATGGATTGTCCTCCTGCATTAAATACAGCAACTCTTAATGCACTTACAACTGCTAATGCTGTAATGATTACAGTTCAGTGTGAGTATCTTGCACTCGAAGGACTTGGGGAATTACTGAAGACAATATCACTTGTTAAAGAGAGAATGAATGACAAGCTGAAGATTGATGGAATTCTCTTTACAATGTATGATTCCAGAACAAGTCTGTCTATGCAGGTAGTAGAGAATGTAACAGAGAGGTTGAATGGAATTTATCATATATATGAGACAAAAATTCCTAGAAACGTTCGTCTGGCAGAGGCACCATCTTTTGGAATGCCGATATGCTTATATGACGATAAGAGTGCCGGAGCAGAAGCATATAGAAAACTTGCTGAAGAAGTATTAAAGAGAAAGGATGCATAACATGGCAGTCAAGAGATTAGGTAAGGGATTAGATGCATTAATTCCAGCTGGACCAGCAAAAGAAAAAAGCAATAAGAATGCAGAAAATAAAATTGATGTTTCACAGGAAACCTCAGCTGGATCTGAAACTCTTGTTAAGATAAGTAAGATTGTACCTAACAAGGAACAGCCAAGAAGACATTTTGATGAAGATACACTCCAGGAATTAGCTGAAAATATTAAGCAGCATGGAGTTCTTGTTCCTCTTCTTGTAAGAGAAAAGGGAGACAATTACGAAATTCTCGGTGGTGAGCGTAGATGGAGAGCTTCACAAATTGCAGGAATTAAGGAATTACCTGTCAGAATTCTTAGAGGACTTAGTGAAAAAGAATACGCTGAGATTGCATTAATTGATAATATCCAGAGACAGGATCTCAACGCTGTTGAAGAAGCTCAGGCATATCAGAGATTAATCGAAGAATTCCATATGAAGCAGGACGAGGTAGCAGAGAGAGTAAGTAAGAGCCGTGTTGCAATCACCAACTCACTTAGACTTCTGAAGCTTAGCGAAGAAGTTCAGCAAATGCTTATCGAAAATCTCATTACTGCAGGACATGCAAGAGCTATTCTTGGCGTAGAAGATAAGGAAAAGCAGACTGAACTTGCTCAGCAGGTTGTAGATGAAAAGTTATCTGTTCGTGATATTGAGAAGATTGTAAAGAATCTTGGAAAACCATCAAAGCCACGTAAAGAAAAAGATATAAATGAAAGTCTTGAAGCAGTATACCGTGATATTCAGGAGAAGTTAAAAGCAAGATTTAACACCAAGGTTGTTGTAAATGGAAAAGGTGATGGTTCAGGAAAAATCGAAGTGGAATTCTATTCCAATGAAGATATGGAAAGAATACTCGATATAATTAACGGTAGACAATAGTAGAGGAAACGGATTTCAAAATGAACAGTGAAATACTAAATGCGATTGGACTAGGAAATCTTGATCCAGCAATATTTATCATAGTAATTCTATTGATTGCAATTGTTGCTGTGATTATTGCTATTATCAGCACGAACAAATTAAAGAAGATGTCTATGAGAATAGACTCTTTCATGAAAGGAAAGCATGCTGATAGTCTTGAAGATATAATAGCAGCAATTGTTGAAGACAACAAAAATCTGACTGCATATGTCGAGCAGAATAAAAAAGATATACGAAGAATAAATAAGAATTTAGAGATAGCATATCAAAAGGTCGGAGTAGTAAGGTATAATGCCTTTAAGGAAAACGGTGGCCAGCTTTCATTTAGTTTATGCATGCTGAATGATAGAAATAATGGATATATTATCAATTCAGTACATAGTACAAATGGATGCTATGTATATTGCAAAGAAATTGAAGGCGGAATATGCAAGATTAATCTAGGTGATGAAGAGCAGCAGGCGCTAGAGATAGCAATGATGGGTGGTAAAAATTAAGTGACATTAATGTCATAATTATAAATAATAGCAAAGGAGCTATAAAAATGATCGATATCAAATTTTTAAGAGAAAATCCAGATGTAGTAAAAGAAAACATTAAGAAGAAGTTTCAGGATGATAAGCTTCCATTAGTTGATGAAGTAATTACACTTGATGCTGAAGCCAGAAAAGCACAGACAGAAGCAGATGCATTAAGAGCAAATAGAAATAAACTCAGCAAAGAAATTGGTGCTCTTATGGCACAGGGTAAGAAGGAAGAGGCTGAGAAGGTTAAGCAGGAAGTAGCTCGTCAGGCAGAAGAGCTTAACAAACTTCAGGAAAAAGAAGAAGAGCTTAATGAAAAAGTAACAAAAATAATGATGGTGATTCCAAACATCATTGATCCATCAGTTCCAATTGGTAAGAACGATACTGAGAATGTGGAAGTAACTAAGTATGGAGAGCCAGTAGTTCCAGATTTCGAGGTACCTTATCATACCGATATTATGGAATCATTCAATGGAATTGATTTAGATGCTGCAAGAAAAGTTGCTGGAAACGGATTCTATTATCTTATGGGAGATATAGCAAGACTTCATTCAGCAGTTATTTCATACGCAAGAGATTTCATGATTGGAAGAGGCTTCACATACTGTGTTCCTCCTTTCATGATTAGAAGCAATGTAGTAACAGGAGTTATGAGTTTCGCAGAGATGGATGCAATGATGTATAAGATCGAGGGAGAGGATCTCTATCTTATCGGTACTTCAGAGCATTCAATGATTGGTAAATTTATCGATACAATTATTCCTGAGGCAGAGCTTCCTAAGACACTTACAAGTTATTCTCCTTGTTTCCGTAAGGAAAAAGGTGCACACGGACTTGAAGAAAGAGGTGTATACCGTATTCACCAGTTTGAAAAGCAGGAGATGATTGTTGTATGTAAGCCAGAAGAGTCACCAATGTGGTTCGAAAAATTATGGCAGAATACAGTAGATCTCTTCAGATCAATGGATATTCCTGTTCGTACTCTTGAGTGCTGTTCAGGTGATCTTGCAGATCTGAAAGTAAAATCATTCGATGTTGAAGCATGGTCTCCAAGACAGAAGAAGTATTTTGAAGTTGGAAGTTGCTCAAATCTTGGTGATGCACAGGCTAGAAGACTTAAGATTCGTGTAAATGGAGAAGATGGCAAGAAGTATTTTGCACATACTCTGAATAACACAGTAGTTGCACCACCTCGTATGCTGATTGCATTCCTTGAGAACAATCTTCAGGCAGACGGAAGCGTTAGAATTCCAGAAGTTCTTCGTCCATACATGGGAGGACAGACAGAACTTCGTCCTAGTAAATAGAGGTTCGTATTTTGCATAAGTTCCTTAGAGCAGTAGGTTTCAGTAAAATTAATACAAAGAAACAGCTAAAAGATCTGATATCCTATTCTGTACACAAAGCAAATGAAAAAAGTTATACATCCGGCTCGGAGGAAGATTCTATGTTCTCCGAGTTCGCGATGGATTTTGGTCCTGGTTTCGGAATAACAGTCCGCGGTGAATTCGATGAAGAAAACCACTTTACGTATGAGTACTATTTTCCACACATACGTGGGGAAGAGATTTCTTCATACGAGGACATTACTGTTGAACGTCATGCGCAGACAGAGAGTTATGCAGGAATATGTGAAGAAGTGAAAATAGGTATTTCACTTATTTTCTATATTCAGAATGCGGTTCCATATGTAAGAGCCAAAAATGCAGGCCTCCTTCCAATAAAAGGAACCTCACTTTCACTTGCTGCTCTTGCACTGAGTGGAAGAATACTTCTTCCTGTTATGAACAGGGATACACAGAAAATTGCCGTATCAGAGCAGAAAAAGGAGAGATTAAATCTTCTGAATGAAGCCAGAAAAGGCAACGAGGAAGCAATTGAAACACTTACCATGAAGGATGTGGATATATATGCTTCCATAGCAAAGAAAATAAAGACAAATGATTTGTATTCAATAGTTGATACCTCATTTATGCCATATGGCGTGGAGTGTGACCAATATACAATTATCGGAACAATTGTTGAATTTAAAGAGTCAGAAAATCAGTTAACCCGTGAAAAAGTTGTGATAATGAAGGTTAATTGTAATGATTTAGTTTTCGATGTTTGCATAAATAGAAATGACCTTGAAGGAGAGCCAATGCCGGGAAGACGATTCAAGGGAATCATATGGATGCAGGGAAGAATTAATTTTCCAGGTGAAAACTAGAGGCTCTGCCCAGATTGAATTATCGAAGGATATTCGATATACTAATAACGATTATAGCTTGTTTGATTAGCTGTAAGTTCTCATAGTTAAATGGATATAACAGCCCCCTCCTAAGGGGCAGTTGAGGGTTCGATTCCCCCTGAGAACATTTATATTTAGAAACATATCATCTGATAAACCTACAGGTAGTCCGCACATTTTTTGCGGCCAGGATATACTGTGGGTCAAACATAAGGTTAAATACATGCTATTTCCAAGTGAGATATTTTTATTTGTATTCCTGCCAAGCGTATTATTTATTTATTACGTTTTTCTCAGGAAAACAAAGTATGTAAAAAATATATTTCTCCTCGTGGCTAGTTTATTCTTCTATGCTTGGGGAGAGCCTGTCTATGTTTATCTGATGAGTGCAGTTATATTATTTAACTGGCTTTTTGGAATTCTCGTCGACAAGTTTCGTGACAGGAAGGGACTGATAAGGTTTCTTCTTGTTCTTATGGTTCTCGGAAATCTGTCTGTGCTTGGATATTATAAGTACAGCAATTTTGTCGTTTCAAATCTGGCAAGATTATTCCACAAAGATATTGTTATTCCAAATATCATTCTTCCAATCGGAATATCATTTTTTACCTTCCAGGCAATGAGCTATGTCATCGATGTATATAGACGTCGTGGCAAGATGCAGCTCAATCCACTTCAGGTCGGTCTGTATATTTCATTTTTCCCACAGTTGATAGCTGGACCTATCGTAAGATATGAAACAGTCGCTGCTGAGATTGAGAACAGACATGAAAACCTGAAGGATTTTACTGAAGGAATCAAGAGATTCTGTATCGGCTTATCCAAAAAAGTACTTATTGCAAATAATATGGCAACTGTTGCGGATGCAGCATTCGATCTGCTAATCGTCAAGACATACCAGTCTTCTGTAGGAATGGCATGGCTTGGTGCTATTTCTTATACTCTGCAGATATTCTTTGATTTCTCTGCGTATTCTGATATGGCAATCGGACTAGGTAAGATGTTTGGTTTCCATTTTGAGGAAAACTTCAATTTCCCCTATATTTCAAAATCTGTGTCAGAATTCTGGAGAAGATGGCATATGACTTTGCAGACATGGTTCAGGGATTATGTATATTTCCCACTTGGAGGAAGCAGAGTCGGCAAATTCAGAATGGTCTTCAATCTATTTGTTGTATGGTTCCTTACAGGAATATGGCATGGAGCATGGTGGACCTTCATTATATGGGGACTCATGTATTTTGTTCTTGTAACATTTGAGCATTTTACTGGTTTGTCAAAAAATACAAAATGGTGGGGTCATTTCTACACCATGTTTTTTGTAATTATCGGTTGGGTAATTTTCCGAGCAGAAAATTTGGGAAGCGCAGTTGCTTACATCAAGGAAATGTTTGGTATTGGTGCGCAATGTTTGTGTGATAGTGCTGTATTTGCATATATTGCTCAGAACTGGATATTCTATCTGGGTGCAATCCTTCTATGCTTTCCATGGTTTTCAAAGGTTGAACAGAGATTTGGAAAAAGTAAGATATTTCAGATTGGATACGCTGTGTTTATTCTTGCAGCAACCTTTATTTCAATAACTTACATAATTAATAATGCATATAATCCATTTATTTATTTCAATTTCTAAGTGTGAGCTGAGATATTCATTGCCAAAAACAGTGAATTCCATCAGCTGGCGCGAGGTATTATTTAAAGATGAGCGAAACGAAACTTAAGTTTCAATTGAATACAGAGATTATTGTTGCAGTAGTTTTCCTGCTCTTCATTTTTGCGATTCCAATTTCAACACTTGTTGGAAAGTATATTATTGCACCAATTGCAGCGCAGAATGTGGAGGATATAGAAGACAATAGCGGTGATGATAAGGCAAATGCCGTCCTGGATGGAAACGGAACGAATGCTGGTCTTGAAAAAGGAGATTACACTGATAGCATTGCGTCCAATTCTGACACAGATAATTCTAAGAAAAAAGTGAAAATATCTGATGAGCAGTTTTTATGTTTCCGCGAGCCTGAATGGTTTGCTTATTTGAAGGGAGATCTGAACGATTTCACAGATTCTCTTGCTTTGAGAAAAGAACTCATCAGATTCAATACAGATTTTTCTTCTCTGATAACTGGAAATACATATCTTGAATCAACTCAGGTTCTCAAGGGACGCGAGGGGTACCTGTTTTTCAAGAGTGTTACAGATGGAAATCCTATTGGCGATTATATGGGAACAAATCATCTGACTGAGACAGAGCTTTTTGCGATGGCTCAGAATATGAAATTATTCAGAGATGCGGTAAAAGAGAAATATGACGCAGACGTCATATACATGGGTATACCTAATAAAGAGAATATATATTCAGAATATATGCCAGATACTATTCCAAAGATAAATGAGGTTAGTAAGCTGGATCAGGTTACTGAATATATGCAGACTCAGACTGATCTTATTTTCCTTAATCCAAAAGAAGATATACTTAAGGAGAAAGAAAACTACCAGGTATATTACAAAACCGATACGCACTGGAATGAAATCGGAGCATACATAGGCACCCAGTCAATTCTCATGGGATATTATGGCAATGATTATATTGGTCCTGACGGGATGGAATTTACAGAAATGCCAGATTTGTATTCCGGTGATCTGGCGACAATTGCTGGAATCGAAGATGAATATAAGTTAGATACTGTTTATATGATGGTTCCAAGTAGTCGACATTATAGTCAGTATCATGAAGGTCAGGTAATAATGATTATTGGAGATTCATTCTCAGGATTCTTAAAAGTTACCACTGAGCCTTTTTTTGAAAAAGCAGTTAGGATTGACAGAACACAGTTTACCGAGAGTGATATAGCAGAAATTAGACCGGACCTCATTGTTGTAGAAAGCGTTGAGAGATATCTGGAATTATTCAATATGATTAGCCTTACAGGATTTTAGAATGAACTACATCGTATTTGACCTGGAGTGGAATCAGGCAACCAGAAAAAGTGCCGAGGTACAAAATCTTCCTTTTGAGATTATTGAAATTGGTGCAATAAAACTAAATGAAAAATTTGAGAAAATCGGTGAATTTTCAAGACTCATCCGTCCTACCGTGTATCATACGATGCATGGAATGACAGCAGATATTGTTCATATCAGCATGAGGGATCTGAAATATGAGCAGCCTTTTAGTCAGGTTTGCAAGCATTTCCTGAAATGGTGCGGAGAGGATTGTGTTTTCGCTACCTGGGGGCCTCTTGATTTGACAGAGCTTCAGAGGAATATGTCATATTTTGGCTTCAAGCCTTTATCGGACGGTCCGATTGAGTATATGGACATTCAGAAGATGTATGCTCTCAAATATAATCCGGACGATTATAAAAAAAGAAAAGCTCTCAACGTGGCAGTTGAGGAGCTGAATCTTATGGATGACATACCATTCCACAGAGCTTTTGGTGATGCATATTATACAGCAAAAGTTATGCGCGAAATTGCTAAGAGTCTGGGTGGAAGCAAGATACTAAAAAAAGTATCATACGACCTGTATCATATTCCAAAGGATAAGTCATCTGAGGTTGATGTAACTTTTGATACATATAATAAGTATATATCAAGTGCATTTGCTAATAAGATGGCCGCGATGGAGGATGAGAAGGTAACAGATACTCATTGTTACAAATGCGGTAGAAAAACTACAAAGAAAATTGATTGGTTCACGGCAAATGGAAAAAACTTCCTCTATCTTGGATATTGCTGGCGACATGGTTATATGAAAGGAAAAATCAGAGTCAGAAAAATCGGAGATGAGAAGGTCTATATAGTAAAAACTCTTAAGCTGGTAACTCGAAAGCAGGCGAATGAGGTTAGAGAAAAACAGCAAAAACTACGCGAAGCAAGGCGTGAGAAGCGTAGGGAGAAGAGTTTGGAGGCACTTGACCAACACGAGTAAGTATTGTAATATGAATCAGGATTAATAAATTTAATCGGGAGGTTAATTATGAAGCATATTCAGACCATTAATACACGTAACCTTTGTGAAAGCGCAAAAAATGGTGGATGTGGCGAGTGCCAGACATCTTGCCAGTCAGCATGTAAGACCAGCTGTGGACTTGCAAACCAGAAGTGCGAGAATAAGGGTAAGGAAGAGAATAAATAATTATTCGAACCGGGAATAAACGCCGCCTGCATGGGCGGCTTTTTTCTATATCGAATTAGCGCAAATATATTTTGCAGAAATGGAAAACGGGGTCACAAATGAGAGGAATATATACATCTGTAAATGATATAAGGAAGAGTGTATATGCTGAAGTAGCAAAGCTGTCCTATGATTATAAAGAAGATGCACTTCAGGAAATGTTTGTAGAAATGGAAAAGATTCCCTACAGAATATGTCCTGGAGAAATTGCTCTTCATAGAGAAAGTGTGTTCTTAGAAAGAGCAATTGTTCGTGAGAATATGAGAATGGCGATGGGTTTGTCTGCCAGAACAGCAACTGAGCAGTCATCAGTTACAAACGGTGCTGAAGAATGTGTTAAGCCGGAAAAGTATTACCAGCCGCCTTTGATTAATATAATTAAATTTGCATGCCACGCATGCCCTGATAACAAGGTGAAGGTGACGGATGCATGTCAGGGATGCCTTGCTCATCCATGTCGTGAGGTATGTCCAAAGGGAGCCATTAGCTTTGTAAATGGAAAATCAGTAATTGATGAATCCAAGTGTATCAAGTGTGGCAAGTGTTTGCAGGTGTGCCCATATGGAGCGATAGTTAAGCTTGAAAGGCCATGCGCAAAAGCCTGCGGAATGAATGCTATCAGCTCAGATGAATATGGACGTGCAGACATTGATTATAACAAATGTGTATCATGTGGAATGTGCCTTGCAAACTGTCCTTTCGGTGCAATAGCAGATAAAGCACAAATATTCCAGGTTATTCAGGCAATAAAAAGTGATGTTCCGGTTTATGCTGCAATTGCCCCAGCTGCGACAGGTCAGTTTGGACCAGATTTCACTCCAGAGAAAATGAGACCTGCCTTCAAGGCACTTGGTTTTGAAGATGTAATTGAGGTTGCTATTGGAGCAGATTTGTGTACACTTTCTGAAGCGAAGGACTTTGAAGAAAATGTTCCAGAGAAGTTGCCTTTCATGGCAACATCCTGCTGCCCTGCATGGTCATCAATGGCAAAAAAACTATTCCCTGAGTATAGCCACTGCATATCCATGGCGCTGACTCCTATGGTACTAACTGGAAGACTTATTAAGAAAAAGCATCCTGGCTGTAAGGTTGCATTCATTGGACCATGCGCTGCTAAGAAATTAGAGGCAAGTAGAAGAACTATAAGAAGTGATGTTGACTTTGTCCTCACTTTTGAAGAAGTAATGGGAATGTTTGAGGCAAAAGAAGTAGTATTTGCGGATCTCCCAGATGATGATACAATGCACGGAGCCAGCGGAGACGGAAGAGGCTTCGCCGTGAGCGGAGGCGTGGCAAGTGCGGTGGTCAACTGCATACATGAGCTATATCCTGATAAGTATCCCGAGGGAGAAGAGGTCAAGGTTGCGAGCGCTGAAGGACTTGATAATTGTCGGAAGCTCCTCGCCATGGCAAAAGCTGGAAAATACAATGGATATCTTCTCGAAGGTATGGCATGTCCAGGAGGATGTATTGCCGGAGCGGGAACTATTCAGCCAATCCAGAAGTCAGCTGCTTCTGTTGCAAAGCATAAGTCAGTATCTACCAATGCTCATGCTACGCAGAGTGATTATAAGGAACTTCTGGAAATCCTTGAAGAGACAGAGAAAAAATAGACGTTTTTGTTCAGTCAGATACAATAGGAATCTGAACAGAATATATAAAGGAATAAGACAATGGTGCATTGCTATAAATTAAATGGCAAAAATATTGTAATGGACATCTGTTCTGGTGCAATTCACGCAGTAGATGATGTTACATATGATTTAATTGACAATTATGAGTCAGTATCGAAAGCGGAGCTGATTTCATCTTTGAAGAAGAAGTATACAGATCTTCCAGATGGCGAAATCGAAGAAATATACGATGAGGTGACTGGACTCAAGGAGTCAGGTCAGCTCTTTGTAGAGGATAATTATGAGCCAATGGCCGGTGAGCTGAAAAAAAGAACTTCCGGAGTAGTAAAGGCATTGTGTCTCCATATTGCTCATACCTGTAATCTGAATTGTTCATACTGTTTTGCAAGCCAGGGTAAGTACAATGGCGAGAGAGCTGTCATGAGCTTTGAGGTTGGAAAAAGAGCACTTGATTTTCTAGTAGAGAATTCAGGAACACGCCATAATCTGGAGGTTGATTTTTTTGGCGGTGAACCACTTATGAATTTTGATGTGGTTAAGCAGCTTGTTGCTTACGCCCGAAGCATTGAGAAAGATAAAAACAAGAACTTTAGATTTACATTAACCACAAACGGAATGCTGATTGATGATGATGTAATTGAGTTTGCAAACAAAGAATGTGTGAATGTTGTTCTTTCCCTGGATGGAAGAAAAGAAATACATGACAGATTCCGTGTAGACTATGCTGGAAATGGAAGCTGGGAAAAGATTATTCCAAAGTTTCAGAGGCTAGTTGAGAAGCGTGGTGGCAAGAACTATTACATGAGGGGAACATTCACTCATGCAAATCCAGATTTTCTCAATGATATAAAAGTAATGCTGGACCTCGGTTTTACAGAGCTTTCAATGGAGCCAGTTGTGTGTGCTGAGGGTGACCCGTCTGCACTTACTCCTGAAGATATGGAGATTGTGAAGCAGCAGTATGAAGAGCTTGCTCAGCTCATGCTTGACAGAGATAAGGAAGGGCGCCCATTTACCTTCTATCATTATATGATTGACCTTGAGGGTGGGCCCTGCATATATAAGAGAATCTCAGGCTGCGGTTCCGGAACAGAATATATGGCAGTAACTCCATGGGGAGATTTGTATCCATGTCATCAGTTTGTAGGAGATGAGAAGTATCTTCTTGGTAATATCTTCGATGGCGTAAAAAATGATAAGGTTCAGGAAGAATTTGCTGGATGTAATGTATATGCAAGAGAGGAATGCAAGGATTGCTGGGCAAGATTATATTGCGCAGGCGGATGTGCAGCAAATGCATATCATTCAACTGGATCAGTAAAGGGAATATACAAAGCTGGCTGTGAATTATTCAAGAAGAGATTAGAGTGTGCAATTATGGTTGAAGTAACCAGAAAGCTGGGAGAATAGTAGCTGGTAAAATACCAAAAACTATTTAACTACCCGAATAAGTCGTTCCGGGTCATGTATCTCTTCAATCAGTTCACCCATCATGTATGCAGGTATTGCGGGTGGGCAGCTAATGATTGAACATGCAAGAACTCGGCCTATTGCTTCTTTTTCAGGTACAATTTCATAATCAGACAGAATTGCCTTGGCAGGACTTAGTACCTGCTGAGGCTTTTTTTTGTGCTGGGAAGCATGTGATACTGCCATTTTTGTATCTATGAGATCAAGATCAGCCAAAGCTTCTATGCTAAATGTTTTACTATGAGTTTTGCCAAGATTTTTGTCATTAACTATGCTGTGAATATAGTCTTTTAATACACCAAATATATTATTAAGATCAGACTCAGAATTTTCCGGGGTCAGCATAAGAACAAGGTGATTTTCATCATAGTACTCTGGAAAAATATTATTGTCTTCAAGATATGCTGCTGCCTCTTTTCCGGATATATTATGGCAAATTTTGAAGTTAATGCATATCTTTAGGGCTTCGTTTCCAGTAATTACGTAGCCCTCATTTCTAAGAGATTCCTTCAGAATATTAAGTTTTGGAAGAAATATGCTAAGTTTATGGGATAAATCCGACATATATCTGTTTGCTACATCAAGTGAAGCAAGAACCAGATATGAAGGGCTGGTTGAACCGAACATCTCAAGAGCCAGTTTTGCATTTTCATGAAAAAAAGAATCCGCGCGCTCAGATATATGCAGATAAGCACCACCTGTGAGGACAGGGAGAGTTTTATGCGCTGAATCGGCACATATATCCGCTCCAAGATCAATGGGATGAATTGAGGGAGTCAGATATTTGAGATATGCACCATGAGCATTGTCCACTAACAGAAGGATGCCATGGTTATGACACACTTCGGCGTAGCCTTTGATATCGGCAACATTGCCAAGATAGTCAGGGCTGGTAATATATACAGCTGTAGGTTTTGTTTGCATTTCTAGAATTCTGGATTCAAGTTCTGCGCTGGAAAAGCGGCATTCCTCAATGCTATCTTCAGAGTGTCCCATCATCCAGACAGTTTGAATATCAAGAAGGGCAGCAGTATTTATATAAGTTTTATGAATATTTCTTCCAGCCAGGATAAGTGGAGCTGCCCCGGTATGAGCGCACCATTTTTTAAATAAAAACAACATCCCCCTGATACAATGAGAGGATCCTTCTGTGGAATACATTGTATTGGAACCAAAGAGAGTACTGGCATTATTCTCACTCTCAAGGATAATACCTGTTGGATTGTACAGCTCATCTGCACCTGTTATCTCTGTGAGATCCATATCTTCGAATCCTAAAATGCCCATGCCCTTATGCCCAGGCATATGTGCACGGACAGGATTCTTCTTCCTGTATTCATTTATAAAATCGAATATGGGTGTGTTCATGTATTGTGTAATTCCACTATTTTCTAACTAAAACATATTTGCAGATAGGATTTCCCATGGAAGAAAATCTTTCTTCATATTCTGTCATAACATTTCCTTCCATTAGCTTTGCATCAGAGTGAAGGTCATAGGTTATTACAGATGCTGTGAAATTAGACTCTGGTAATTCCTCTACTGCAAAATCGAATAGGTCTTTGTTATCTGTTTTGAATTCGATTATTCCACCGTTCGCAAGGATGATATCGTATCTTGCAAGAAACTGTCTTGAGGGAAGTCTTCTCTTGGCATGTCTGTCCTTTGGCCATGGATCAGAGAAATTAAGATAAATTCTATTTACCTCGCCAGCACCAAAGACATTTGTCAAATCCTCTGCATCCATGCGTATCAGTCTAAGATTAGGCAGAGGCTCTTCTTCCATCTTCTGAACAGCACGCAGTAAAACAGAAGAGTATTTTTCTATTCCGACATAATTAATTTCAGGATGAAGCTGCGCCAATGTATATAAAAAGCGCCCTTTCCCCATTCCTACTTCGATATGCAGCTCACTGTTTGAATTCGGAAACACATTCCTCCATTCTCCAGCTTTTGTCTCTGGTTCATGAATTACATATTCACTTTCCGCAATTACATCTCTTGAGCCTGATATATTTCTAAGTCGCATGATTATTCCTCTTTTTATTTATTATACCCTAAGCCTCGCATGCATTATGTGCTTTTATCATATGCGCTTGCGAATAATTTAGGTTAGATTACGCTATGACTTTTATAGTGAAATAGTGTATCATGGTTGTGTATGTTTTTCAAACAAGGCGGCGAGGTTTTTGCCCTGAAAAACAGATATACCCAAATTATTCACAGTGATAGCTCAAGCGCCACTTTCAGTGGCTTTGATAACCGATGATAAAGATACGAAGAATAACAGCATTTATAGGTATGCTGCTCCTATCATATTTCATGATAATTCCGGCGTATGCTGCCAAGCCCGCGGAAAACGATCTGCAGCAGCAGGCAAAAGAGCGATATGAAATGCCGGCGCAGACCAATGAAATAGCGAACTGGCCAACTGGGCCGCAGGTTTATGCAGATTCAGCAATTGTCATGGATGCTGATACAGGCACCATTCTATATGCCAAAAACATATATGAGGCAGAATATCCTGCCAGCACAACTAAGATTCTGACGGGACTTCTTGCGCAGGAAAACTGTTCGATGGATGAAGTCGTTGAGTTTTCTTCATATGCCGTCAATATTCCATGGGATGCATCGAAGGCAAATATGAAGGCAGGAGATAGCCTTTATATGGAGCAGGCAATGTACGCGCTCATGGTTGGTTCCGCAAATGAGGTGGCAACAGCGATAGGAGAGCATATTGCTGGTTCTGAGGAAGCATTTTCCCAGATGATGAATAACAGAGCCAAAGAGCTGGGTTGCGTCAATACTAATTTTGTAAATGCAAATGGGTTATTTAGCGAAGAGCATTATACATGTGCATATGATCTTGCATTAATTGCCAGAGAATATTTCTCATATGAACTTCTTAGCCGCATGTCCAATACATATCATTATTTTATTGATGCATCCGACATGCAGCCTGAAGATAAGGACATCTATTCTCACAATAAGCTTCTGGCCGGTCAGAAATATGCTTATGATAAACTGGTTGGATCCAAGACAGGATACACTGACGTCGCAAGATCTACTCTAGTCACATGTGCTGAGTCAGGTGGGCTTAAGCTAATCTGTGTTGTTCTGAAGGAGGAGTCGCCTAATCAGTTTGAGGATACAATCTCTCTCTTGGAATATGGTTTTAGAAATTTTAAGAGCGTGTACGTATCTGATGTGGAGAAGAAATATTCAATCGAAAATACAGATTCCTTCTATTCAGAGAAAGATTTATTTGGTAATTCCGAGCCTCTTTTATACCTTGACCCGGATGCCAAAATAATAATTCCTGCCACAGTAGAATTTGATGATTTAGACTGTGAGCTCGTGTACGATACATCAGAAGATGATAAAATTGGAACATTGAATTACTCATACCATGAGCAGCCACTTGGTACATCTTATATTAAGATTACCGGACAGAGTATATCGCCTATGAAATTCCAGAGTGTGAATGGAAATGACGGTGCTCTTTTGTCGGAGATGGTCGTAGAGAGTGACGCAGATAACCCGGTGGAAACGCAGAAGGTTATTTATATTAATGTAAAACAGCTGATTGTTGTTATAATAATTGGAGCAATACTTCTGGTAGGACTCATTTATATAATTACCTATCTTAGGAGTTATCAGTTCGCAAGCAAGAGGCGCGATAAGAAAAGAAGAAAAAGAGCGAAGAGAACGCATAACTATATGACGGTTCAGCGCAGGGATAAGGGAACGCAGATTCGTCATAGAAAGCAAAAGCGCTGGAAACGATGGAAGTAAGTTTCCGTGAATATAAAATTGGAGCGTAAGCTTCATGAGAAGTAAGTTCCCGTGAACAAAAAAGTGAAGTGTGAGATTCACGATATGCGAATATTGTTTTGAATTGTGGGAGTAATTTATTAAGATTAAGACAGATAAGGAAAGAGAAGATGAAAGAGTTTTATACCAAGCACCGCGAAATTATTGTTTATCTGGTAGTTGGAGTTGCGACGACGATTGTCAGCTGGTTATCATGTTTTGCTGCCAAGTTCTTCCTGAATTCAGAGGATACAATTCAGAATCTTGTAATCAATACAATTGGGTGGGTGACAGGAGTTCTGTTCTCATACCCACTCAGCAGAAAATGGGTATTTAAGAGCAAGAATCCTAATATTATGGGAGAATTTTTCGGATTTGCAGGATCCAGAATTTCAACCTGGCTGATGGATCTGTTTATTATGTGGTTCTTCGTTAATGCCGTTCCACTTTACGCACCAATCAATGGAGTTCTTGGATGGTTTGGCAAGGAATTAAGTGGTGCATCACTTGAAACCGTCAATTACTGGGTTGCAAAAATATGTATTTCATCTGTGATAGTAACAATTGCAAATTACATATTTAGTAAGGTATTAATATTCAGGAAAAAAGAAGAAAAGTAATCTGCGCAGGGCTGTAGTTTAGATAGCTGGCAGAAAACAATTGAGTAATAATCTGAGAGTAATACGAGGAAAGATAATGTCAGAGCATAAGAGGAAAGAAGCTGCAAAAGTTAATAAAAAAGATGTGGGGGAGAAGAGCTTCACTCATGAACTTACTCTTGGTCTTCCTTCCATAGCAGTGAACAGTATAATTCTGTTCGCTGGAATATTTGTTTTATCTTTATTATATAAAGCTGGTGCAACACTTTTAAGTGGAGCCGGTTCGCAGCTTGCAGTAGAGAATTTCTTTTTGTCTGTTGGGAGCGAATATATAGTCAATCCTGTTGCGGCTTTTTTTGCAACAATATTATTATTTGTTCTCAAAAATATATATGATATCCGTTTCTATCTGCTTCTTCAGGACGCAAAGAAGTCGCACAAAAAGGGCGTGCGAATTATTGCTGTTATTCTCTACATCTTAATAATGGTGTGGTTTATGATTCTGACCTTCATTTGGTTTAGATGTGGAAGAAGCTTCTGGGATTATTATTACTTCACTGATTCATTCCTTGCTAATTTCTGCGACACAATTCTATTTGTTTTGTGTCCACTTTGCTATGTGATTCAGGCAATTGTGAGATATATTATGAGAAAACGAAAGTCTACTAAATAGAAATATGATGAGTTAAGACACATATATGAATAAAATATATGAATAAAATATATGAATATAGTACATTCATATATGAAAACTCACATATGCAGAGATGTACTATATGGGCACAGTCTGCAGGATGTGGAAAGGTCATGGTTAATATGAGAATATTAAATGCGAATGAAGTAACAAAAAATGTAAAGGAAATGTGTATTGAGGCCAATCATTTTCTGGCTCCTGATATGATTGAAGCACTTGGCAAGGCAAAGGAAAATGAAGAATCAGCACTTGGAAAGCAGATTCTGGGGCAGCTTGAAGAGAATCTGTGCATTGCCGGCAAGGATATGATACCAATATGTCAGGATACAGGGATGGCTGTTTTTTTTGTCGAAGTGGGACAGGACCTTCATATTGAGGGTAATCTTACAGATGCAATTAACGAAGGTGTTCGTCAGGGTTATGTTGATGGCTTCCTTAGAAAAAGCGTAGTAAATGACCCGATTGAACGCGTTAATACTAAGGACAATACGCCAGCTGTTATCCATTATGACATAGTTCCCGGGGATAAGCTGACCATTACAATTGCACCAAAGGGATTTGGTTCTGAGAATATGAGTCGAGTATTCATGCTTAAGCCAGCTGATGGAATTGAAGGCGTGAAGAATGCAATTCTGACGGCAGTAAAGGATGCCGGACCCAATGCGTGCCCTCCGATGGTGGTCGGCGTTGGAGTAGGTGGAACCTTTGAAAAATGTGCTCTTCTTGCCAAAAAAGCATTAACTCGCAAGGCAGGATCGCATTCCGATATACCATATGTCAAAGAGCTCGAGGAAGAAATGCTGGAGAGAATTAATAAAACCGGTATCGGTCCGGGTGGTCTTGGCGGAACACAGCCGGCGCTCGCAGTGAATATTCTTACATATCCAACACATATAGCAGGTCTTCCTGTTGGAATCAATATTTGCTGTCACGTAAATCGTCATGTGACAAGGGAATTATAATTAGTTTCATTCTGATATAGAATAGGGCAAAAGATTGCTCAGAAATGAGGATTTTGATGGATAAGCATATAACAGCACCAATAACAAAAGAAGTAGCTGCTTCATTAAAAGCAGGTGATTATGTATATATTTCCGGGACAATCTACACAGCCCGTGATGCGGCACATAAAAGAATGGATGAAACTCTGACAGAATGTGGCGAAGATAAGAATTCGCTTCCACTTGAGCTAGAGGGCAATCTGATATATTATATGGGACCATCTCCGGCAAGAGAGGGCAGACCAATTGGATCTGCAGGACCAACAACAGCGAGCCGTATGGATAAATATGCACCAAAGCTTCTTGACTTGGGGCTTGGTGGAATGATTGGAAAGGGCAAGAGATCTGATGCAGTAAGAGATGCAATTGTCAGAAATGGCTCTGTTTACTTTGCGGCGGTTGGCGGAGCAGGAGCACTTTTATCAAAAGCGATTACTGCTTCTGAAGTGATTGCATATGATGATCTCGGAACAGAAGCAATCAGAAAGCTGACGGTTGAGAATCTGCCAGTAATAGTTGTAATTGACAGTGAGGGAAACAATCTGTATGAAACAGCTATTAAGGAATATTGTAGAGAATGAATTATGTAGGACGGAGTTCGTAGTTCAAAAAAGACCTCGCAGATTTGGGCATTAGCTGGCAACAAAAAAGCATCTCATAAAAGAGATGCTTTTTTGTTGCTCATAATGAGCGGAGAAAGAGGGATTTGAACCCTCGCGCCGGTTGCCCGACCTACACCCTTAGCAGGGGCGCCTCTTCAGCCTCTTGAGTATTTCTCCGTGGTCTGAATGAAATCATCCGCTACCAATTGTCCGTCACTTTTGTGACGCAA
>JAGHUF010000067.1 GCA_018064935.1 Candidatus Merdinaster equi | reverse complement strand
GCTGAAGAAATAAAGCGCGTTTTGGAAAATTACTAAAGGCTGACTTTACTGCTTTTACAGATGTGGAGGAGAAAAAGAATGAGTAAAAGGCGAATAACTATATTGGCAGCAGTGTCACTGTCTCTTTTGTGTGCTTGCTCAAAGGAGGCTGATCTTTCTGTTACATCACAAGATCCACCTTCTGCGGTGGTTTCTTCGGTGGAAACTGCAATCTCGGAAACAAGTGAAAGCATAGATGAATCAGAAGAGAATCCTGTAAAAGAAATTAATCATAATCTTGTCTGCGACAGGTGGGCAGACAGTGGATCGTTTAAAATGTATACTTCGGACGAAGAGTTTTTTGACTTTTCGTACGACTACAGCGTTCCGCAGATTGTTGATGATACAGAAGATGCCAAAGAAATAAACTATTTCATTGAAAATCTTTTTGGAGATATGCATGAGACCATGCAGGAAGCTTCAAAAGAGGGCAGAATAACAGCAGATGAATTTGACAAGACAGAGTGGATTCAGACAAATTATGACTGCTATTGGAATGGAAGCCTTGCCAGTATTGTTATTTACAGTACGGGTTACTATGACAACGCTACGAAATATAATGTTTATAACTATGATTTCGAGACCGGAGCGCAGGTAAGTAATGAAGAAATATTTGCGCTCAAGGGTATTAGCGGAGATAAGTTTGAAGAAAATATCAGAAGAGCAGCTGTATATTCACTGGATATGGAGATGCAACAGTTCTTTAGGTATGAAATGCCATTGACGGAGAGTGAACTATGGTATTCGGATGTGGTTGACAGAAATGTTCAGACAATGTACGGCGATTACTTGGTGGCAAGAGCCAAAACCGTAAACTCAGATAATATTGATAAGTTTATGCCTGTGTATTTGGATGATCAGGGACAACTTAAGGCAGTTACACATCTTTTTAATATGGGTATGTACGGTGAAGTTACTAGTATATTGTCTCCAATCGAATGGGTGAACTGTGGTGTAAGAGCTTCGAGCGGGCATCTTTTGGATGTTGAATCAAAAGGTGACGGAGTATATTTAACAATTTATGGTGACTATTGGCCCGATGATATTAGGGAAGAGTTTCCTTCTTTTGATTTTTCAAAAGAATATAAGATTGACGGCCTTTTTAAGAATTATGTGAATGCGATTATTTCCTGGGTAGGAAATGGAAAGCAACCCTATATTTTACTGCTTTCAGATGACGGAATGATATCTTATGTAGATGTATGGGAAGGGATTGCTTCGGAATATTTCTGTGCTGTTGAACCTCTGTGGGGACTGGAAAATATTAAGTCTATTAGTATGGATTCAGAATACAGAATAGTTGCAATTAACGGTGATGGCATATCAATTGATGTGGAAGATGCTCTTTATATGATGCTTAATTGTAAATATGTTGATTTTGAAAAAAATATGCTGAATCTGGGTAATGTATCAAGATATTCTGCTATAGTAACGCACAAAGAATCGGGGCAGGATATTGAATACGAGGAAATGATAGGATTCACTGACGACGAGTATCATATGTTTGTAAGAGAATCTTACAGAAGCTCTGATTATGCAGGTGGCGCACAGGTTGGTTATATTACTTTTAACGGAATGAATGAAAAAGGAATGGTATTTCATTTTTCCCTGGTCGGAGAAGATGGTGAATTAAGAGGAACCATGGCTATGAATGTATATAGTTTCTGGGATGGAGAGTTCTCTGATTTTGTAGATGAGGCAGATGTAGTATGGCTTAGTGGTTTGGATATATTTGAGTCACAAGGAAACAGGGTAATGCTTAAAAGCTCTGTGGGCTAGCCAATCATTTGCGGGAGAATGTATAGGCTTAAAATCCGGGATACGGTAAATAAATAGACAATATTGCTGATAGTAATACAGAATTTGATAGTTTAAAATACAAATCGTTAATTCTCATGAATAGGTGATAATTAATAAGAAACAGGCGGATTTTCAGCTTAGGAGGAGAAGATGAAAAAGATTTTAGTATTTGCTATGATAGCTGTTATGACTATCAGTATTGCCGGATGCGGCAAAACAACAAAGACAACAGACAGTGTGCAGGTTGCGTCAACTGAAGACAGCAATAATTCACAGACATCTGTTGAAGAAAAAAATGATTCAGAAGTAATCGAAGCAGCAAGCACTTCGGAAGAGACTGAATCGTCAGTTGAGGAAAAGGTTGAAGCTAAGCCTCAAGTTGAGTTGGAGTATGCAACATTATATGACAAATATGTTGGCTATACATTGACTATCGGTTATCCCAAGGATGCAGGTTTTACTGTTGAAGAGAAAACATCTTATGGAGTTGCTCCTAAAATAGAGATTTCAGATGGAGTTAATTCAGTCAGACTTAATTTCTATGACTACAGAAACCTTAGCAGAAAAATAGAGGAAGCCGAAGGGGACGGTGAAAACGTAAAACAATTCACAGTAGGAGATATGCCAGGTTATGTTTCTATGAAGGAGGGTGATACTTCCTGCTTAGGATATATGACACTTGTTGGTGAAGGTTATCCTGACACCGGTAAGAATGATACATTAAGTATTGGACTTTCTAATAAAAACCGAGATGCAGATGCTTTTAAGGAATTTTTTGAAAGTGATACACTAATTGCCATGTTAGAATCTATCACTTTTAAAAAGAGCGATACACCGGATTATCCCGGATGTCTGACATATGATCACTTAGTAGGCATGAATGTGGATACTGCAGGAGCTTTTGAAATTGAATATGATCCTTATGATACATATCTTATTAAAGGTCATATTAAAGTAAATGGTAAAGAGTTAGGTTATGTATCAGCTACAGTAGATAAGAATTCTTCATTATCTACAGAAGAAGCATTACAAAAATTGCAGGAAT
>JAGHUF010000032.1 GCA_018064935.1 Candidatus Merdinaster equi | reverse complement strand
GTGCTCTTTTCTTCTAAGGTATTAATCTGATTCTTTTTCTTGTTTGCGAATATTCCCATTCTCTTCCCTATATATCCTCAATACCACTTGGTGTTAGCTGCGAAATCTTCTCTGGAAAAACAACATTTGTATTTGACCTAAAGCACACACTAATAGCATACCCAGTCACGTCTTCGTATTCTTTTGCGAGAAAGCTTTGACCACCTGCGCTGCAATCATACACACCCATGCCTTCTCTCCACAGCTCAATCTCAACCTCTCTTAAATCAGTTGCAAGCCCCGTCCCGAGACACTTGATTATGCTCTCTTTCATGGACCATATTCGGTAGAACATGCAATTTAAATCCGAGTCGTCTGCAGTCAATCCGTATTTTTTATCAATATAATCTCTCTCTTTTGAGGATAAAACTCGTTTGATAACCTGCTTCATTCGAGAAGGCGAGCCATAGGCTTCTATATCTATCCCCACCTCTTCATCAGCTATTGCAAGAGCGGCACAGTCCCCTGAATGCGCCATATTAAAATAGATACCTGGTGCATTTACCAAATATGGCTTGCCATTTTCACCATTGGCAGTTTCCAATAATTCATGGTCTACATTCCATTCCTTCATCGCATGAAGGAATAAAATCCCCGCCCCGAGCGAGCGACACTTTTCCGGCAAGGGCTTTATCCTGTCTATCTTATCTCTTCGCTTCTGCGGCATCCTGGACATCCAGTAATCAAACACTTCTTCATTATTTAGTTCAGTTACATTGATAACATATATCTTACATTTCATATTTCATATGTGTATGTGCGTCTCTGCGATAAAAAAGGATGTAAGGCACCAGGCTTTACACCCTTAATATTTCTTATCAATTCGTTATAGAATACTCTTTATCATGGCCGCATCGTATGTAACTGAAACCGCATTCTCCGCTTCGATATGATACAAAGCATTGGCTGCTACATGTTCTGCTGCCTGCTCAAGATCTCTTATACCGCTCGTATCTTTATAGGTTTCAATTATCGCATCAAGACCGTCCTCTGATATTATGCACTCCTCCGGACTTAGTCCAATTCTCTTAAGTACCTTCGGCATAGTAAAGCCAGTGAAAATTGCTTTTTTCTCTTCAAAAGAATAATCAGGAAGTTCAATGACTGCAAAACGAGACATAAGTGGTGCACTAATCCAACTCTTTTCATTTGCAGTTGCAATAGGATAAACACCACCTGTTGGAATATTGCATTCAATGTAGTTATCTGTAAATCCGAGATTATCCAAAAGTGTTAACAGTACATCCGCAGGATTACCATTTCCCTTTCCTGAGGAAGCTTTGTCAAGCTCATTGATTATAAATACAAGATTAGAACTCTCCGCTTTTTCAAATGCCTCCATGATTATACCCGGCTTGGCATTTGAATAAATTCGCGAACTACCTGTAAGCTGCTCTGGATCATTTATTGAGCTCATCTCGAGCGTTGTCCATGGCATTTTCAGGATTCTCGCAACAGCATATGCGATCTGCGATTTACCTGTTCCAGCCGGACCAATTAGCAGAAGACCATAAGCCGGAAGGGTATGCGTTCTGTTAATCTGAATGATAGTCTCAATTATCCTCTGCTTGACCTTCTCCATGCCATACAGTTCTTCATCGAGAATTCTTCTTGCCTCAACTGGGTCTATCGACTCAAAATAATTATTCTTCCAATGAATGCTGAGCATAATTGACAGCGCGCGAAGTGCATGTCTTCTCTCCTCTGGGGTAACCTCTGATGACCTTGCAATTGCAAGATTTCTCTTTGCCCAGAATCTTATATTCTCAGGAAGTGTATTTCCGGCACATGTCAGATAGTCAGTAATACTCTGGATGCTCGTCATCTTCATGCTATCAGAGTCTTCCATATCATCAAAATCCTTCTCTTCCTCAGAAGGCGCTTCACTTAAGAACAATCTCCCCAGCATAAACTGCAGAAATCCATTCTCCCCGGCGAGCTTTGCTCCTCGTACCGCAACACCGGTTTCCTGTATTTTGTAAATATTGTACTGGTTATCTTTTACCGCACCGGAGAGTCTTACCATTATGTGATTCTCTCCAAGCCATTTGACAAGATTAACGAATCGCGAATCTATTTTAATTATATTCTCAGATACTGACGCATCACCTTCCCCCATAACAAATGAGGACCCCTTCGCCGGGCTATTAAACATACCACACGAATGATGTACCAGCTTCCCAGCCTTATTTTCAAGAATTATTATTGGATTATCTGCATCCGCGTAATTCTTGTCCGATGCGAAAGTCTCATAAGTAATTGCCACTACAGCTGTTTCGTCGTTCTTTTTTTGCGCATTAAAATCAAATACAGGCATCACTAATCTCCTATAATTTTACTTCTGCATTTTCATAGGCACTTCTGTGTTACATAAAATCACACATATCTTCTTCTATGACAGCCTCTAGTAGTATACCATAAATCGGGCAATTTATACTAATGAAACCGCCCTCACATCTTGAAAATATAGGGTGTTTGCGTTATGCTTTTGTGTGTTAGGTTTTTGCACCTAAAAACGAACCCAATAAATGAAAAGAGGTCATATAAAATGGATAAAGTAATTCTTGCTTATTCAGGTGGTCTTGATACCACTGCAATCATTCCCTGGTTAAAAGAAACATACGGCTACGAAGTAGTCTGCTGCTGTATCGACTGCGGACAGGGCGAAGAACTTGATGGTCTTGATGAGCGCGCTAAGCTCTCAGGTGCTTCTAAGCTCTATATTGAAGATATTGTTGATGATTTCGCTGAAAACTACATCATGCCATGTGTACAGGCTGGTGCTGTATATGAGCACAAATACCTTATGGGTACTGCTATGGCTCGTCCTGGAATTGCAAAAACACTTGTTGATATTGCTCGCAAGGAGAATGCAGTTGCCATCTGCCACGGTGCAACAGGAAAAGGAAATGATCAGATTCGTTTCGAGCTTGGAATCAAAGCTCTTGCTCCTGACATCAAAGTTATTGCTCCTTGGAGAGATGACAGATGGAACATGGACTCTCGTCAGGCAGAGATTGATTACTGCAAAGCTCATGGAATTGATCTTCCATTTGGTACTGACCAGTCATATAGCCGTGATAGAAACCTTTGGCACATCAGCCACGAAGGTCTTGAACTCGAGGATCCTTCACAGGCACCTAACTTCGATCACATGTTAGTTCTTGGTGTAACTCCACAGAAGGCTCCTGATGAAGCAGAGGAAGTTGCAATCCATTTTGAAAAGGGTGTTCCTACTTCAGTAAACGGAAAAGAAATGAAAGTTGCCGATATCATTCGTACACTTAACACACTTGGTGGCAAGCACGGAATTGGTATTGTCGATATTGTAGAAAACCGTGTAGTTGGTATGAAGAGCCGTGGTGTATATGAGACTCCTGGTGGAACAATTCTTATGGAAGCTCATCAGCAGCTTGAAGAGCTTGTTCTTGACCGTGATACAATCGCTCTTAAGAAAGATCTTGGAAACAAGCTTGCCGGAATCGTATATGAAGGAAAATGGTTCACACCTATTCGTGAAGCTATCACTGCTTTCACTGATTCAACACAGCAGGTTGTAACAGGTGATGTTAAACTTAAGCTCTACAAGGGCAATATCATTAAGAATGGTACAACTTCTCCATATTCACTTTACAGTGAGTCACTTGCATCATTCACAACTGGTGATATGTATGATCATCATGATGCAGAAGGATTCATCACTCTTTGGGGACTTCCACTTAAGGTTCGTGCAATGAGAATGAATGAGCTCAAGAATGAGAACAAGAAATAAATAGTTCAATTATATTCAAAAAAGCCTGTGTGATTCTTAAATCACACAGGTTTTTTATGTTTTATGTCCAGCCACCATCTATAGTAATAATCTGTCCGGTCAAATACTCAGGCGAGGTTGCTATACTATATGCAAGCCGAGCCACTTCTTCCGGTCTTCCCATTCTCCCAACAGGAATCTCCTGCTCAATCTGCTCTATATCCTCATTGCTAAAGCATTTATTCATATCCGTATCGATTATTCCTGGTGCAATAGCATTGACGCTTATATGACTAGGCGCAAGTTCTTTGGCCAATGCCTTTGTCATTGCATTAATTGCTCCTTTTGTCGCGGAATATACAACCTCCGTTGCTCCTCCTCGCTCACCCCAAACAGATGAAATATTAATAATACTTCCATTTTTCTGATTTATCATTAGTCTGGCTGCTTCACGGCTGAAATAAAAACATCCATCAAGATTAACGCCCATTACTCTTCTGTAATCATCATCCGTCATTTCCTGAAAAAGCCCGACATAGGACATACCAGCATTATTAATCAACATATCCAATCTTGGTATATCAATAAAAATGGTCTTAGCAAACTCTGGATTTGAAACATCACCTATAAATGCTTTGCATGTTATTCCATACTTATTCTGTAAAGATTCTGCCAACTCACGCAGCACTTCTGCACTTTTGTGACAGACAAGATACAAATCATATTTATTTTCAGCAAAAAACTCTGCACAGGCTTTTCCTATTCCTCTTGAGGCTCCTGTAATTAAAACATTGCTCATTTGCGTCCTCTTCTCTTTTTTCCACCAATCTGTCTTGGCGGAATAAGACATTTGTTTTTATCAAATCCAATCAAATCTTCTCTTCTGGCTTTTATAAGTGCTTCCTTAACAAGCTCATAATTCTCAGGTTTTCTATACTGAATCAATGCTCTCTGCATTGCTTTCTCATGAGGGTTTGATACAATCTCGACCTTTTTCATCGTGCGCGGATCAACACATGTGTAGTACATGCAAGTGGAAATCGTTGACGGCGTTGGATAAAAATCCTGTACCTGTTCCGGCATGTAACCCATATCACGTATGCTTTCAGCGAGCGCGATTGCATCCCTTAGATTAGAACCCGGGTGCGATGATATCAGATACGGAACTATGTACTGATTCATCCCAAGCTGTTTATTGACCTTCTCAAACTTTTTACAGAACGCGTTATATACCTCAGCCCTTGGCTTACCCATCAAATCGAGAACATGATCTGTTATATGTTCTGGCGCCACTCTCAGCTGGCCACTTATATGATATTGGCATAGTTCCCTCAGGAACTTATCATCCTTGTCTGCCAATAAATAGTCATATCTTATTCCGGAACGGATGAATACTTTTTTTACTCCAGGTATGGCACGAAGCTTGCGAAGAAGCGCAATATAATCCTCGTGTGTCACCTTGAGATTAGCGCATGGTTTTGGATATAAACACTGCTTATTGGTACATGCACCATGCTCCATCTGCTTATCGCAAGCAGGACGCCTAAAATTGGCCGTTGGTCCACCAACATCATGGATGTATCCCTTGAACTCAGAATCCTTTGTCATCTCCTTCGCTTCCCTGACAAGCGATTCGTGACTTCTCACCTGAACGATTCTACCCTGATGAAAAGTAAGTGCACAAAAAGAGCAACCACCAAAACATCCCCTGTTGCTGGTGAGCGAAAACTTAATTTCGGATATTGCTGGTACTCCGCCCTCCTTCTCATACGATGGATGATAGGTATTCATATAGGGAAGTTCGTATACATCGTCCATCTCCTGCATAGTTAAAGGTCTTGCTGGTGGATTCTGGACGATATATTTCTTTTCACCATATTTCTCTATTAAAGGCTTTGCACTGGCAAAATCGGTATTCTGGTACTGCGTATAAAAACTTCTTGCATAATTCAGCTTATCGGCAACCAGTTCATCATAGGTTGGAAGCATAATGCCGTCCTGAGATTCTACTACAGAACTCACATCCTTCGACTTGTATACGGTGCCCTTTACGTATGTTATATCTTCTACAGCAATTCCGCTATTTAATGCATCTGCAATTTCAACAACTGCAAGTTCCCCCATCCCATACATAAGCAGATTGGCTCCGGAATCAAGCAGTATTGAATGCTTTAATTTATCTGACCAATAATCATAATGCGCAAGGCGACGTAAACTAGCCTCAATACCACCTATCATTATTGGCGATTTTTTGTATTTGCGTCTAATCAGATTACAATAGACAATTGTTGCATAGTCCGGCCTTTTTCCCGGCTTTCCTCCCGGTGTATACGCATCCATTCCCCTTCTGTGTTTCGTCACAGAAAAGTGGTTGACCATGGAATCCATATTACCTGCAGAAACTAAAAAACCGAGCCTTGGCTCTCCGAATACAGCTATGCTCTCATCATCAGTCCAATCCGGCTGAGATATAATAGCAACCTTGTATCCGTGAGACTCAAGAACTCGACTTATAATTGCTGGTCCAAAAGAAGAATGATCAACATAGGCATCACCAATTACAAAAACAAAGTCGGGCTGACTCCACCCTCTTTGATGCATCTCTTGAATTGTAATCGGTAAAAACTGCTTCATGTTTTCTTCTTCATTCCTGCTTTTTTTCTATCCATTCACCCACAATATTTGCAAGCTTCATCCGGTGTCCAACAAAACTATGATTGCTTTTTATCACGACATAGTCAACTTTGCCATCCGCTTCACTTAAGCATTTATTAAGTGGTTTTAACATTTTATCCGGTGGTGCAATCGTATCATATGCCGCCTCAATCAACAAGATATTATGATCTAATAATTTTTCATAATTCTCCACAACCGAAAGCTCATTTCTATTATTTAGTGCATTTTCATACACATCAGATACAGAATTCATTTTCAGGCACTGACCTTCTGTTTCAATCATCAGGAAAAGATCTTTTTCCATTTTATAGTCAAATGCTGCACCTATATCGTATGCTGCCATGGCAACAGCGCCTTTTATAAAAGTGAGTTCCTTTGCAGCATTTAATACAGTCTGTCCGCCCATACTGTGACCGACCAAAAAAATATTATCCGGATCAATATTATACCTGTCAGCAATCGCAGGATTATGTACCCATTTTGCAATAGCAACAAGGTCATCCTTGAGGTTGGTAAATAGATAGTTTCCTTCGCTTCCCCACGCACCTCTGTGGTTCATGTGAATTACTACACAGCCCATTCTCATAAGTGCAAACTCCAGGTCATTATTGGTGGTATATCCTGGAAAGCCATGCGACATAATTACTGCGGGATATGGACTGCTTATTCTTTTATCTGGCGTAAGCATATATCCATATAAATGACAACCACCACTGACAATGTTGAGCTCCGTTATCTCCGGAAACGATTCTATCTCATCTGTCTCAAATTCAATAAATGCATTCGCTGAATTCATAATTTCTCACATCCTTTTTATTCTACATCTCTGCCCGAATTATTCGGGCTATGCCTTACGGATTATGGCCTTTTCCTTTTAATTAATTTCCTCAATTAAAAGAATCAATTGCAGCCTTCAAATCTGCTATCAGATCCGATTCCGATTCGATACCAACTGACATACGAAGCACGCAATCTGTTATACCATTGGCAATACGTTCCTCTTCCGGAACATCTGCATGAGTCTGTGTGCATGGATAGGTAAGAAGTGTCTCAACTCCTCCAAGACTCTCTGCAAAGGGAATCAATTTTGTGGATTTAAGTATATGCTTTGCAAGTTCTGCACTCTCCACCTCGAAAGTTAACATCGAACCAAATCCTCTTGCCTGACGCTTACTAATCTCATAGCTCTGCGTCCCCTCAATTCCTGGATAGTATACATTTTTAACCTTTGGCTCCGTTTGTAGATACTTCACTATTGCAATAGCATTTTCCTGCGCCTTATCCATACGAATTCCAAGTGTCTTAATTCCACGTAGAATTAACCAGCTGTCAAAGGGTGCCAAACCAGAGCCAACCGTCTTTATTATAAAGCGAAGTTTTTCAGAAATATCTGTCCTGTTAGTAACCACAAAACCGGCAATTGTATCGTTGTGTCCGCCCAGAAATTTTGTTCCGCTGTGTATAACAATATCCGCACCTAGATCAAGCGGATTCTGGAAATATGGTGACAGAAAAGTATTATCAACAATCAGTAGCAGATCGTGTTTTTTTGCTATTTCTGCGACCTTCTGAATATCAATCACGCGCATCATAGGATTGGTGGGTGTTTCTACATATATCGCCTTTGTATTACCCTTAATCAGTCCTTCTATATCTGTATCTGCACTGCTGCAATCAACGCGAGTGAACTCTACCCCGTTTTTATTGTTGATATTATCAAACAGTCTTATACTTCCACCATATA
>JAGHUF010000111.1 GCA_018064935.1 Candidatus Merdinaster equi | reverse complement strand
TTGTGATTCTTACCACACTCTCCGCCGCAGACTCTTCCTTTTAGAAAATCTGCCATAGCTTTTCCATCGGGATCATTATAGATAAACCATCCAGCACACTCCGTTCCTTTTAGGTGGCAACCCCAATTGGCAAAAACAGAGCTTCCCGGAAAACGTTTTTCATACATTTCCAATGGTTCCTTGGACAGCAAATAATCATACTTTCCGAATTTCCTATTATCCCAGATAATAAGTCCAAAATCACCGAAGTCGATGAACTCTCCTTCCGGATATGAAGTAATGGACTTAGAATTATCGAATGCTCTGAAATTATCACCGAAAGCCTTGCACAGAATATAACTTCCCTTAATTGTCCGGTAAAATGTCTTACCATCTCCAAGTTCGCTCTGATATACCGCAGGACCTATCTTGACATCGTATCCCGCCGGAATCTTTTTAATTCTGTATTGCTCTGAGGTATTCGGTCTACTCCATACACTGCACTCCATTACAGTTGTTTTCGGAATTGCATCCAGCACCTTCCATGCTTTGGCGGTCATAGAGGTTGTTGCGAATATTCCAAGTGCCAGCATTGCTACCAACGTGATTGATAATAGCCTGGTAATCCATCCTCTTTTTGCTCTCATAATTGTCCCTCCCCCTCTTCTCTTTTTCTCTAGAAATCGTTATTTGTCAAATAATCAATATGCCTCCTGTATCTTTTGGGGATATTTATCTCAACATTACTCTTCATTATTGTTAGGAATTCACCAATTATACGAAATCCATCTTTGTAGAAGCGGTCAATTCTTTTTTCTTTGTTGCTTATATTATCGTAGTTATTAGGACATATAAAGGTCCAGTCTGCTCCATTTCTATCGAATATGATCCGAAAATACTTATCTAAATCTTTATCATTCTCTTTCATTTTAGCCAGCAAAATATGATGTTCGAAACCATCATCTAACAGTGAGACCAGTGCTTCACTTGCATCAAAAGCAACAAGCGCCATCATTGGCTCGTTCTTATCAGATAAATCGATGTCATTCAACCATTTGATTTCCATAGTAAGTATCTCCCGCCTAATTAATATTATACCATTATGCGACATCGTTATCTATGCCGGATTGGGTGAATATATGCTGCAGGAATGAAGTAGAGAAAGCCGTAAAGATGAGAGGCTCATTTTTACGGCTCACAGTATTTTCATCGTCTATATATATATTGATGACACTTATATGTAAATTTATTCATTTGTATTATTTTTCAGCCGATCAAGCTCGGCCCTGAGTGCTTGTATTTCAGCATCTTTCTCAGCAATAGAAGCATCCTTTTCGGCAATAGAAGCATCCTTCTCAGCGATTTCCTGCATGAAATGATATTTAAAATCATTCAACTGCATGAGCTGATCCTGACGTGCCTCAGCCAGCTGGCGCATCTTTTCATCCTCTGATAATCGGAGGATACGACCATATGCAGTGTTAATATATTCATCTTTTTCAGCAAGCATCTGCAAATCCTCCCATGTTGTGGCTTTGAAAAACAAAGCCCATAAATCGAGATGCCTTTCGCGGTCATCCGGGGTTGCAATGTAAGATTTAGTTAAGTCTATCACAGTAAGTCCGAATTTACTAGTATATATGCGGCCATTCCCGACATTGGCAATGCGGTAATCTGCGCAGAATTCAGGCTCATCCGGAAACAGGCTGTAGTCCAGAAAACTGATATGGTAGGCACCGCATTTTTCGATATATTTTTCGCCGACTGTCATCTTGTCAAAACAGCGGCAAAGGTAAGTAACACTTCTTTCAGGCCAGTCATAATTATTAACAACCTGCATCTCTAAATTATAGATGGTATTGTTATTAAGAATTGCTTTTACATCAAGTATCATGGTCTTGGAATCAAAGGTGTCCCCAATTTCAATAGGATTTAGAACCTGTACTGATTTGATGTCCTCAAAGGATACATTCTTAAGTGAAGCGCAGATGAGTGCTATAAGAATATCCTTGTTCTCATCCTCTTGTAAAAGAATTTTAAAAATGAAGTCGTTGGTCATCCTAAATGGAAGATGACCATGAGGAGCAGAATTAGTGTTGTTTTTTTGCATAGAAAATGCCTCCTTTTACGTATTTGGGCATAAATAGACATCCTATCTCTATATACGCCAATCTAAATAATTTGAAAGTGAAATAAAGCAAGATTTTCTTAAAATATAGAATAGAAAAGATGAATTGAAAAAAGATAAGCGAAAAACGCTTTCACAAATATGATAGTAGAAAATACTGCTTTAACGAGAGTATAGCTAAAACTTCCGTTGAAAGCAATAGGAGTGGTAATAATATACCTGATACTTGTGTCGTCTAGCATTGGAAGTTATAATGCTATATTGATTAAACGAGACAATTGACTATGGTCAGATAAGCTACACGAAATAATGGATTAACTGAGAGGAAACTGATATGAAAAAGAAAGCATTCTGTCTGCAACTCGTATTAGCTGCAATGATTATGACCGCCTGTGGCGCAGATAGTTCAAACCAATTGGATGTTGGAAGCAAACAAAAGATAGAGACCACTCAAGGAGTGGATCAATCAGTCGATACTGAAACAACAGATTCAAATAATACAGAGGAATCGGCAGCTGTTCAGAAAACATCCGTGAAACCTGTTATTGTTTCGGACAAATCGGCATTATATCTGCTTATACTCAACGATGATGATACGCTAGTTCCTTTCATCGGTAAGGAGTGGGATAATACCGCCGGTTTTGAATGTGAATATCAGAGAATACTAAGCCAGTATTTTGATGAGGAAAATGAATTGGCTGCAACAAAGTTCTGGGCGTATCAATATGATGGAGACACCGTAATCACGGTTGCCAATGAAGTTGTCGGAGCTGCCGGACCAAACAAACCTGAAGCCAAAACAACAATCTATGTGTACGATATAAGTAGTGAATCCGGCATCACGGTTGCTCTTCATTCAACAATAATTGATAAATACAATGAGTTCAATAGTTCAGACTATACCTATGGTTTTTCAGAGAGAAAATTCTATACCGGAACAGGAGATTCAATCGGAAATCAATATTTTGAATGTGATGGGCAGGCATTTAAAGATAGCATATCCGGTTATGGGCTAACTCTTTCTGATGAAACCACAGAAATGATTGTCAGAGAAGACTTAAACAGCAGTCAGAAATTCGATGTTCCTGTTATAGATTCATTGCTGACTTGCATATTTGAAATGAATGGAAGAAATGCTGCATTCCCTGATGATATAGCTAATGTATTAGCACAATATCCTGTTCGTTAGTCAAATAATAGAGGGACACATAGCCGTTTGGTAAACGCCAAGCGGCTATTTTTTAGATCTTCAATTAATTGAAAAATGCAAAATAAACTTGAAATAGACAGCATATAATGCAAATATCAATGTGTATCAATTTTCAATATAAGTATTATCATGAAAAGGAGCTTTTATGAAAAAAGTAATCGCAACTGCACTCGTTAGTATGATGGTTCTTGCTTTGGCAGCATGTGGTAATTCCGCAAACAATAATCAGCCTGCTGCTGATTCGCAGACGCAGACAACTTCCCCCGCACAGGAAACTGCAACAGAACCGGCGGAAACACAGCCCAGCAATGTGGATGTAAATCCGGTAGAACTATTATTCCATCCTGCCACTTCCGGTAACTATGCAACAATCAAAGTTGATCCATCCGTAAAAATGGATGACACCTCGGCTTGGTTAGGTTTGTGCCCTGCCGGAAAAGACTATATTACAGAAGCAGAAGCAGATGACGTTGATGTTATCTGGTTCGCGCTGGACGCTCGTGAATCAGATAATGATCCATATGTATGGGCATGTGATTTCGAGAGCGTTGAAGACGGTACCTATGCACTTGTTGTTGCAACCTCAGATGATGAGAATGTTGGTTTCGTTGCCATTCAGCTTGCCATGGAAAAAAATGGCGATTCTCTCTCATTTGATTTTTCAAATGCACAGCTGAAGGATAGACCATAATCGTCTGATAGTAGTTTTCCGACTTTACAAAGAATAGCCGTTTGGTGAAAACCAAGCGGCTATTTTTCATGTCGTAAACTTCTGAAGCCTCAGCTACATATGAATCATCAAAAAATAGAACATAATTTGAACCTTCTGGACTCATTGCACTTTTATACTTTATTCCATCATATCGTAACTCGTATCTAATATATTCACTAATGAACTGTGTTGGAATATAATCCATAGCATTATATGAACAATAAACAGGTTTTGAAAACCATTCGCCAAGATTATTAAACAGGTTTTTTTACGTCCTTTCAGTCTGTCATTATTCGTAGAGAAATCCAACAATGTCAATTCTCTAGTTCCAGCGCCAGAATTTGTCTAACCTCATTCTGATCAGCACTCGATACGCGAGCATATCCCCAAATAGCCATAATAACTAGCCTCCTAATATAATTTGTTATCACAATATATTGCTTGATGGATTACTTCTAAGTGAATACTCAACAGATAGAATAAGAATAAGAAAAGACAATTGCTGAACGTGTTTCGGATGCGTTATTATATTTGCCAGGTACAAATTGAATTATTTAGAAATACAAAATAGCGAACACTTATGAATATGAATTACAACGAGAAAAACATAAATATCACCACCGAAAACCTCCCGGCCGAGGCAACATTCCGTGCGCTGGTAATATCCTGCACCCAGGAGCAGAACTCTTACGCAGTTGTACTTGTCCAGACTTCCTTTTTTCCAGAAGGCGGAGGTCAGTCTTCTGACCACGGCTATATCGGTGATGCAAAGGTATCAGATGTTCAGACCGTGGACGGCAAGATTGTGCACTACACGGATGCGCCACTTGTTTCCGGTCAGGAATATGATTGCCGTCTAGACTGGGATGATCGCTATCGCAAGATGCAGCACCACACCGCCGAGCACCTTCTCTGTGGTCTGATTCACAATGCCCTCGGCTATGATAATGTGGGCTTCCACCTGTCCGACACGGAAGTAACGCTCGATGTCAATGGCCCTTTGTCCGCAGAGCAGCTTCACGAATTTGAGGCAGAGGCCAACCGACTTATTCAGAAGGGCCTTCCTGTTACAGTCAGCTACCCTTCTCCCGAGGTTCTGCCCACGCTTTCCTACCGCAGCAAACTGGAAATGACCGAGAACGTCCGTCTCGTTACAATAGAAGGCATCGATGTATGCGCCTGCTGTGCGCCACATGTAGATAACACCTCCGAGATTGGAATCTTGAAGGTCACTGATTTCATGCCCCACCGCGGTGGCACACGCATCACGCTTTTGGCCGGATACGAGGCCTACTGCGACTACGCAGCAATCGCAGACAATAACCGTGAGATTTCTGCCATCACCTCCTCCAAACGCCATGAAACTGCTGCCGGTGTTGCAGCTCTCGACACCCGCATGCGATCCCTTCAGAAGGAACTGACAGATCTTAAGAAAAAAATAACAGACCTCGTTTCAAGGTCTGTTCTTCAGGAACTTGCCGCTCGCATACCAGACGACCAATCGCCCTTCCTTCTCTTTCCGGAAGGTCTCGATGACGTTCAGGTTCGTAATCTTGTAAATGCATGCACAGCAAATGGTGCTGACATGGTATGTGCATTCATTCGCACAGATTCCGGCTTTCGATATATTCTGTCCTCCGCTGCAGAGAATTCAGCTCTGCCGGAGATCTCTAAGAAGATGAACGAAGTCCTCGGTGGACGAGGTGGCGGTTCATCCAAAATGGTACAGGGCAGTACCCCCGCAAACGAGCAGGAGATACGGTCATTCTTTCATTCACTGTAAAGACTCTTTGAAATTCACAGGAACCGGTGGCGTGAACCACTATCCCCGTCCCCTAGGTCATTTTGTGGAATTCTTACTGCGCCCCATCATTAGCTCTCTGCTCATCAGTGGTCTGATTCTGTTGTGTATCGCCTTCGCATACAGAATCCGCACCCTCTTCAATTGAATGAATTATTGACTTCCCAACGCTAAGAAAGGCGCTCCCAAGCTCTTTTCCTGTCTTTCTCCAGCTTCCATCGCTGTAAACACTACTATTCTCAGGCTGCTGCTGTGGCTCTTTCCCATCAGCCCAATCAGAGACATTTTTTCCAGTTGTTTTTGCAGAACGAACAAATGTCTTTCCAAATGTTTCAAAAGCATGTCCCAGACTTGATCCTGTTTCTTTCCACTCCTGCTTTGACATATCTATATACCAACCTTTCTTTTCTCTAAAGCTCTATATATGCATTGTTTTTATCACGCTTTTCATATATCTTTTCAAGATATGCTATGAGAAGATTCTTATTTACCGCACGTTCCATCCGATGACTCAGAAAAAACTTATCTGCCCTTAGACTCTTTAT
>JAGHUF010000018.1 GCA_018064935.1 Candidatus Merdinaster equi | reverse complement strand
CCTTTCGCCTGCTCCCTCAGTTCCGCCTCGTATTCTCTCGAATCAGCCGTATTCGCAGTGCCTCCCGCAATTATAAGCTTAAAATCAGAGTAGCCCTCCTGCTTTAAGATCTTCACCGCTTCTATCGCCAGATTCTGTCTCTTTGACCTCTGAAGATTAGCTGCAATTAGGAAAACAACCTTTGGGGGCGCTATCTGCGTATCCCTCTTGCCCCCTTCCAGATGGCCTTCTTTAGATTTATTTATCAGATAATCTTTAGATATTCCGTTATATATTACCCTACTTGCTTCTCCAAACCTGCGTGTAATCTCATCTATAGCTGCTCTATATTCAAAGTTATCACTATAGGCATCGCCTTGATTATCTCTTTGCTCTTTCAGCCGATCAGTTTCCTGTTTCCTCACACCCAGCAGGGATTTCAGATAGTATTCCTCAAGTGCCTTTGATATAAATACAATCTTACCCGGAACGCTTAGCATATATTCTATCGCTCTACTCTTGTCACCTCTTTGTGCATTCATGAAATCGAGTCTGTAATCCAGATCACCGAACTCTCTAATGTGCCAAACATGAGGTATTCCCAGCTTCAGAGCCGCTTTTGCCCCGACATCAATTGCGCTGGAGTTTGAATGAATGATTTGAATTCCATTTTTCTTCGCATAAGAACAGATTCTATTCACTGCAAGGCTTTCCAGGGAATGAAGCGCTCTGAAACTCATTTTTAGCAAAGCATTCCAGTAAGATGGCTCCATCCACCACCCAAAGAATATATGTTTATAGGGTATATTCTCATTAATCAGTGCTTTTTCAACACCGCCACCTGAAAACGGAATAACTACATGAACCTCTACGCCCTTACCAACGAGTTCTTTTGCCAGTGTTACAAGCGATTTAGAGGCCCCTCCCATATTTTTCTCGTGCGCTATCAGCAATACTTTCATGTACACTATCTCGCCAATTTATCATGCTTGATTTCTTCAAGCTCTTTGGTCAGCTGACGTATCTGTTCATCATTCAGCGCAACTGTCTGTGCCAGATATTTAATCCTGTCTGACTGTCTGCTGATAACTACTGTGACAAGGAACAGCAGGCATATAATGAGCACAATTACAATTAGGAAAAGCGCATTTGATGGCGTCTCAATTCCCATCAGGTTGGTCAACCAGAACAAAATTACTGGAAAACCATCAACTACCATTGCAATAAGAACAGCACATATCCAGGGCAGCGCATATTTCAGTTCCATCTTTCTCTTTCTAATCAGCATGAAGATATATGCGAGTCCCAAAACCAATATAACAGCCGCTATTATTCTTATTTTCAACATTTCTTAAACCCTCAATTATTTGTATCTTCTAAATCTCTCCAAAATGATTGCCAGAGACACTTTAAACATATAATAAATACTTTTGACCGGAGATATTGATGACTTACCCGCCATTCTCTCCTTCATGACAACAGGATAATCAACAACGTTTAGCTTTTTCCTGAGTAGCATAACGACGCTCTCTGGTTCAGGGTAGTCTTTCGGGTAGCTCCCCGCAAATATCTCAATAACCTTTCTACCAGCCATTCGCATTCCCGACGTTGGATCAGTAACTGTATGACCCGTAAGGAATCGAATAAGCCCCGTAAAATAACGAATTCCCAGACGTCTAAGCCCTGTAGACTGAAATCCCTCTTTATTTATGTATCTGCTGCCAATCACGATGTCTGCCTTGGTCTTCTCAAGCTCCTCGCGCATTGCGCTTAGATAAGCTGCATCATGCTGCCCATCACCATCAAACTGAACAGCCACGTCATATCCATTATTCATGGCATATCTGTAACCAGCCTGAACTGCCCCACCTATCCCAAGATTAATTGGAAGATTAAGATATGTATAATTATTCTTCTTACACACTTCCAAAGTCGAATCTTTTGAGCAGTCATTAATGATGACGTAATCAAAATCCGGCGCATGCTCTTTAAGATTATGAATCGTATTCTCAATATTCAGTTCTTCGTTGTAAGCAGGGATAATAACCAGGCTTCTCATGACTTTTTCACAAACTGAAACAGCACTCGCATCGTTCGGCATATATCTGTTATAAATGCAAATTTGACTCCGTTCTCTTTAAGTGCCCTATGGCCTTCCTTCAATGAAATTAAATAGGCTGACAAGCTATTATTGCTCGTTCCACCATACTGCATATTTATAAGATTTTCTGGGACATACGACAGCTTTGTGTCTTTTTTCCACAGAATCCTGACCATAAATTCATAGTCAGCTGCTATCTTGTAATCCTCTTTGTATAAACCATATTTTTCGTATATTTCTTTTTTCAGATATAACGTCGGGTGTCCAGGCATCCAACCAGTTCTAAGATTGCCCTGTCCCTGATGCCAACGTCTTACGATTTTACCATCCTGGACATAACACAAATCCGCATGAACACCATCTGTACCTTCGTTTTCTATAGCTTCAACAAGCTTCCTCAGCGAACTTTTCTGTGTAAAATCGTCGAAGCAACATCCAATCACATCTCCAGTCGCTGCAGCAAGCCCTTTATTTATCGCGTTATATATGCCGGTATCTTTTCCCGTAATCACCTTAAGTTTGTCGCCAAGTCTTGACCTTACAAGTTCAATTACCTTGTCTGTTTCGATGTCTTCCCCACCATTGACGATAATGTACTCAAGATTATCATAATCCTGCTGCATAACCTTGGTTGCAACTGATTTCAAATGCTCCGCATCATTGTATGTAGTTGTGATTACAGACACCTTAAATGACATATTTTTCTTCCTTTAGGGTATAAAATCGCACTATTTTCATTTTATTATTATTGCGCCACACCGTCAAGCAAACTGAGGCACGGGAACAAGGTATAGGCCGAGCCACAGGGACGTGCGGAAACCGAGCCATGGAGATTCGTGTGGTGGTGTCCCGGCTGGCTATCCCCTCTTTCCATAGTCAGACAAATCTGCGAGGATGCTCCATATAAAAGTGCACAAAAAGTAGTTGAGAAAGCCGCATCCTTTTGGTATAATGTCGGTATATGAGATTGGAGGGATGTTGATATGGTTAGCCAGAAGGTTACTATCAAAAATCCTACGGGGTTACACTTAAGACCTGCCGGCATCCTCTGCAAGGAAGCTATGCAGTTCAAATCTCTGATCACCTTTTCTTTCAGAGAAAATACAGCAAATGCAAAGAGTGTATTAAGCGTTCTTGGAGCATGCGTTAAATGTGGGGATGAGATTGAATTTACATGTGAAGGCGAAGATGAAGCAGAAGCCTTGAAGACTCTTGTAGCAGCCATCGAAAGTGGTCTTGGTGAATAAGATATTAACGATAAAATCGGTCCTTATAGGGCCGATTTTATTTCATTCAGAAAGAATAAACCGTAATGAATAAACTGTTTTCATATTTTAAAAATCGTAAGCTTGGAGTAATCCAATACATACTAATTGCACTAATACTTATATCAATTATCACTTTGATAATTAGTCAGATTCATCCCAATTATTCCTACAAAACACTCGAACACCATGTTGTCGCGCAGGAAGATGAGCATACTCAGTATCTCTCTCTCGAGCCAGGCAACGTCATATCTTTCATATTTCACTCAGGCAAAAGCGGATTAAATGGAATCCAGCCCTGTTTTTCTCGCATTCCCGGAACCAATCCCGATGGAATGATTGTTATTGACGCATATAACGCCGACACATACCCGGAAGATGGTTGCTATCTTGGTCAAGCAGTGACACAGCTTGTCGGTGATTTGGATGAAGCCTACTCTTATGCAGAATTCTCAAATGAAACTCCGCTCAAGGGTGATATCCGTTTCGAGATACGCTACGAAGCAGGCTCAGATGCCAGTGTTTACCCATATTTAGTCATTTCAGACAAAGAGGTCACCGGCGTAGATTCTATCACTGTATTTGGACCAACTGACCGCTCCGAAAGCGAAATGCATGATATTCAAGGCACCCCCTTTATGTACTATGTAAAAATCGTCAAGACTTATCCTTTAGTCTTCGACTCTCGTGTATTGTTGGCCATTTGCATAGCACTTTTGTGCATATTTCCTGGTAAACGTGAAAGCGGTTCAACTCGCACCATTCAAAAAGGCTTTGGAATCGAGCTTCCATTCTTCATTGTCAGCATGGTCTTGGGCTTATTTCTCATATATCTGACAGGAACTAACCAGATAAGCTATGATGAGCAGACCCATTTCTACAAAACCTGGAATCTGTCATTTGTTGGCAACGTATATGATACAGAAGCTGCAGTTCAGGGCAAAACGCTTACCATCCCTCTTTTCCATGGAACAGAGGAAAGGGCTGCAATAGAGCAGGCACTTGACTTGGCTAATGACTATTCATCCGCACCTTTTTTCACGCAACACACATTTGTAACCTTTGAAAAAAGAGCTTACCTTCCAAACGCATTATTCCTAATGCTTGGAAGATTCCTTGGCATGCCATTTCACATCCAGTTCATGTTCGGAAAGCTCGGAAATCTGCTTATGTACTGCCTAATATGTGCATTGGCAATAAGGCTTTCGCGAAAGGGCAAATCTATCATATGTGCAGTATCCATGATGCCAATAGGTCTTTTTACAGCTGCCCAGTATTCTTATGACCCAATGGTCAACTGTTTTCTCATCCTGTACTGTTCTCTGCTCATCAACGAATTCACTGCAGACCGCTCGGGAAAAGAAAAAATCTCTCCGCTTCACATGACGCTGATGCTGATAAGCCTGATGCTCGGAAGCTACTGCAAGCTCGTATATGCACTATTTGGAATTCCTCTTCTATTCCTGCCTTCTGCGAGATTTCATGGCAAAAAACGCTCCTACGTTTTCAAGGGTGCTGTGATCCTTTTAATGGCATTTCTTCTGATCGAAATACTCATTCCTTCCTACGGCGGAACAAACGCCATGGATAGAATCGCAAACGCTGGCGATAGTCGTGTCGAGGGAACCAGTGCTGTCGGGCAGCTGTCATTCATGTTAGGAAACCTTGGTACATACCTTGGTATGCTATTTGGCGAAATCTTCGGACGATTCATCTCATGGTTCACCGGTTCATATCCATTCATCAATTTTGGATACATGGGCTCGGCATCACTGATTTGCACCTATATCTGGTTCGCTATCTTTATCTTTGCAGCGCTCTTTTCTCCACGGGTGCAGGCAAGACGCATGCTCAGCAAAAAATGGTATGCCATTAATGCAATCACCTTATTTGTTATGGTTTGCGTAATTTGGAGCGTATTATACATGTCCTTCAATCCTGTTGGTAATCCATTTATCGGTGGCGTTCAGGACAGATATTTCATACCTCTGTTTCCACTTGCTGCACTCCTATTCATGAACGGAAGAATTACGCTTAAAATTAGCGAAAAAATATATCACGCATTAATTATTACATGTAGTGCTCTCCTGTCAGCTTATTGCATCTTCTCGCTGGCATTTGTACCCTTCTACATGTAATCCAAAAGATAACACATGAAATATTTGTCTGTTTTTTTATCTGCAATTCTAGCATTATCGCTTGCCTTAACAAACGGCGGTACCAGTGTCATTACAAACGGCGCCACACTTACCGAAGATACGCGCGATGGTTTTGTGCGCTCGCAGCTGACAAATGAGTGGATTGACGATAGCATAGCCAATAAGCGTCCACTTGCTGTTATGATCCCCGACAACCCTTCTGCCCTTCCTCAATATGGCATTTCACGAGCTTCAATAATATACGAATGTGTTGTGGAAAGCGATGTCTGTCGCCTTCTATGTCTTTTTGATGACTACAGAGACATGGACCGCATAGGAAACGTGCGAAGCGCAAGAAAATATTTTGTGTATTGGGCTCTGGAATGGGACCCTCTTTTCTTCCACTGCGGTAATGTCTACTATGCTGATGAGATTCTAGATCATCCTGCATGTGATAATATCAATTGCGTAAAAATCAATTACGGCTGGTACCGCGTAAATGAAGCCGGCCGGATAAAGACTCAGGCTCTCTACACTTCAACCAAAGATGTTGAGACTGCGGCCGAGAAACTGGGCTACTCGCTCGACCACACTGATTATTTCCAGAAAAATCATTGGCGGTTTAGTAATGCAGATAATGAGCTCATTCTGTCTGCGTCAGATAACTATTCCGACGTTTTCCCTGCTACTATGGTTGATTTTGGGGATATCTACCTTCACGACAAGCCATATTTCGTTTACAACGAAAAAACCGGCCTCTACGACCGGTTTCAGTTTGGTGATGCTCACATAGATGCTGCCTATGATGATGTGCAGCTCTCATTTAAAAATGTACTCGTTCAGTTCTGTGATGCTGATATGATTGATTTATATGACCATTGGGAATACCATACCATGGACGGTGGCGAAGGCTATTATCTTACAAATGGCGAAGCAATCCCAGTCACATGGTCGAAAGAGGATACGCTCGCTCCCACCAAGTTTTATTCTACAAACGGTCAGGAAATAACACTGAACGAAGGAAAAACCATGGTCTGCGTTGTCAACAGCAAGAAGGCTTCTTCTATTTCTTTCCCTTAAGCATATGCGCTATTTTCACGAACATCTTTCTTTCAAATACCGCGATAAAAGCTACTCCCACAACAATATTTCCGATTATTGTAATGGTAGTATTTATGCAGCTGAGCGCACACATTCCTCCCAAAATCATGACAATTGCAACCAATTTCTTTATATCATAATTAATTTTCTGGAAACGTCTCACGTCTATCATTCTGTATACCGCAATAACCAGATACGCTACCAATGTAGAGATTGAAGCCGCATATATTCTCCAGAAGCACACGAAAGCAATATCAATAAGAAGGTTGATTGCCGCACTGATCATTGTAGTAATTCCAATGCTCTTCGTCTCTTTGTGCGCGACATATATTCCGCCAAGGAATGACATGATACATGAAAAAAACGTCCCCAAAAACAGGATTCCTATATGTGGATAAGCCTCTAGATAATCACCATGAATTAACAGCTTAAATAACCACGGAAGAGCCATAAACAGAGCAGCGATAAACCCTGCCAGGATTGTTACGACATCATCAAACATGTCAGAGTAGTATTTCTCAAGATTATCATCTTTTATCGAAATAGACGCATTCTCCTGCCATGCCTGAGTGAACGCAGTTTGAACCGTACTTAGAACCTGTGGAATCCTGTTGGCAACGCCATATACAGCATTCACAGACACCCCCCACACGCTCGTTAATACAATTCGGTCTGACGAACTTAGAATCCAGATAGACAGCACATTGGGAATCATTGGAATGGAATATGCCATCATTTCCTTCAATCTTTTCCATGACATATAAGAGATTCTAAGCCTAGAGAACAGTCCGATTCTAACTGAAGCATATAGAACTGCGAGTAGCTGCCCGATAATCATGGCCCCAAGCAGTCCAGGAAGCCCTGCCTCCATAAAGGTAAGGAATCCAATTATCAGAAGCATGTTTATCACAGACTCAATCACACAACTCGCTGAATAGACTTTGTTCTGATTTAATCCTCGCGCTATGTATTGGACACATCTAAAGAGAACTTCGATCACATAGAAAGCACAAATCAGTCCTCTAATAATTAAATCATATTTAAATAAAACAAAGAAAAGAATAACAGCGGATATAATTGTTGTGGCAAAAGCAAAGAGGAACGTGTTAGAAATAACCTTATTCTCCTCTTCTCTATCATCCCTACATTCAATCAAGAATCTGAATGCGGCAGAATGAAGCTGCATTGTTACAATCGGCAGTAGGAAAGTTACCACTGTGACAATCAGATCATATACGCCATACTGCTCTTTTGTCAGCGCCCCCGTAATGATCGGAATAGTAATAAGCGCAGTAAATTTGGGCAGAATGGTACCCACAGAGAGTATTAGCAAGTTCACTATGAACGATCTTTTTCTCTTTGTACTGTTTGTTTCTGTTTCCATCATCTATTGCCCAATCACATATGATTCAATCTCAGCGCTTCAAACACCTGTCCAAAGCACATATCCTCGCCAATTGAAGCATATGCCTTTTCAATCTTAGCTGACTCCTTGTCAGCATTTTCTCTAAGATAATCAAGCGCCTTCATGGCCTTTTCACCAAAAGCCTCCTCACGAACATCGAAAGCATAATTCTCCTGGTCAAACAATTCCGATAGCTCTCTGTATTTAATTGCCCAGCCAAGTATTACGCATGGCTTTAACGCTTTGAAGGTGTGTATCACTGAATGATATCTTGAAGCAATAACATACTTGCACTGCTTAAATATCTCTTCGTACTGATATGCATAAAAAACTTTTTCGATTATTTCAACATTAGCGGTCTTGTTCTGTTCAATTATTTCCTTACCCAGCTTCATATCCTGAACTGTGTGTGGAATAATCAAAACTTTGCCGCCATCTTCATTAATCTTACCAATCATCCTTGAATACAGTTCAAGGACGACTTCTTTATCGCATTTTTCAAACAATTTCTTATTCGGCACAAGGCCAATTATATCGACAGCTTTATCTAACTCCGGAATCTGCTCTTTGTTCACCTTCGCAGAAAAAATACGCTCCTCATTAAAAGATTTATGCTGCAACACCATATCTGCAATCCGTGTAACATTCGTGAGATGATATGCTTCCTCAAGATGCTTCTCACCATCTGCTTCACGCACATAAATCTGCGAAACTCTCGGCAGATACTTACGACTAAGCCTGTCTATATACTTGCTAATTCCTTTGTATTTGAACGGTCCGAATGATTGCGGGAACAGATATACCTTGCAGTTTTTCTTAATTGCCGCAATAACAACAGACAAGTAGCTAATTAAAGCCATAAACGGCCAATCTGAAGACAGATTATAACCGCTTACATCAATCACGCAGTCAATATCATCCATGCAGTCAGACAGTTCCCGAAGCGGAAAATCATGCTTTTTAAGAATGCCCATCACTCTTCCAACAAACCGCAGAAAGCCACCGCACGCATACAGTTTTGACGGAATGAAATCATTCACTACCTTCGCATTAATTGGCACATCCGTCTTTTTGTGCAAAAGAATATACACTTCATTCTGAGGGTCTTCCTTCTTAATTGCATCGATGCACGCAAACATCATTGCTTCAGCACCTTTATTATTAAAATTTGCCCCTGCAATCAGATATTTTTTCATTATGCTTCCTTCTTAACTCTCTTTATGGAACTTGGTCTTATAAGCTTGAACAGTTCACTCCAATATATCCTTTTAACATTGTTTTCTTTGAAAAAAGCAGCTTCCTTCTTCACTGCTTTCATTCCAAGTCCAAACTTGAGAGACACAAGATAATAATCGAGTCCACTGAGCTTCAGGCTCTTAAACTCAGCCTTTCCAAGGTTCTTCTCGAGAAACTTATAGCGCTTAACAAATACTTCCATTCTCACTTTCAGCGTGTCATAATCGTACGCTTTCGTAAGGCTGTTTTTCCTGTCTGTAACGCAGTAGATGCTCGCTTCGTCCACTTTAAACTTCCTGCAGTAATAATTCGAAGCAGCCGAGAAAAAAACATCATTCGCTACTCTTGTATTATCAAACCTCACATCATGCTCGAGCACCATGTCTCTTCGTATAAGCTTGCTCCATGGCGTTTTTATCTGGTATCTGGCTCTCAGTTCATTCTTTACAGACGGATCATCTAAAAATCTTCTGTACACACTACAGGCCTCTCTATGCCTGTTTGCTTCTTCTCCAGTTTCCATATATGTGCTTGTCGGCATGAAAGCAATAACATCATATTCCTTATCAAAATATGGACAAACCTTGTCATACATATTCTCCAGGAAATAATCATCAGTATCCGCGAAGAGAATGAAGTCGCCATGAGCCATTTCCAGCCCTGTATTTCTACTGTTCCCGGCGCCCTTTTCTTTCTGATTAACTGTAAAAATAACAGTTGGACGACTGTATTTTTCTTTTACTTCCTGGAGTCTGTCAAGATATCTTTTGCTCTTGTCATCTACCACAATTACTTCAACATCATCCCTGTCCGGAATCGTAGAAAGGAGCTTATCCAGCGCATCAGGCAATTCAAAGTGTGGGATAATTATGCTTAAATTTATGTTGTTCAACCCCTATCTCCTTTCACGCGCAGGTAATATGAACCTATAGTCATGTGTATCACTTAACTCAAGGCAAAATCCAAAACAATGTTCTATCAAATTAAAAACAGGGCCGCTCATAATAGTTAACCCTGTTTTTTATCACACTGCTATATTTGTCATACTTATAAATAAATTAGGATACAATCTCATATCCCATTTCTATGCAAGCATATCATCGAATATGGCTTTCGATAATGACATTATAACATTACATCCTGAATAAGCGCCGCCAACTTCTCAGCTTCCATCTGTATCATCGACTGATCCTTACCTTCAATCATTACACGCACAAGAGGTTCAGTTCCAGAAGGTCTAATCAGAACTCTTCCCTCTCCTGCAAACTTTGCAGATAAATCAGCAATTGCAGCTGCTATTTCCGGATATTCCATATAGCTTTCTTTTTTATGATTAGGAACCTTAGCATTAACAAGCGCCTGTGGAAGAATGCTCATAATACTTGCGAGTTCTGACAATGGCTTACCTGTATCAACCATTACCTCCAACAGATGCAATGCTGACAGAAGACCATCACCTGTTGTATTTTCATCTAAGAATATAATATGTCCTGACTGCTCTCCACCGAGATTAGCACCAATTTCACGCATACGCTCAAGCACATATCTGTCACCAACCTTAGTCTGCTCCATGTGGATTCCATTTTTTTCACCCATAATGAAGAATCCAAGGTTGCTCATTACTGTTGCAACTATTGTATTATCCTTAAGCTGCCCCTTCTGTTTCATATGCAGACCAATAATAGCCATGATTTCATCGCCATTAACTTCTTTGCCATTTTCGTCAACAGCGAGCAATCTGTCCGCATCTCCATCAAAGGCAAGTCCAACTGCAGCCTTCTCAGCCACAACTCTGGCTTTTAATTCTCCCATATGTGTAGATCCACAGTTTGAATTAATATTAGTTCCATCAGGAAGGTTATGAATTGCAATAACGTCTGCTCCAAGTTCTCTCAATGCTTCGATTGAAGTATAGAAAGCCGCTCCTTCTGCAGTGTCAACCACAACTCGAAGTCCCGTCAAATCAACTGGTACCTTCTGAATTGCATGGTTAACATACTCTTCCCTTGCATCCGTTCTGTATTTTACCTTGCCGACGCCAGATCCTATAGGGAACTTTATATCCTTCATTCCATTTCTAATTAACTGCTCTATTTCATCTTCCATGGAATCAGGAAGTTTATAACCATTTCCATCAAAGAACTTAATTCCATTAAATTCAACCGGATTATGGGAGGCAGAAATAACTACGCCTGCATCTACCTTATATTTTTTGGTCAGATATGCAATTGCAGGTGTTGGGATAACACCGACAAAAACAGCATTGGCACCAACAGAACAAACTCCAGCCATCAGTGCGTTGGCAAGCATATCTCCTGATATTCTCGTATCACACCCAACCATTATAGTTGGCTTATGTGCATTCTCTTTCGTAAGTACATATGCTCCCGCCTGACCAAGCTGCATAGCAAGAAGTGGAGTGAGCTCATCGTTTGCAACACCTCGCACGCCATCTGTACCAAATAATCTAGCCATTACTAATTACCCCCTTCGGTCTGTTCCTGACCTTCGACGTCTATCTTTTTAAGCTGAACGACAACCAGATGATCCTCGGTCTGAATCAGTCTATCTGGAATATTCGAGTATTCCACCTTCATAGCATAAACACCATCAGCTGCCTCTATATTCGCTTCTTCAAATGATGAACCAACATCAATACTTCCCTCGAGCTTATCAGCCTCTATCAAAGCGAAAACAGATGGTATACCCGTCAGTTTGAGTTTATTATGCTCATCATATGCTGCAAGCTCTGCCTCATATCCATCTGGAATGTTATTTAATACAATATTCTCTTCAGATATCTCCAGCGTTCTCGTTTCAATCTTCTCTATAGGAACACTGACAATAACTGTCGAAGGACCTTCTTCTATTCTCACTCCTGATGGCAGATACTGTGCTAACGGAACCTCAATTGTTACATTATCCGTTGCTCCCGTAACATCCACTATTCCATCTGGAATTGCAATAAAGCTCAGGTTTCTAAGTGTTGTCTCAGGGCCAACAACTACTATCTTTCCTGGTGTAGTTGAATTATTGCCAGTCATTGCATAACCTTCAGCAGGCTCCCCTGAAATGTTGTATGAACACTCAATTTCCTTAGACGTAAGAATAGAAGCCACAACATTTACATAGGAAATATTGCTGGTAAGCGAATCGCTAACTACCTGGTTGCCCTCGCTATCATAGAACTTTAACTCTGCACTCGTACTAATTGTCTCATGCATACCCGTTATATCCACAACCGCCTGGGCAACTGCTACACGGCTGACAACAGAATTAGGACCTGTCAGTCTTACAAGGTTCTGGTCAATATCAATATCTCCAAGAACATAATTGTCTTCAGGGGTTCCCGTTGTAATTACATCAATTACAAGCTGTTTTCTAGAAACATTTTCAACACTCAACCTTACAAATTCAGCTGATGCCGACATGTTCTCAATCTCATTGTTATTCTTAGTAGATGACAAACGAATTGCAACTGTATTAGACAGGGTCATGTCCGTAAAGTCAGCCTCAGCACGAATATTATCTTTTGAAAGTCCATTAAGAATAGATCTCTTTGCTGAGATACGAACTGTAATCTGATTACTGTTGTCTAACACCTCATAAACTTTGCCCTCTGAGGTGAGAAGATCAGTGTTAATGAATTCAACCGGCACATTATAATAGGTCTGCGTATCAACTGGGTCACTGATATTTAATACAATCAACCACAGCAAAACTGCTATGAATACCGATAAAAGTTTCCATCCGATATTGTTAAGGAGAAATTTTTTCATGATTTATTCCTCCACTTAAGTCCTAAATGCTTCTTGCCACTTTCTTCTTCCTTAGGAAGGAAAATAGACAATTTTTCAAACAGTCCATCTGCGCTAAGATCAGTGTACAAACGACCTTCGAATGCGACACTCACATGTCCTGTCTCCTCAGAGACAACAATTGTAAGCGAATCATTTGCCTCAGACATTCCAAGAGCAGCACGATGTCTGGTTCCAAGTTCCTTACTCACAGACCTACTCTCTGATAAGGGAAGGTAAGCAGTTGCTGAAACAACTCTGTTCCCTCTGACAATAACCGCACCATCATGAAGTGGTGTGTTCTTCTCGAAGATATTGATAAGAAGAGCACTGGTCACAATTCCATCTACAGCTATACCTGTAGTCTCGTATTCCTTCAATGTGTCCTTATTCTCAAGAACAATGAGCGCACCCGTTTTGACTCTACCCATTGAAAAGCATGCCTTCACGATCTCATTTATCGTCTTTTCGGAATATGGTCCGTCAATCCTTCCAGATGTAGTTTCAAATGGCAGGATTGAACTGAAGATTCCCTTAGATCCCAGCTTCTCAAGAGCCTTTCTAAGCTCTGGCTGCATTACAACAATGAATGCAATTACAGCGATTGACAAAACGTTCTCTGCAATCCACAGTATCGTAGTCATATTGAATACTGCTGCAATTGCAATAAAAATAAAGATTACAAATACGCCCTTCAATAATGCCCACGCTCTGGTATCTTTTATCCAAACCAGAATATGGTACACAAGAAAGGCGATAATAAGAATCTCGATTACGTCTGTGATTTTTATGTAGTTAGGAAAATGAATAGCTGCTACCAGCTTGTCTGCAAATGAAAGCAGATTAGACATATATCCCCCTATCTTCGGTTTAGCACCAAAGTAAAACTAAATCCCCAGAATAACTACTCATCCTTGAGCGAAAATGTTTCAAGGCCTTCAATTGATGAAGTAAACTGATTTGATACCTGCTGAGCCTGCGCCTGTGCTTTTGCCTGAGCCGCACGCTTTGCTTCTTCTCTAGCTGCAGTAGATGGTGTGCGTGCCTTAATTGGTCTATCAACTCTATTTATCTGTGAAGCACTTGCCTGCTGCACTCTCTGCATTCCACTTTGAGGAACTCCAGGCTGTGGAGCACCTGCACTTCTTACAGGATTTCTGCCAGTCTGCTGCATTCCTGCATTTCTCACTGGACCACCACCAGGCTGCTGCATTCCTGCATTTCTCACTGGGCTACCACCTGGCTGCTGCATTCCTGCACTTCTCATTGGAGTGCCACCAGGCTGCTGCATTCCTGCGCTTCTCACTGGGCCACCACCAGGCTGTTGCATTCCTGTATTTCTTGTTCTAGCAGCGCCAGTTCTCTGAGTTCCTGCAGAAGTCTTGGCTGCACTCTTATTTCCACCAATTCCAAATGTCTTCTTTGCAGGCGCCTGATTTCTCTCACTCTGGCTCCTATCTGCGGCAGCGCCCACAGGTCTTCTTGGAAGATTAATTTTCTCCTGCGCAAGCTGCTCTCCAAGAGTACTCTTTCTCTTTGGAACGGCCTTTACGTAGTAATAATAGTCATCATCTTCAAACTGAACATTCTCTGTCTGCTCAAAATTAACATTAAACACAAAGAACATCAGCACAAGGCCAACCAGAACTGCAACTACGCTTGATAGAAGAATAAGTGCAATATTTGCACCTGTTTCAAACTTAGCTGCGCCAACGAGCTGAATCACAAGATTAACAACAACTCCAGCTCCCATTCCGTATAACCATGCGAATTTTATCGGAAGTCTTCTGATCAGATATACAACTACAACAACGATTCCAAAAGCAATCGCTGAGATAATCATTCCCTTATTGTTCAGAAGCCCATCTGCCAAGAAACGTAATTTCTCCAGCGCACCATCATCCGCAAGAGCCTCTAGCGCATCCTTGTTCTGCGAAACATACGAAACCATGAAATGTGCCGCTGTTCCACAAGCTACGGAAACACATGATGTCGGTTTGCTGAGTAATCCTGCACATACCGGAACAACAATCGGAATACCCATAGCATTGGCGATGGGCATAAGAAGCATAACTGCTGCATCCTTTGGTGCAAATCTAAAATAGACAAGGAACACAACCATAAAAAGGATGAGCATCACGGCTGCACATTCCAAAGAAAGCTTGTACACATGTGCAACTACAAACACTCCCTCAAGCAGAACAAGTATATTCAGCGGAAGGAATGAGCATAAAAGTGATGCAATGAGTACAATTGCTATATTATTCAGCTGTGGCATAAATCCCAATTCGCCATTGATTATGGAGAATGAAATAAATGCAATCAAAAACTTCAGAACTGGTGTAATATAAACTTCAAATTTACTGTATAGAACTCTAACCAGTTCTTTGACCTGTAATAATTTATCCATCGTGTCCCCTTGTGACATACATAATTAAGACTGTTCCTTGTAATAATCAGACAGCCTCTTTAGCAATTTGAGATAATTCTTCTGATTCTTTCTGGCATTGTAATAGTTATACAGACTGATAATGTAGGAAAAAGCAACAAAAATCACCACTGTCATAAGGTAGCTCGATAGAACCTCCTGTGCCACCTGTAAATAATCCATCGTATACACATCTGCCATTATGCTATTAAGATTGTATGCAATATTCAAAACACCAATCAGGACATAGCAAATAGTCGCGCAAAGTACACCCTTAATCACGTTAAGCCCGATGTAATCTCCACGAAAATAGGTTCTTATTGAAGCATTCTGCTTCCCCTCTCTCTGCTCTGCTATGGCGAGATGGGTCATGATACTAATCTTTTCTTCCTGAATCATTCTCTCAATTAATACTCAAAAACTGCAGACATCTTCGAACATCCGCAAGTATCCGTCCAAATTCTATCTATCCAAAAATCTCATTCGTGGATCTTCACGTGTCTGCTTCTTAACAGGTTCAGGTGCAGCTGGGCGTCTTCCAGCCATTGAAAGCTGACCAACCATGTCCTTTTTACACTTCTCGCAAAATCTTCCTGTTCTAATCATAGCGCCACAGTTCTCGCAGTTAACGCCAATCGGAGAATCCTCTGCAAATACAAGTCTTTCCTCTCTTATCCACTGCTGAATCTGCGATGTCTCAACCTCGCAGTCCTGTGCTATCTGAGGAATAGATGCCTGTCTATGCTCATATACATAAGCCTTGACTTCCTGGAACTTCGCCTCTCTGGCATCCTTACAAGCCTGACAGATTGGTGGTCCTGACAAATAATTAAAGATTTTTCCGCAACTTCTGCAATTTCTTACATTCATAGTTCTTCTCCCCGTATATTTATTTGGGTATGCATACCGTACATAAACTCACGCTGACACTGCATCCCCAATTAGATTTTGATAATGCTCAAATTCCCTTACCAATTGTGAGCGTTAGAAAATAACATTTCCTGACAAAACCCTGCATTAAAGCACCACATACAGCATCGATTGTACTGCCTGTTGTGTATATGTCGTCCATGATTATAATCGTTTCCAATTTTACATCATTTCTGCATAATTTGAAAGCCCCTTTGAGATTATTCTTGCGCTCTTCGGGCCCCAATTTTTTCATTACTTTTGTCGATTTTACCCTGGCAGCAAGATCATCATACACCGGTATTCCCAGCCGCTCTCCAACTACTCTTGCAACAAGCTCTGCCTGGTTATAACCTCTTGTCAAAAAACGTTCTTCAGACAGTGGAACAGGCACAATGCCATCCGGTTTAATAAGTTCAATTTCATGCCCAAGTCTGCATACTATTTCGTCTCCGAAAAACTCTGCATACTCTCGCCTTCCCTCGTACTTATACCGGTACAGTGCCTGGCTTATTGTCTTGTAGTCATACAAGCCAAATCCGCGTTCAAAACGGTGCGTAATCTTCTGACAATCTGAGCATATAAGCGCATCCTCATCATCCAGAGTCTTGCTGCACTTCAAACAGCGAGGTTCTTCAATATAGCGTATCCTGTCTCTGCAGAGTCGGCACACTCTCCCTCCTCCACCAGCAGGCCTGTCGCATATCGGGCACCTCGCCGGGTATAAATAATCATTGATTTTCTCTATTATTTTCATAGCTGATCGCGGTTCGTCAGCTCTCCAAGCACATCCACAAGGCCAGTATAGCGCATCTGTACCCTGTCATTATCTATCATCGAATATACAACATTTCTACTGCCCATAAGCACACAGCAGTTCTTTGCTCTCGTAATCGCCGTATATAAAATATTTCTGCTTGCAAGCATCGGTGGAATTGCAAGCAGTGGAATAATCACTCCCGGATACTCACTTCCCTGTGATTTATGTACAGTCACTGCATATGCAAGCTCGAGTTCCTCCGCCAGCGCAAAAGGATAACTAACCTGTTTATTTCCATCAAAACAGACAGTCATCGTCTGAGTCATATGGTTCACTTCTGTCAGAATTCCCATATCCCCATTGAAAACCCCAAGTCCTCTGGCGATTGGAATGTTATACGCACCCATGATCTCCCACTCAAGCTCATAATCATTTTTGATCTGCATGACCTTATCGCCCTCGCGATAAATCGTCTCGTCATAGCGAAGTTCTTTTTTCTGAGACGATTCAGGATTCAATGATCTCTGCAACTCCCTGTTCAGTGAGATAACTCCAAGCGGACCATTTTTAGTTGGCGACAGAACCTGTATTTCAAGCGGTTTTGCTTTCGCATATTCCGGCAATGTACCCGTAATAAATTTCACCATCTGAGCGATAATTACGTCCGCATCATTTCTTTCCAAAAAAAAGAAATCCCGGCTCTTGGTAGTGAGTTCAATATGTTCCCCACGATGCACCAAATGGGCATTCTGAACAATGTCGGACTCACCAGCCTGCCTGAATATTTTTGTGAGCACGACCGTCGGAAATAATCCGCTGGATATCATATCCTTAAGAACCTGTCCCGGGCCAACTGACGGAAGCTGATTGGCATCTCCCACAAAAATCAGTCTTGTCCCAACACTGACAGCCCTAAGCAAACTCCGAAGCAGATATATATCAATCATCGATGCCTCATCAATTACAATCGCATCAGCTTCAAGTGGTTCTTCCTCATTCTTGGCAAAAAAAACATTCTCGCCCTCTTCTGGGGCAGACAGTTCCAGCATCCTGTGTATCGTACTAGCTTCATACCCGGTTGCCTCCTGCATTCTCTTTGCTGCCCTTCCAGTTGGTGCTGCGAGAAGAAAACTCATCTCCTTGCTTCTGAAATATTCAATTATCATCTTTGTCGTTGTTGTTTTCCCCGTTCCCGGTCCTCCCGACAAGATGAATACACCGCTTGATACTGCCCCGGCAACAGCCTCTCTCTGCACATCATCGAGTGCCATACCATGCTCTTTTTCCAGAAGCTTTATCTCTCCCGTAATGCGCTGCATATAATCAGCATCCACTTCAACACCTGTACCGGCAAGCTCATAGAGCATTGAAGCGCAGGATAATTCCACATGATAGCTTGTTGCCGAATACATCCTTGTCTCCGGTCCGACTGTTTTCGACACTATTCGCCTCTCTACGCACAGATTATCGATAACCGGATCTACCAGTTCCTCCTGAAGCTCCAATATCTGCGCGCTCTTTGCAAGAAGCATGTTCCTCGGAAGATACATATGTCCCTCTGACGAGGCGCTTATAAGAGTATATAGTATTCCACTTTCAATTCTTTTCTCATTAGCAGGACTTATACCCGCCTTTTCAGCAATCTGGTCAGCTGTTCTGAATCCAATACCGTCAATATCCTCCGCCAGAGCATACGGATTAGACTTAAGTATGTCATACAGCCTGTCTCCGTACTGTTTAAAAATCTTGACCGCAAGATTATTAGTTATTGAGAACTTCTGAAGGAAGATCATCGCTTCCCTCATCGCCTTTTTATCTGCAAACTGCTGAGCAATAGCTCTTGCCTTCTTATCGCTGATTCCTTTTATCTCTGCGAGTCTTTCCGGCTCCTCCTCGATAATTCGGAAGGTGTCGTCGCCAAAGGTATCGACAATCTTGGAAGCCATCGCTTCTCCAATTCCCTTGATTGCTCCACTTCCAAGATATCGTTTCATAGCCAGCGTATCTTCCGGCAGAAGAGATTTGTAGGTCTGCATTTTGAGCTGCTTGCCGTACATCGGATGCTTCACAAACTCCCCTTCACATTCAATCAGCTCTCCCTCATCTATCTGATCAAACTTGCCGCATACAGTCTGTGCTTTCCCACTACATACCAGCTCCAGGACCGTGTAGAGGTTCTCTTCATTTCTATATATGATATGTTCAACATGACCTTTAAGTGTATCCATGTGATACATTATAACAAAAAAACTCGCCAGTAATAACCATGTATAAACACGATTATTACCGGCGAGCCACTATGCAGACCAGCACAATCCGCAATTATTTACTTTTGATTAGAAAAGATTTGCAAGCGCATCTGCATTCACTGTCATGGCAGCTTTGTTAGCTTCCTGAATCTGCAGATATACTTCTTTTCTATACACTGGTACTTCCTTGGGGGCAGAAATACCAAGCTTAACCTGCTCTCCCTTTACCTCAAGGATTGTGATTTCGATATTATTGTTTATTACGATTGCTTCATTTTTCTTACGGGATAATGCCAACATATCAATCACCCGCTTTCTTGGTTTTCTGAATGATGTCGTAAATTGGGAATTTTACAGCATATTCATCACCTTCTGCAATCACCTGACAGGCTTTTCTCTCATTTGCATTAATTACAATGGGAGCCTTCAGATTAACACTCATCTTGGTAATATCAGATGGAACAGTTACAGTAACCATCACGAGCATCTGATCCTTGTCCAAATCACCTACAGGTTTAAGAAGTTCATCCTCAACCTGGGGATTGTAATTATCAAGAATTGTCAGTGGGTCCATAATTGGAAGTGCAAATGCAGGCTCATCAATAGACTGAAGCCAGCGAATAGGGCTCTGCGCACCTCTCTTCTCATCGTGGATAATTGCAAATTTCTGCAAATCCGGGAATCCGATGATTCCGTTTGCGAAGGTGATAATCTTATCATCAGAAATATCAACTTCGTCAAAAATCTTAGTCAACAGTTTCATAGCATCATGCTCCTTTCTTACTATGGCCAATCATTAGCCAAATTTTAACTATTTAGATATAGTCCATGAGATTTGTGGACATTATCTTACTTGTTGCGGTGAGCGAAGCCTCGTATGCAAGTGCAGCTGAAGCAAGCTCTGTTGCCGTCTTCTCAATATCCTTCTGGTCGTTATCGTTGAGAAGCTCTTCGAAGGTTCCCTGTGAGGACTCAAGTCTATTCTTAATCAGGTCAAGTCTGGCTCCTCTGGCACCCGTATTGGTAAGTGCAAGATCCGCCATATCCTGATAATTCTGCATTGATGTAATAGCACTTGAGAATCTCTTCTGAACCTGGTCTTTCATCAGTGTCTGAGCTTTCTTAGCAGCATCATACTGAAGCTTTGCTGCATCAAGGTCTGTGCCGCTCAAGGTATCCAGCTTCTTCTCAAGGCTCGATACTATGCTATCGATCTTCGCCAGCTCCTCAACCATGACCTCAAGGTCATCTACGTCTCTTCCAATGTCATGTGTAAACACCTCTGATGCATTGGTATTTACTTTTAATTTCTGATTAGAGCCGAGGTCGTAATATATATCCTGTTCTGAACCAGACTTATACTCGATCATGATCGGATCACCCTTTACATCTTTTCCTTCAATCTGGCAATCAAAGTAGTGTTCCGGCCTTAAATCACCCTTGCTCCATTCACTCTTTGTATAGTCCACAGCGAACTCAGTTCCAAGAGGAAGATCCATAAGTTTTGCCTTCGTTGCTTCAGACAGGATAAGTTCTCCTGTATCAAACAGAAAATGATCTGCTCCGTCAGAATACACTCCAGGATCGGTTGATTTTGCAGGTGAGAAACTCAATGTGTTTGTGTTTCCAAGCTTGTCTGTGTAGGTGAGCTTTGCACCAGTGGCCTCATCAATATTGTCATAGCTCAGTCTTATACGCGCATACTCATTGGTATCGATATCTGTCTCATCCGCAGTGAATCCGCTCTGTTCCGAATATTCAAGCAGATCCTTCGTCTCGACATTCACAAGTGTCTTTATGTCAGACGCCTTAAGCACTTCACTGATTTCACATTTCAACTTTGTATCAGTGTCGAATGTAAGATTGGATTCAGTTCTGAAGCCAGTGAAAAGATTTCGTCCCGCATAATCCGCATTACCAGTGGCATATACCTCATCCTTAAGCGACTTAAGCTGCTGAATCAGCGCCTGAAGATTGGTTGTATTCATGTCATCTCCGGCACCTCTCTGACACTGTCCATACATATCATTTATGATACTTGTTACATTATCGATAGCATCCTCGGTAACATTCATCCACTTCTCAGCATCTTTTGCATTTTTCTCATTGTACTGCTCAAGCTTGGTAACATTAGTTCCAAGTCTGAGTGAACGAATCGCAACTACGGGATCATCCGATGGTCTGGTAATCTTCTTGCCTGTAGCCATCTGCGTATTAAGAGTGTCCTCCAATGTCTTGTTCATGTTAATATTCGACATGGCATTGGTCTGCATTATCTTATTGGTAATTCTAATACTCATCTGCACTGCCTCCTTTATACGCCGGTTTCGAGGATTAGTCTGTTATATATCTCATTAAAGGTGCTCATCATCTTGCTGGCCAGAACATAAGCATTCTGGAATTTTACAAGATTAGCTGCTTCCTCATCATTATCAACACTTGATACTGACAGTCTCATATTATTGATTTCAGTTCCAAGATCTTCATACTTTGCTTTGAATACATTTGCAGAGTTCGCATTGAGCGCAACGTCAGCAAGTACACACTGAAGGAATTCTGAAGAGCTGCAACCTCTGAAGCTCATTTTATCCTTATTAGTCTGAAGATCTATAAGCTGTTCAACTATGTCATATTTGTCCTGGCCATCCGACTGAACAGTGTGGGTTGCAAGATATGAAGCGTCCATATCTATAGTCTTATCTACAGCAAAGCTTCCTGCTGTGAGCTTATAGTAATAATTGTCCCTGCTTGAAATTGTATACGAGCCGGTAAAATCAGCCGGAGAATAATCCGTCATATCAAGCTGCTTATTTGTCGCTTTATCCTCTGCAACAAAAAGATTAATCCCATGATTGCCATGCTCATCCACTGAATCCTGCTGAGTAAGAATCTCATTGAAATTCTGCGAGAAGTCTCTAATCCACTCACTCATCTGAGCCATGTAATATGGTATACCCTGATATCCATTATCCAGGCCAATTGAAGCTTCTTTACCACATGCACTGTTAGGAACTGCCATATTATTGAGTGTTCCATCACTTATTACAAATTCGTATGTGTATTTGTCAGTAGCCTCGTCATAGCAGAAATTGAAGCTGTCATAACAGAACTGATTCTCACCTAGTCTGATAGAACCGCTCTCTGCAATTGTACATTTATTGATATCCTTAAGGTATGAAGCGTCAACATCAACTGTTACAAGCTGATGAGTCACTTTCGTTCCACCTGCTTCTTCAACATCAATTGTCTTAAGAGGATTGGCAACCATACCATGGAAGTATTCCGAGTTATTACCATCTCTGACATCGATGAGTCCTCTCAGTTTGCCACCCATGCTGGCATTGTTTAAGTCAAATGGGATACCATTACTCCACTTAAGATCATACAGACCATCTGCATCAGTCTGGTTAACCTTGGCATTCGCATTTCTCGCAGTACATACGAGCTCATTGTAATCATAATTCTTAACCAGTATATCGCCACCGGCAATCTTAACTACATAATTGGTTGCCCCGGTCTCTCTGTCTGGGTTGTTATCGTCGACAACTCTGGACTCCTGTGCTGTAACTGTAACAAGCTCAGAGAGTTTATCTACAATCAGATCTCTCTCATCACGAAGTTCATTAGCAGTTCCACCACCAATTTCAATAACATTAATCTGCTTGGTAAGCGTAGCTATCTGAGATGCATACGCATTAATTCTGTCGGCTGTAGCCTTTATCTCAGCATTGGTATCTTTCTGAAGTGTCTGAAGGCTGTCATACATACTATTGAAGTATGATGTAAGTGAAGATGCATCTTTTACAAACGCCTGCTTGAAGGTCGTATCTCCAGCATTCTTCATTACCTCCTCAAGTCCTGAGAACATATTATTAAAAAGAGTATTGAATCCTGTTGTATACTCGTCGTCGGTAAAATAGTTCTCGATTGACTTCATGTAGATGGACTTAACATCGAACTCGCCACAATTTGAATTATTATTTCTGTAGCGCACATCGTAATATTCATCTTTTAATCTCTGAACAGCAAGTGTCTCAACACCAGCTCCAGCACAGCCATACTTTGCGAAAACGCGAAGTGCGTCAGCCGACTGTGTAACTGTCTCCTGCCTTGAATATCCCTCTTTTTCTACATTAGAGATATTGTTTGCAGTAGTATTAAGTGAAGCGTTAGACGCTACCAGTCCTGTATATGCAATATTTAGTCCAAAAAATTGTGATGGCATCTCACGCCTCCTTTCTTATCTCAATCTCGTCTTAATCTCGAATCAGATCAATTACTATAATTTACTGACTTCAAAAATACTTATTTCCAAATTCTAAACGAGTCCGTTTACAAGTGTATCGAGCAGTTCATTTACCGCATTGATGTAACGGCTGTTTGCATTGTATGCATTCTGGAATTTGATCATAAATGACAACTCTTCGTCAGACGAAACACCCAGCACAGCCTGTCTTGCACTCTCGGTCGAATCTACTGTCTTCTGCTGAGCTTCAGACAGGTTCTTGTATACCGATCCAGAATTAGCCACCTGAGTAACCAGGTTAATATAATAATCGGAGAATTTTGCCTTTGTCTGAAGATTTGGATTCAAAATATATGCTTCTTCATCAAAAGCTTCTACTAATTTCTTCGCCGTCTCATAATCAGATGAGCCGTCTGGCTTAACAAATCCCAGGAGTGTTGGCTGTTTCATTAAATCAGAATTAATTAATACATTGCCAACAGAAAACAGTGTTGCTGTATTTTCTGGGTTCTCTGGATTTTTCGTCCAGGTATCGGTTCCCGCATCATATGTATATGCATCATGTCCGATAAGTTCAAACATCTGAATCGGGCTTCCATCCGGATTGGTAAGATAGCCAAGTGCCGGATCAGATGCGTCTGCAAGTGTATCATTCACAGTAGTGACTATCGCATGGAACAGCTGATCAAACTCAGCCTGAACATTCATCAAAATAGAATTCTCAATATGTCCATATTTATCTTCAGCCAGGTCTGTGTAGTTAGCTACATGGTCGCCTCTCGCGTACAAAAGGCTCTCAAGCTTTCCGAGGTCTGTATTGTACTCAGATGATATTGTTCTGTCGGTATTAACCACTTTTGAATTGCTGAGGTCCGGAATCTCATTTCCGTCAGCATCAAGCAGAGTTCCTGCCATCATCTCCCAATATGGTGTGTAGAAGCCGCTTCCATCTCTGTAAAGTCCTATTGGATTAACAGTTTCTGAGCTTACAAACTGAACACCCTCTATCTGAATTGTTGTATTGCCAAATACATCCGAATCATAGGTTATATTGGCCAGTTCTGCGAGTTTATCAACCAGAAGGTTTCTCTGGTCCTTCAGGTCATTAGCATTTTCGACTTTACCAGACTCAATTTTGCGGATTGCGTCATTCAATTCTTTTATCTGCTGACCATATTTATTTATTGTTTCAACGTTATTCTTAATCTGCTCATTCAGATTCTTCTGATAACTGTTGATTTCATCATATACCATGTTGGACTGCTCAAGGAACTGATTACAGCGCTGAACAAAAAGTCCCTGATTAACCGCATCCTCTGGATTCTTGGCAAGCTCCTGAACAGAAGTCCACAAATTATTTATTGTATCTTTATAGGTATTATTGGAAGATTCTCCAAGAACGTTCTCTATTTGAAGAAGTGCGTCATATGAAACGTCATAAAAAGCACTTCGCCCGGACTCCTGTCTGTATGTCTGATCCAAAAAGACATCTCTAACCTGTCTGGTCGAAGTGTATGCTACGCCGAGTCCAAGCTGCTGCTTGGACACACTATCCATATTATTCTTGATTACATTATATTGGATGTCGCTCTGAGCCACCTGCTGACGAGTATAGCCAGCAGTGTCTGTATTCGCGATATTATGTGCAGTTGTATTTAATGAATTCTGGCTGGTAACCAGTCCTGATGCTCCCACATAAAGGGCACTCATTAATGACATATTGACACCACCTTGCTATGAACTACTGCTTGGCGTCAAAAGCCGATCTAGAATAAGATCCCCCATAGGCATTACCTGCATTCATACCGCCTTTAGTGTAATCTGCCGTTTCAGGGGCAGATCTCATAGCCTGCAGTACATTCAGGTTGAACTGTGTCATCTCGAGAGAGCTTTCGATAAGAGCCTTATTGTGCTCATTTATCCTCGCCACCTCTTTGAGTGTGGTCGAAAGTCTATCAAACACCTTCGACAGTTTTGCCTGTTCCTCTGGTCTTTGCGCCAGCATTTTAATAAGATTCGTCAGTTTTAGAGAGCTAACATCCTTGTTCATAACGTCTGCGATATCCTTGGTAACTTCTCGTCTCTTGACATCGAGAGAAGTGATCCTGTCCACAACGCTCTGCTCTTCATCCGTGATTTTCTCTAATTCTTCAATATTTCCGGTAACAAGTACCGGTGTTTTCCTGCTGGACAATTCGACCAAAGTCTCATACTCATCGCATTCCTTATTCAGGATATCCAGCAAATTCTCCATTAGACTAGCCAAGTCTTATATCTCCTAAAAGATTCCCTTGTATGCTCCAATAAGCTTGCTTGCGAAATCATCCATATCAACATCATAGGTTCCGTTGTTGATTCTGTTCTTGATATCTGCAATCTTATCCTCACGTACGTCCGCAGCAGATGCTACAGCACTCTTAGCTGTCTGAATATCCTTGCCAAGACTGGAAATCTGTACCTGATCAGCGAAGCTTGTCTTCACATCCTTCTTCACTGCTGCCGGCTTTTTTGCATTATATAACTGCTGTATCTGACCGTAAGCTTCAATTCTCATGTTTCTCGCCTCCCTCCATGGATTCGCTTTGTCATACTATGTATCGGTGAGATTCACGTATGTCATTAGCCCCTCCCAGGAAAAATATGCACGAATTATTGTAAATAATATGTCGATTTATTAGTAACTTCTGTTTTTTCAGAAATGTTTGGCTTCCGTTTTAGTTTGTTTTAGTTTCATATTTCGGATTCACAGCGCCTTTCTCGGGCACAAAAGAATCAAATATGAACATCTCAAAAAAATTCATCGCCTTTTCGAGCTGCTCCTGACTTTGAATTGTCCAGGCCACCATAGTTGGGCGGTACAGTTTCTTGCAGACATTTAACGTCACCAGATTGGTATGGTCCTTGTGAAATGCAATAAAATCCGGCCTAGCGCTATGGTTAAACAGAAGATTTTTGAGGAAAAGATAAAGCGGGTTGGTGTAGCCTTCTTTTGCAAAATGCTCAGACAGCATACCGCGCACTATATCCTTTCTATGCTTCCTATACCACCAGAGTGCCATCGGCTGAAAGGATTCTATCATATACCTGCAACCGTATTTTATCAGCAGTTCATCTGACAGTGGGCACATTGCCGCGCTGGCAGAGTGCAGCTTGTATTCAACCAGAATTGGTACCTTGTCCTGAATAATTTGAAGTGCCTCTTCAAGTGTGGGTATCTGCTCATTTGTATTCAGAATCCTGAATTGCTTAAGCTCTTCAAGCGTATACTCCCACACTTTTCCACTCTGACCGCACATCCTATCCAGCTTCGCATCGTGGAAAATAACAGGGACATTATCCTTACTAAGCTGCACATCGAACTCAATTCCATAACCACCTTCAACTGCCTTTCTGAATGCAGCAAGTGTATTCTCAGGCGCCTCTGATTCGGGACTGTTGTTATGAAGTCCTCGGTGTGCGTACATATACGGCCTGAACGGTTCGATATCGGCGCGTTTTATCCTCGTGCCTATCATATACAGATATATGAGTAATAGGAGAACCACCGCAGAAACACATATAAGTGCAATTATCATAAAGCAAGTCCTTCCCCAATATATTCCTTGAACATTTCTCCCCTTTGTTCAAAATTCTTAAAATATCCATAGGAAGCTGAAGCCGGTGATAGCAGACAAGCTTTGCCTTTTGGTGTAATCTCCCCGGCAAGCTCAGTCGCCTTCTTCAAATCATCAACATAATGCGTGCATGACAGCTCCGACACACTTTCGTATATTCTTCGGCCTGAATCATACGCAAGAATGTAATCATATATCTGATTCTCAGGCTTCTTAATAAAATCAATTAACAGTGTATAATCAATACCCCTGTCCATTCCGCCTAAAATAACTGTATGAGCCTCCTCAATCGCATGAAGTGCCTCTATCGTCGCACTCGGAATAGTTGAAATAGAATCATCATAGTATCTTATTCCATTCTTGGTTCCGATATATTCAAGCCTGTGAGGCAAGCCCTTAAACGAAGCAAATGCTCTCAGCACCTCTTCCCTCTCAAGTCCATATACTTTAGTGGCTATCTCTATTACAAACTGCGCGTTAAAACGATTATGCTCACCCGGAACAGTCAGTTCAAAGTCTTCCACTTCCTCGCGGGTGATTAATCTAGTTTTTGCCTTTGTCTCAGGCATAGGGACATTCTCCCCGATGAAAAAATAATCTTCTTCGCCCTGATAGGTTGTCACATGGCTCTTCGCTGCATAATACTTATCGACAGTCTTGTAATAATCAAGATGTTCCTCAAAGAAGCTTAAGAATACAGCAACACGTGGAGATACATCAACATGTGCAAGCTGATGACAGCTCATCTCGAAGACAATGATAGTTTCTTCGTCTATCTCCTCATAATAATCCAGGCAGGGTTCTCCAATATTTCCAAGAAGAATCGCCTTCTTTCCACATGATTTGAGCACGTGATACAGAAGTGATGAGGTCGTACTCTTACCCTTGGTGCCAGTTATTCCAACTGTCTGATCTCTGAATGCCTTCAGGAAAATTTCCGTCTGCGAGGTATATTTGGGATCGTCTTCTTCCATGACAATTCCTGGGCTCTTAATTATCAAATCGTACTTGTCCTCTTCGATTCCTTCTCTTTTCCCCTCAAACACCTCTACACTCGCGGGTGTGCACAGTCTTGTAAGGAAATGCTTCGTCGACTGACCCTCTCGTCCAAAGCCCCAAATTAATACTCTTTTATTCGCAAACAGATTTCTAATGTCGTTCATTATTATATTTCCATTTCCACTCTCTTTAGCATTTACTGCCACCATGATATGATAGCATAAGCCTACATAGTAAAGAAGTGCATTTTTTGTATTGGAGAAAAACCATGCCGAGCAAACTTCCGACCTGTCCTAATGGACTAAAACTTGAATATACACAAGAGGGACTGACTCTCACAGATGGAACTCTGAGCCTTACAGCTGACCTAACCGAATCTCTTCCAAGACTAAAGCAGTCCAATCTCGAGAGAGAGCTACTTGTCAAAGCCGCAAGAATTAAGGGACTGGAGCGAGTTCCAAGACTGATTGATGCAACCGCCGGATTCGGAGAAGATTCTCTTTTGCTTGCTGCAAGCGGATATCAGGTGACTCTATTCGAGTATGACCCTATTATCGCGGTGCTTCTCGAAGACGCTTTAGACAGGGCAAGTAAAAACGAGATGCTGAGCGGTATTGTCAGCCGGATGAAGCTTATTCAGGGAGACAGTATTGAAGCTATGAAAAGCAATTCCCTTGAAGCAGATGTTATACTGCTCGACCCAATGTTCCCAGAGCGGCAAAAGAGCGGACTTATCAAGAAAAAATTCCAACTTCTCCAGAAGCTGGAATCCCCTTGTAGCGATGAAAAAGAGCTACTAGAAGCAGCTCTTTTAGTCAAACCCAGAAAAATTGTTATCAAAAGGCCTCTAAAGGGGCCATACCTTGCCGGAAGAAAACCTGATTATTCTGTATCAGGCAAAGCTATCAGATATGATTGTATTTATCTAGTTTAGTTTTTCGTCTCAATCTACTGGCTTAATTTGAATTCTAATTCTTATCCTTATCTAAATCCGAATCAGTACCAGTCGCTGTAACAGGTGCCTGATTCTTGTCATTCTTCCTGCTGACGAGCTTGTAAACCAGGATTCCAATACCGCTCAAAGCAAGGGTGACAGCCAAAACAATTATGGCAGCAACAAAATCCTGATTCTCAAGGGCATCTCCGCCAAGCGTTGAAGTGATAATTGCTGGGAAACGTCCGAGAGTGCAAACAAGAATCAAAATCCACATTCTTATTTTGGTTAGTCCACCATAAAAGCACAGAAGATCTTTGGGCGTACCTATCGGTATAAATAACACAGTAAATATGAGCGTTGTACGAGGCGACTCCTGAAGAAATTTCAGTGAGTCGATTTTCTCTTTTGAGAAGAAAATCTCAAGGAGATAGACACCGAATTTGCGCACAAGGAGAAGTACAAGAATACTTCCGATTGATGATGCAAGCAAACACAATATAGTACCTTCAACTGTACCGAAAGCATATCCTGCCATCAATTCAAGAGGCTCACCCGGTATAAAAGCTACCAGAATCTGCAGAATCATGAGCCCCATATATGCTAGCCTGCCCCAGATTCCCATTTCATTTACCCATTTTCTGAACGATTCACGGGCCTCAGGGTTATCAGGATCAGCCAGGCTCTTTATAAGAGGAATTGCCACAATACACAGAACAACTACAACGAGAACAAAAACTGCAATTCCAATTCCTGCTATAATCTTCTGCTGTTTCTTCGTAAGCTGTTTCTTTTCTTTAGATTTAGTCTGTTTTACTGAATCTTCTCTCATCAATGCTTTCTCTTTCCCTAGCTATTTTTTCTATACTTTTTTCTCATCCTAAACAAGGATTTTCCGCGCTCACGGGATTTGGGTTTTCATTCAAAATAAGTGTCCAAAACCGCCTGCATATCATCAGGAACAGGCACTTCAAAGCACACGGCTTCACCAGTCATCGGGTGTAGAAAAGATAATTTTCCCGCGTGAAGAGCCTGCCTTGCCATTATATTATTTTCCGGATTATATAAAAAGTCCCCGATAAGAGGATGACCAGAAGCAAGCATATGAACCCGGATCTGGTGAGTCCTCCCGGTTTCAAGCCTAAAGCGTACGAAAGATAATCCCTTGCCTCTTGATATCACTTCGAAATGTGTCACCGCGCGGTCACCGTTTTCAAAATCGACTTTTCTTGCTATCGCCGAGTCCAAATCACGCGACAACGGAAGATCAATTGTCCCATTGTCCGGAAGATCGGTGCCCTCTACTATGGCAACATACTCTCTACGGAGAATTTTCTTCTGAATCTGCTCATACAGAATCCCACCGCTGACCATGTGCTTTGCAATTATCGTAAGTCCGGTGGTGTCCTTGTCCAGTCGATTTACACATCGATACACAAAATTATTATTGTCGCAGACCATTTTTGAAAAATAATAAGCTGCTGCATTTCCTAATGTGTTATCAAAATTCTTCATGGACGGGTGCGAAGGCATACCAGCTGGTTTATTTATTACAACAAGGTCCTCATCCTCATATACAATCGGAAACGGCAGATCAACAGGAATGACATTCTCCGACACTCCCTTTTCCCTGATATTTATTGTGAGCGTATCCCCGTCCTCCAGCAATCGATTCATATGAACTACCTGGTCATTTAACACAATGCTCCCCTCGTCGTACCTAAGTATAGTAAGACTCTGTCTGGTATAACCAAGGTTTCGAAGGTATTCTGATATTTTATGCCCGTTATAGCTTGAATCAGGATGATAGGTTATTGTGCGTGTCATATGATTACCAGGGATTCTTAATACTGTTTGTCAAATCTATTTTTTCTATCGAGAAGGTATGTTTGTCTGAATCGAGCGTAAGTATTGCCATTGTGATTCCACTTCCAAAACGCATCGGACCACAGCTGCCAGGGTTGAGCCAGGTGTGTCCGTCCTCGCGCTCAACATAGTAGTTGTGAGTATGTCCAAAAATAACAAAATCGGTCTCAGGAATTGGATACGGAATATCCTTCTCCATGTGTGCCATGACAAACTTAAAACCGGCATATTCAGTCTGCAGCGTATAAGGAATACTCATAGCCCAGCCAAAATCGTTGTTTCCTCGGACAAGATAAAGCGGGGCTATTGACTCTAATCTGCTCTTTATCTCACTACTGGTCACATCTCCAGCATGAAAAATCGCCTCACATTCTCTTAAATAGGCCTCGATTTCAGGGCGCAGCTTATCATGGGTATCTGATATGATTGCTACCTTATGCTTTGGCATGTGCATCCCTCCTGATTTTTACGCAAATTATTCATGACAACAGTTCAAATCAACATTCCCAGCGGCTCGGATACCGCTTCATTCTTATCCACGGCAGCATTCTCTATCCGCAAAATGGAAATGCATATTAGGACCATAGTGGATACATGTACAGGTCACTTCCTCCACCGTACTCCATTCCTTGCCTGTTGCTCCACATGCACACACTTCTTTATATTGAACAGAATATACATCCCATTCTCTTTCAACAACCCAGCCATTACACCAACCGGTATGAGTTATCTCGCCATGCCATACACCATTTTCATCGCGATATGCTTCGCGACTCTTAATAGCCGTTTCTTCCTGATGTGCGTCTAAATCCTCATATCTTTGAAAATCCCGTCTGCAATCACTACATATATATGGTGCATAATGGCCTTCATTGGTATGGTTAAGCGAAAAATGCTTTTCAACAGTCCAGTTATGTGTATGAGTTTCAGTCTTTGAAGTAGGCGTATCTGTTTTTTTGCCAGAGGTGCCGTTAACATCCAGGCACTTGCATAAAATGTAAGAACCCTTGACCGTCTTGTAGAAGGTCTTGCCGTCTCCTGTAGTGCTGTAATAAACCTTGTTGGTATAAACGGTTACTGGATATCCTGCAGGAATCTTCTTGACCCTGTTAGCTCCCACCGTAGCCGGTGCCGACCAAACGGAGCACTCCATAAGTGTAAGAAACTTTGCTGATTTGCTGGCAGCCTCCACCTTAAGTGTTCCCAGTCCTGTTGATGCAAGAAGCATAATTGCCGTAAGGAAAAGAGCAATTGTCTTTATCATTCGCAGTTTATTTGTTTTCATAAAACCCCCCTAAAATTTGTTTTTCGTCTACTATAGCGATGCTAGTTTCGTATGCTTACACAATTTTACCATAAAAATGAACCGTGGGGGACGGTGATAGTGGTTCATTCGATATTCTATTCATCGTTGACAGCACGTGCGAATACGTATAGTATTGAGCTGATAGGAGATTGTAGAATGCCAATTACTTCAAAAGAAATGATAAAGAAACTGAAAAAAGGATTAGAGCAGGCTATATTAAAGCAAGCAGGAATCAAGGAGGACGAGGAATGAATCATTACTTTTATCCAGCAATATTTCATAATGATGAACAGGGAGGTTATTGGATTACTTTTCCAGATTTCCCAGAATGTATGACCCAGGGTGAAGATATGGCAGATGCATATAAAATGGCGGTAGAAGCTATTGGGTTATGCATCGATGAAAAATTAAAGAATAATGAAGAACTACCAAGCGTATCGTCACCTGTAGATTATTTGGTAAAGGACGGGGATTTTTCATGTTTGATTGAATTTGACCTAATGCAATATCGCAAAATGCATAACAGTAAGTCTGTAAAAAAGACGCTTACAATACCGGAATGGTTAAATGAAATTGCGGTTTCACAAAATATAAATTTTTCTCAAGTGTTGCAGGACGCACTGATTCAAAGGATAGGAGTGAACTAACATGAATAATTTGAAAGCAATTTTATTTGATTTAGACGGAACCCTAATTGATTCATCTGAAGGAATCACTAAGAGTGTTCAATATAGTTTAGATTTCTTTGGAATACATGAGACGGATTTGGATAAACTGCGCGTGTTTATAGGCCCGCCGCTTAAATTCTCCTATCCGAAGCATTATGGTTTTGAAGGCGATTCTCTTCGAGAAGTCATAGCCAAATACAGAGAGCGATATACTCAGATTGGATTGTTCGAATGCACTCTTTATCCAGGTGTTAGGGAGTGCATCACACGTCTTAAAGAAAATGGTTTCAAAATATGTCTCGCTTCGTCCAAACCAGAAGTAATGTGCAAAACTCTTCTAGAACACTTCGAAATACTCGACCTATTTGACGAAGTTGCCGGAGCTTCTTTAGACGGCAAAATCGACACTAAAAAGCAGGTCCTTGATGAGCTCTTTCGTCGCTTGCCTGATATTGCCACGTCCGAAATGGTGTTGGTGGGCGACACTATATACGATGTAGAAGGTGCACGCGCTGCTGGCATTCCCACAATCGCAGTTGATTACGGCTTTGGTGAAGTACAGGATCTTAAGGATGCTGGTGCTATCACTATCTTAAGTAGCCTTGGAGATGTGGCTTCATATATTCTTTCCACATATAAGTAGGGCTGGAATCTGATTATAGGTACAGAAATAAAAAAGGAGGCAAACATGAATATTGCAATTAGGTATTACACAAGAGGTGGAAACACAGAGAAACTGGCAAAAGCCGTTGAGGAAGCTGTCGGCGTAACAGCGAAACAGGTAACAGAAGCACTAGACTCTAAAGCAGACATTCTATTTCTAGGCTGTTCGTACTATGCCTTTGACATGGATGAAGCGGTGAAGAAATTTATAGTAGACAACAAAGAAAATATCGGTGAGATTGTTCTTTTTGGCACCTCCGCCATGATGAAATCGATGAAGAAACCACTGCAAAAGGTATTGAAGTCATTAGATGTATCCATAGCCGTTTCTGACAAAGAGTTCCACTGCGCAGGCGCATTTGGACCTGTTCACAAAGGAAAGCCAGACGAGAAAGATATCGAAGCAATAAAATCCTTTGCAAAGCAGTTCGTATAAAAAATTATTTTAAAGGTGATATTTCCCCAGCTAGAATGCTTTTATAATCCTCATAATTCTTTCGAAGAAGCGCTGGTGTATCCAGTCCATACGGACATTTACTCTTGCATTTTCCACAGTTTAGACAGCCTTCGATTTTACGCATTTTCTCCTGCATCTCGTCCGTCATCTGTGCGGCAACAGGCGCTCTTCGAATCATTAAACTCATACGAGCCATATTGTTAATCTCAATTCCAGCCGGACATGGCATGCAGTATCCACATCCTCTGCAGAAATCGCCACTTAGTTCTTTTACGTCCTTAGCGATAATAGCCTGCAGCTCTGCAGTCATTTGGGGTGGATTCTCGATATATGAGAGGAACTCATCCAGTTCAGATTCACGTTGCACGCCCCAAATCGGAAGCACATTATCATACTGGTCCTCGAAAGCATACGCCGCAGCCGAGTTAGTAATCAACCCTCCTGACAACGCTTTCATCGCGATAAATCCAATGTTTTTCTCCTTACACGCAGCAACCAGCGCCTTATCTTCGTCGCTCGCCAGATAACAAAACGGAAACTGAAGAGTCTCATATAAGCCTGATTCAATCGCTTCCCAGGCAACCTTTAGCCTGTGATTAGTGATACCTATGTGACGTATCATCCCCTTTTCTTTGGCTTCCAGAGCCGCCTCATACAGCCCGCTGCCATCCCCGGGTTTGGGGCAAAATGCCGGATTGTGGAACTGATATATGTCCACATAATCCGTCTTCAAATTGGTTAGCGACGTCTGAAGATCCTTCCAGAACCCTTCCGCCGTCTGCGCACCCGTCTTGGTCGCAATATAGACCTGATTTCTAATATCAGCAAGCGCAATGCCGAGCTTAACCTCTGAATCGGTATATGCACGAGCTGTGTCAAAAAAATTAACGCCGGCATCAAATGCTTTTCTGGCAAGGGCAGCTGCTGCCTCATTGGATA
>JAGHUF010000054.1 GCA_018064935.1 Candidatus Merdinaster equi | reverse complement strand
TTTGGCCTGGTGGCTCAGCTGGTTAGAGCGCCGCCCTGTCACGGCGGAGGTCGTGGGTTCGAACCCCATCCGGGTCGTTTATATGGAAGTTTAGCTCAGCTGGGAGAGCATCTGCCTTACAAGCAGAGGGTCATAGGTTCGAGCCCTATAACTTCCATTAGCTGAATAATATTCAGCTTATACCTAATAAGGTGTAAGCCGATGTGGCTCAATTGGCAGAGCAGCTGATTTGTAATCAGCAGGTTATCGGTTCGAGTCCGATCATCGGCTTTTAGATCTTAGGATCTACAATGGATGGATTCCCGAGTGGCCAAAGGGGACAGACTGTAAATCTGCTGCAACTTGCTTCGGTGGTTCGAATCCACCTCCATCCATTACCCTTAGGGGGATGAATATTGACGCGGGGTGGAGCAGTCTGGAAGCTCGTCGGGCTCATAACCCGAAGGTCATAGGTTCAAATCCTGTCCCCGCTACTAAGGTTGATATACAACCTAAGCCCAGATAGCTCAGTTGGTAGAGCAGAGGACTGAAAATCCTCGTGTCACTGGTTCGATTCCGGTTCTGGGCACTATCGATTGAAGGAGTTTTAAGTATAGATGCTTGGAGCTCTTTCTTTTTTTATTATCATGTTAAAAGAGAGGGGTTTTTATGTATTGTCCTAAGTGTGGTAAGAAACATAATTTAGATGGTGGAAATTTCTGTTCGGGTTGTGGGTTTGATATGCGTCCAATCATCGAGCTACTTGGTGATGAACAAATTGATGAGACTATGACAGTTTCTTCCGAGGTAATAGGTAGTACTAGCGCGCCAGTAGCTCCTCGTGTAACATTCAATAATTCACCAGCTAATGGATCTGCAGGAGTGACGTTTAATAATGCACCAGTTAGTGCGCCTGCAAGTGTTTCTGTCAATAATGCACCTGCGAGTGCGCCTTCAAAAGTGACATTTAATAATGGACAGGGAGGATCAGCTGCTGGAAGAATGATGGCTTCTGAAATTCCAAGCGAAAATCCTGGCTTCCAGATGCAGGCTAGGCCGGACTTGCTTATAAAGAATGAAAGAGTCATGTATCAGAGAGTAGGTCAGCCATTGCCACCAGTAATAAAAGATGCATTATATAAGGTAAAATGTGGTTTTTGCAGCAATGTTTTTACATATTATCAGAGTAATACGACAATTCACAGGAATTATCCTGGCGGATATGTAGATTGTCCATTCTGCCGTAATCATCTTGCGCATAACAAATCACTTTCTATTGCTGAGTTTGATTTGAATGTCAGAGATTATATATAGAAAATAATTGTGAAATAGTTTTGAAAGAGCTATTTACTTTATATGCTATTTCTAAGCAGTATATAAGAGAGCATATTATCTCAATTGTGTTTGACTTTGAACATAATTATGGTACAATTATTAAAGTTTGATAAACTTTTACTTAAATTTAGGAGGAAATTTTAATGTCACAGGGTAAAGGATTTTTAAAAGTTTGCGGTATTATCATGATCGTTGGTGGAGGTCTTAGCATTTTACTTTCCATCTTTGCTCTTATCGGACTTGCAGGAGCTCTTGCATTAGCAGCAGCTTTTGAAGTACAGGTTAACATCTTAGCTGTTATTGGTCTTGTTCTTGCAATCATCGCTGGTGTTATGGAGCTCGTTTGTGGTATCGTTGGTGTTAAGAACTGCGATAAGCCAGAAGCTGCTGGAAAGTGCCTTACTTTCGGTATCATCGTTCTTGCAACATCTATTCTTGCACAGATTCTTACAGCAATCGGCGGAGGAAACTTCAACTTCTTCTCAATGCTTACAGGTAGTGCACTTCCTGTTCTCTTCATCATTGGCGCATGCCTTAACAAGAAGAACGCTTAATTCGTATATCTGTTTTAGAATATATTGGATTATTAAAACTCCCGGAATTATTTCCGGGAGTTTTTGTTATACGTCAAAAAATAAGCGCATGCGGCTGATATTGGTGCTATAATATAGTTCCACATAATCAAAGTGTAAGAATAAGGAGATGATATATATGTTTTGTCCAAATTGTGGCAGTCAGGTACCTGATGGGATAGCTTTTTGTAGAAATTGCGGAACACCAATGAGGGATCGATTAATTAACCAGAATCAGATTGGTTTTCAGCCTCAGATGCCTCAGTGGAATATGCCAAATTATACTGGATCGCAGCCAGGTCAAATGAATATGACTGGATATCAGCAGAATATGTACGAAAATGGAGCATATACGCAGGAACCGGCTGGAAAGAATGCGCTGGGAATAGTGTCAATGATTCTTGGAATAGTAGCTGTTGTTGTATCAGTTCCAGGCGGAATTCTGTTCGGCTTCATACCCGGAATAGTGGGCCTACTTTTGGGTATAGGTGCTCTTATTCTGTCGATTATAAGCAAAAATAATGGCGGAACAGGAACAGCGGGGTTAATCTGTGGAATTATTGGAATGGTTATGGGAACCAGCTTCTTTGCAGGATGTCTTATAATGGGTTGTACCTCATCATCTCTTGAATATGGTGTAGTCGGAAGCGGATGTGTAAGAGAATCAAATTGCAGTGGATCGCCATCAAGAAATAGTGATTATAACATTTTCGATATGAACCAGGGCAATTATGGAAATAGTTACAATTATAACTATAACAATTCAAGCATACAGGGAAGCGATATATTTGGAGCTGACTGGGATAATTTAACTCCTGATGATATTGAAGATTTCTTCTATGGAAATGGGCTGGAACAATTTTACAACAGCGAACTGGAAGAAATGGTTGAGGATATGTACAATAGCAATTTTAGTAGCCAGGATTTGAGAGAATTGCAGGATCTTATGAATAACCTCGACGATTTATTTGATTTCTAGACGAAATCATGGCATTTTAGCCCGTTTTTCGTTGACATAGTGTGATATAAATGGTATAAACATACATGGAATTGTTAATAAAAAATTTATATATATTTTTGGAGGAATTAAATCATGTTTTGTCCTAAGTGTGGAACTAATGTAGAAGATGGAAAGGCTTTCTGCCCAGCATGTGGAAACCCAATGGCACAGCAGCAGGCACAGCCTACTTACAATCAGCAGGTAACTTATACACAGCAGCCTCAGCAGGCTCAGCCACAGTATCAGGCTCAGTATCAGGCTCCTAGACAGAATGGTGGAAAGAGCACATCTATGTTCACTACATTCTCTCTTGTATGCGGTATTGTTTCAATCGTTCTTGCATTCCCATTTGCAATCCTTTGGGGAATTTGCGTTTCAATCCCTTCACTCTTACTTGGTGCAGGCGGTCTTGTAATGGCAATTATCTCTAACAACAATGGTGGAAAAGCAAATGGTGGATTAATTACCAGTATCATTGGTCTTGCTCTTGCATTCTGCTTCACTATCGGATGCTTCGCTTCTTCATGTTCAGCATGCTACAGCAACCGTTATGATGCAGCAGCCGCTAGATATATTAAGTGTGGTGTAGCTGGTGGTGCTTGTACAGCAGCTTGTGATGCAAGACGTGGAATTGATTCATTATTCGATTTCTAAGTTATAGCAGACATCTTTGTTTGGGTAAGAGGTGCAAGACAGAAAATAGTGCCTTGCAGATGACAGATATAAAGATATAAAAAGAAGAGCTGTTGCATATGCAGCAGCTCTTCTTTTACATAAGGGAATTATTATGTGTCCATTTATCAATATCGGGGAATTTATACAAATACCAACATATTCAGCCTGCTTTATTATAGGTTTTGCTTTTACCCTTTGGCTTACATGTTTTATATGTAAGAAAGAAGGAAATGCGAGCAGGCACGTTTTATATAGCTCACTCTATGCACTAATCGGAATAGGTCTCGGAGCCAAGCTCATGTATTTTATTTCAAAAATACCAGGGTTCATAAGGCATTGGGACGCCTTTGTTGAAGCACTTCAGACAGATTTCTGGGGTCTTATGGATTATGCCTTTGGTGGGCTTGTGTTCTATGGTGGTCTCCTTGGAGCAATATTTGGATACTGGATTTATTCTAAACAGTTCAAGGTCCATATCAATTTTATTTTAGACAATACAGTGGCATATTTTCCTCTTCTTCATGCATTTGGAAGAATTGGATGCTTCCTCGGAGGCTGCTGCTATGGAATGGAATATTATGGACCACTTGCGATACAGTTCCCTTACAATGAGCTTGAACCAGCGCTTAATGCTTTTCCAAGATTTCCGGTTCAGCTTGTTGAAGCGACAGGAAATATTATTCTGTTTATTGTATTATTTACGCTTCGTAAGAAGCATAAACTCATGCCGAAGTCGCTGCTTGGACTCTATCTTGTTGTGTATGCAGTAATGAGAACCTGCTTAGAGTTTGTGAGAGGGGATCTGGTAAGAGGAGCAGTTTGGGTATTTACTACATCTCAGTGGATAAGCCTAATTCTTCTTCCAGTTGGAATCTTTCTCATGGTTAAGAACAGGATGCCCAAAGCAGATACAAATCAGGCAGACGATGTTGGCGACAGCAAATAGCTATATAGAAAAAAAGAGAAGGCATTATTGCAATGCCTTCTCATAAAATGAATACAAGGTTTCCATGAAATCTGGATCTAAAGCTGGATAGGTGCCGTCAGACGCGGCATCTTTTTCGCGCTCAAGAAGCGCCTTTGCACTTTCCTGGGTGTACCAGATACTGGTGTGAGTATTGCGATATTCCTCTTCAATATACATAAAAGAAACTAGAGGATTGTGTATATTGTCCTTATACTGATATACGGACAGGTCGGGAGTTACAATTGTATCATTACTTCCGTATACAACCATGGTTGGGACGAGAGTTGAATTTAAAACATCACTTGCCCTTAAATTGTGGTCGGCTCCAAAAACGAAAAAGTTTTGTAAATACATCGCTGGAAAAGTAATGTCTGCAAAGGCACCAACATATTCAGCGGCGTAGTTTTTCATAACTGGAATTGGCTCATCAAAGGGAGCAACCGCTATGGCTGCGGATACATTCTCGGCATCTCGAAGTGCTGTACATACTGAGTATCCTCCGAGACTGTGACCAAGGAGAATTAGTGGAACACTTCCATATGAAGAGTATTTTGATGAATTGACATATTTGATACATGCGAGAAGGTCGGACCTCATTTGCGACAGACCAATGGTGCCATTACCCTCGCTATCATAAGTACCGGTTGCATTATAGGTTATGACATTGTAGTTTCTCTGAGAAAAATAAGCGGCTAGCTCGAAGAATCTGTCGCCGTAGCTGTGATAACCATGAGCAATAATCATTGTTGCCTTTGCGTTATCAGCCGGATAGAATCTAGCAGTAAGCATATTGTCACCAGAGGGGAAGGAGAAATCCTCTCTAGGTATGGTTTCCGCCTCGGCTTCGGTATATTTTCTACAATATCCATCCAGTGATGGAGTGTATCGTGGAAAAATGAAGCTGAATGCAATAACTGCTCCGCCCTGGTACAAGACCAGAAGGACAGCAATTATTGTCGCAATTTTCCACCAGATGTTTGTTTTTTTGACTTTTTGTTCGGGCATATGGATACCTGCTTTCGTAATATTTCACAAATAGCGATAAGCAGATGACGAGGAAATCGGCATCAGAGCAAATGAGTGGTGCTTTGAGCTATTTATTGGATTTTGTGATAGGAAGCTGACATGTAATAATCCGTGATAACATAAAATGTATCATCTGATGCAAATATTCGCAATATAGTAAGCAGGATAGGATATATCAGAAATATGAAGGTAAATCATACAGGAAGATTTAATAATATAGATGCTTTTGTTGCAGATAAGATTAGAAGATTCAAGGACTCAGACAAGAGCTTTACCAGTATGTTTGAGATGATGTTCTCTGAAAAGGATGCAGTAATCTATGAATCTGAAGAAAAAAACACTACCTATGGGGAAGCTTATAGGATTACACTTGGTCTGGTTCCATCCATTGAGGGAATTCTGGAAGAATACAAACATGACAACGTTGTCGGTTTATATATGGATAACAGCCTTCTGTGGATAGAGATGTTTTGGGCAATATTATTAGCCGGCTACAGACCACTTCTTCTCAATAGAAGACTATCCATGTCTGTTCTTGAGAGTGCACTTGATGAGATGGGTGCAATATGCGTCATTTCTGATGGAAAACAGTTTCAGAGAAGGACATATTTAGCAGCTAATATTTCACCTGCAGGAGTAGAATCAAGCGCCAGTCTGCAGGATAAAGATAGAGATAAAGAAAAAGAGAAAAAAACTGGTTCAGAGATTCTGGTAATGAGTTCTGGAACCAGCGACAATATTAAGATATGTGGATACGGAGCGGAGGAATTCTATTATCAGATTAATGACAGTTATCAGATAATAAAGAAATGCTCCAAAATGAAGAAGCATTATGAGGGAGAGCTGAAACAGCTTACTTTCCTGCCATTTTATCATGTGTTTGGTTTGATTGCTGTGTATATATGGTTTGCTTTTTTTTCAAGAAGCTTCGTTGAGCTGCCTGATATGAGCCCAGCAACTATCACTGGAACTATTAAGAACCACAAAGTCACCCATATATTTGCTGTTCCGATGTTCTGGGAGAAGGTGTATGAACAGGCATTGCAGGTTATTAAGGCAAGGGGAGAAGAGACCTATAGCAAATTTGTGAAAGGCCTTAAGATTTCCCTTAAGCTTGGAAATATTCCGCTTTTGGGAAGACTGTTCAGAAAAATAGCCTTCAGAGAGGTTAGGGAGAATCTCTTTGGAGAGAGTATATGCTTCATGATATCAGGAGGAAGTGATATATCAGGGGAGGTTCTGAGCTTCTTCAATGGAATAGGCTATCATCTGGCGAATGGTTACGGTATGACGGAGATAGGAATAACATCTGTTGAACTGTCAAATAATTGTAGGAAGCTGTGTGCTGGTTATGTGGGCTCACCATTTTCTTCTCTTGAATACAAGATAGAGGGCGGAGAACTGTTCGTCAAGGGACAGTCAATGGCACGGAGAATATACGAAAATAACAGTGTCAAGCAGAGAGGGGAATGGTTAAGTACGCACGATCTCGCAGAATGTGTAAAGGGCCATTACAAAATCCTCGGACGTAAGGATGACCTTGTAATATCTGCGTCAGGAGAGAATCTTAATCCAGTTATTATTGAGAAGCAGGTAAAAGAGGGCGAAGGGCTTGAGAAATTGCAGGTCGCACTCATAGGAGTCCCAAAAGGCGCGGCTAAGGAGCCTGTGCTTATGATATATGTCGAGCCAGAAGTGCTTATGGCTAATGACCAGAATGATAGTGGAAAGACTGCGTTTGAGGAATTGGACGCGCGTGTTCATAGCAGGATGCGTGAACTGTCTTTGGAGCTTCTGATTCGAAAGATTGTATATGTCAAGAATCCACTTATTGAGGAAAATGATTTTAAGCTAAAAAGAGCGAGCATCACTCAGAAGTACATAAACGGGATGTACAAAATTGCGATACCGGGTGAAGAGGAGAGAGTGCAAGCGCCTGAAGATGAGCTTCAGCATGAACTTACGGCATTGTTTGCAGACGCGCTTGGAAAGAGTACAGAGGAAATAGGATATCAAATGGATTTCTTTACTGATGCTGAGGGCACAAGTCTTGACTATTTTGGACTTGGAGTTGAGATTCAGGAGAAATATGAGGTTGAGATTCCGACTGAAGAAGAGAGACTTCTCAGAACAGTAAGAGACTTCCACGAATTTATCACTGGAAGTGGAAAATAAGAATTACCAGAGGAAAGCAGCAAGTTGCTCGGAGATAAGGATTAAAATGGCAGGAAGATTTATGAATGGACTTGTGAAGGCTACAGCGTACCTTCCGCAGATGTTCATATTCAGACTGAAATTTCATTATGAAGATAAAAATGTGCAGTCCAGAAAGATAAAAGGACCTGCAATCATTGTCAGCAATCATACAAGCGTATATGATTATGCGGCAGACATTTTTGTTTTCCCGGGAAGAACTCTCAGATTTCAGATGGCTGAGGTTTTATTCAAGAAAAAGCTTCAGGGCTGGTTTCTAAAGTGCATGGGTGGAATTATTGTAAATCGAAATGCTGCTGATTACAGTTATATTTCGAAGTCAAAGGAGATATTGTCGAAAAAGGGTGTGGTTGGTGTATTCCCTGAGGGCAGATTGCCACGACCTGGAGAGGAGCGGCCTATTTCTTTTAAACCAGGGGTAGCGCTTCTGGCACTTGAGTCCGGGGTGCCTGTGATACCAATTTATACTACCGGTGGGTATTGGGAAAAAAAGGATTCTCATGTTATAATCGGAAAGCCGGTATATGCCACAGATTATCTGGTTGAAGGAGCATCTGCTAAGGACAATTTACAGAATATAGCAAGCGGATTACGGCAGAAAGTTATAGAACTTGGAGAATTGTATGGAAAAGGGTAATGCATATAAGAAAAAGTGCCCTATATCTTACCGATATCTTTTCTTCGATTTTGTGAAGTTGACTGCGATACCAGGGCTTTTGTGGTTTCGCATTAAAAAAATATATGAAAATGATGCTGCCAAAAAGAGAATTAAGGGAGGAGCACTCCTTATCTCCAATCACAGTACTTTCTACGATCCTGTGATCCTGATGATTAGCATATGGTATAGAAGACATCATTTCATATGTACAAAAGATTTTTTTGAAGGTAAGGTCAGGCTGTTATTTAAGGGCTTCCACTGTATCCCAATCAATAAGCAGAGCTTTGGAATGGATTCGTTCAGGGTTATTGTTGAGCATCTGCAGGCCGGCGAGCTCGTGTCGATGTTTCCTGAAGGACGCGTGAATGTCGAGGGGGAGAAGGATCCCTATAAATCCGGAATGGTCATGATGAGTGCCATGAGCGGAAAGCCAATTATTCCAGTATATATGGAAAGAAGAGAGCACTGGTATCATACGACAAGGGTCGTTATTGGAGAGCCAGTTGATATCCGCGGCATGTATGGAGGAAAAATGCCGCCGCTTAAGAAAATAGATGAAATTGCCGCGCTGCTTCAAGAGAAGGAGGATGAGCTTAAGGGTCTTCTTCCTGCGCGTGGACGGGCGCGGAGTTAGAACTTAAAAAAGTCCAAAAATAAGATTGGAGCATAAAGCGATAAATATTTTAAACGAAAGGGTTGGAAAATTAGTATGAGTATTGTGTCACCATCAAGAGATGTCTTTAAGAAATATACAACGAGTGAAACTTTTGAAAGAATTAAAGAATATGATACTATTCCTGAAATGTGGAAGGATAAGATCGAGGAATATAGAGAGTATCCTGCGATAGAAGATGCAGGAAATACATATACTTTTGATCGCCTGGATAAGGATATGGCTGATTACAGAGCTGTATTGGGAAATGCCGGATTAAAAGGAGCGCGTATTGGAATATATTCGACCAACAGCTACGACTTCATTAAGACTTACATGGCGATTGTCACAAGTGGCAATACCGCAGTAGTGCTTCCTCCACAGCTGGATGAAATGACAGTTTTTGGGTGCTGCATGAAATTTGGTTTGAGCGCACTTATCTATGGCCCAGAACTTGCTGAGAAGTTGAATATTGTTAAGGCTAAAGCGCCACAGGTTGTGTTGTTTGCAAACGATGTTAAAGCCGGAACTTCATGCGAAATGACAGATGTGTCAGCGAGTGATCCGTGCGTTATCATGTTCACCGGTGGAACCACTGGAAAGAGTAAGGGTGCTCTTTTGTCTCATGAGGCAGTTATGCAGGGGACAGTTAACGGATGCTACGGATATAAGGATGTATTCAATCAGAAATACCTTCTTGTGTTGCCTTTCTCGCATGTGTTTGGACTTATTCGTAATCTTATGACTTCTCTCTACACCGGAAGTGATTTGTATATCTGCAAGAATAATCAGGATATGTTCCGCGATATTGCAGCATTTAAACCAGGAATTCTGGTTGCGGTTCCCGCACTTGTAGAGATGTCGCTGGCGCTGTCTAAGAAGTTTAGAAAGAATATGCTAGGAGATGATCTTAAGTATATTATCTGCGGTGCGGCAGCAGTTAACCCATACCTTGTAAAAGAGTGCGCAGGTTTTGGAATTACTCTGTTTCCAGGATACGGACTTACTGAGTCTGCGAATCTTGTGTCGGGCAATCCCGAAAGCCTCATTAAGAACGATTCTGTTGGTATTCCTTTTCCAAATCAGGAATTCAGAATTGAGAATGGCGAGCTCTGGATTAAGGGCAAGAATATGATGTCAGGATATATTGGCGAGGATGAGAACCCTTATGAGGATGGCTGGTTTAAGACTGGTGACCTCGTGAGAATGGATGAGGAGGGATTCCTCTATATTACAGGAAGAATTAAGGAGATTATTATTCTGTCAAATGGAGAAAATGTATCTCCAGCGGTAGTTGAGGCGGCATTCAACGAGCTTCCATTTGTTCAGGACAGCCAGGTATTTGAGGATGTTGCAGAAAATGGACAGCACATACTTGCACTTGAAATTGTTCCGAGAGCGGCTGTCGTTGCCGGAATTGAGGCAGAGGACAAAAATGCGTATATGCTGGAGGAGCTGTCAAAGGTTAATATGACTCTTCAGGGCTATGAAAGAGTTAGCCGCATGGAGATTAGAACAGAGGATTTCCAGAGAACTCCTAGTATGAAGATTGTGAGATATAAAAAATGTCAATGAGCAGAGCAGAAATAATAGAAGAATTAAAAGAGATAATGCTGTCTTCCGATGACAGCGACACAAATAAAAAGCTTGTTGCTGAATGCAGTGAGAGTTCTGAGCTTACAACATATTTTGGACTCAATTCCATTGGTGTT
>JAGHUF010000083.1 GCA_018064935.1 Candidatus Merdinaster equi | reverse complement strand
ATTATTATGATTGTAGCCTGGTGCATTGCCGGGGTGCTAATTGCATATCTGTTTTTTGTTTTTTTTCCGGGCGCATGTTCTCTTTTGTCAGCATATGGACGTGCTAAGCCGCATCTTGTGACCGAAAAAAATGCGCAGGCAAAAGGTTTTGGACCATATTATGAAAAGATGCTTAAGGCCAGGGAGAGAATCCTATCCCTTAATCCTCGGAGGGTGTACCAGACTTCCTTTGATGGTAAGAAGCTGGCAGCGGAATATATTAAAGGCAGTAGTGGGAAAGCTGTAATATTCGTGCATGGCTTTCGAGCTGAACCGATGATGCAGTTTGGAATAATGGCCAGTGATTTCTATGATATGGGCTATTCGATTCTAATAATTCATCAGAGGGCGCACGGCGAGAGCGAAGGAAGGTACAGTGGCGTTGGACTTCGTGAATACAGGGATGTACTCGGTTGGATTGATGTTCTGAAAGAGCAGGGTGAAAAAAGGATTGTTCTCTATGGAATGTCCATGGGAGCAACAACCGTTGGATTTAGTGTAGATAAACTTCCCAATAACTTGGTCAAATGTGCTATTATGGACTGTGGCTTTGAATCGCCTGAGATTCAGATGATGCGTGATGGAAGAAAATGGCATATGCCAATGACAATAATGATGCCGCCAGCCAGATTCACGGCAAAGATTCTTCTTAAGATTAATCTGAGGGAAAGCGTTGAAGGGCATCTTGCAGGGGCAAAGGTCCCCGTGTTTTTTTTGCATGGAACGGCTGACAGGGGTGTGCCTGTGTCAGTAGTTGATAAACTATATAATGCCTGCACTTCGGACAAAGGTAAAATTATTGCTGCTGGAGCAGACCATACGATTTCATATATGGCAGCAGGTGATGAGATTCAAACGAAATTAATTACGTTTATTAATAAATATATGGAGGAATAGTAAAATGAGTAAATTTGTGATTATGGCAGATGCTACATGTGATTTGGAGCAGAAATACCTGGAAGAATATGATATCGAGCTGATGCCAGGTCATATGAATGTTCCAGGTGAAGATGACATCACACTGTGCGCTGATTGGAATAAATATGGAAACATGGAGACTTTCTATGCTGCACTTAAGAAGGAGCCAGATAAGTTCTCGACATCTCCAACCAATGTTGGAGAGTGTGAGGCAATGTTTGAGAAGTATGCATCTCAGGGAATACCTGTGCTTGCAATAGCATTGTCAGCAGGTGTCAGCGGAGCATATAATTTCAAGCTCACTGCTAAGAAGAACGTACTTGCAAAATATCCTGATGCAGTTATTGAAGTTGTTGACTCTATGCGTTTTGGCCCTGGCTTCGGTCTTCTTGTTATCTATGCAGCAATGCACAGAGCTGCTGGCGAGTCTATCGAGCAGGTAGTTGATTATATCGAGAAGAATAAGAACCGTTTCCATCAGACAGGATGGCTCGATGATCTCTCATTCGTTGCAAAGAAGGGAAGACTTACCCATGCAAAGGCATTCTTCGGAACTCTTGCCGGAGTTAAGCCACTTGGAGAGTTTGACTACAACGGTCTCACAACTGTTATTGGTAAGGCTAAAGGTGCAAAGGCAGCTTATCCTGCGCTTCTTGGATATATGGAAGCAGAGATTGAGAATCCGGAGGAGCAGATTATCTTCATCGCTCACTCTAACCGTCTGAAGCAGGCAGAGGAATATAAGAAGATGATCGAGGATAAGTTCCATCCAAAGGCTGTTTATATCAATGAGCTTTATCCACTCAGTGGAATAAATGTAGGTCCTGGACTTATGGCAGCATACTATGTTGGTAAGCCTATCAGTGAAGGACTTGTTCAGGAGAAGGAACTTATGGAGAAGCTTCTTAGTGGAGAAGCTACTAAATAGAATGCCACGTGCTTTGTAGTGTGTCAGACTCATAGGTAGATAATATAAGAAGGAAAATAGATTAGATAGCGAAGGGCAGTGAACCTGTTTTATGACGCATTGGTGTCCTTCGCAGAAAGACGGGAAATACGAATGAAAAAATTAACTAAGAAGTGGCAGCTCTTTCTATATGCCATGTCTGGAATGGGCGTAAACATGTTGAATCTGATGATGGGTTCATATCTGTGTTCTGCATTGATTGCAGGTGGTTTTTCAGATACTACAAGACCTTTTCAGACATATGTTGGCTCCGATCTGGTTATTGCAGCGCTTTGGGGTGTGTTTGTCTTTGTAGCCAAGATTATCGATGGAGTCATTGATGTACCCATGGCGTCTATTACAGACAGATTCCGTTCAAAGTGGGGAAGAAGAAGACCATCGCTCATGCTTGGATTCATACCTATGGTATGTGCATATGTACTGTTCCTCTTCATTCCAAGTGAAGGAGCAACAATCTTAAATACAATCTACTTCGGAGTAGTTTTATGTATTTTCTACAGTTTCTATACTCTCACAATGGTAACCTATTACGCTACCTTTACTGAGATTGTTGAAACTGAAAAAGAGAGATCAACCATTTCTAATGTTAAGTCCTTCTTCGATATTGTTTATTACATATTAGGATATGTATTGGTAAGAGCGCTTCTCAATGGAATCAATGTGAGAATGGTAGCGCTCATGGTGCTTCCTCTTGCACTTACCATGCTGATTCCTATGTTTATGATTAAAGAGCCTTCTAACAAAAAAGGTGAGACTACTAAGGAAGATGCACCTAAGCTTATTCCTTCACTTATATATACCTTCAAGAACAAGACCTTTATTCTGTGGATGGTAGTTTATTCATTTATGACATTTGGAGTGCAGCTCTTCCTCGGAGGAATTAATGAGTTCTTTTCAGCAACAGGAATGAGCATGATATTTGTCATGATGGCATCCTTTGGACCTGTACCTCTTACACTGCTTCTGTTTAATAAAATCAGAGAGAAAAAGGGCTTTGGAACGGCCTACAGATATATTCTTATTATGTTTGCTGTGGGAATGATGCTCATGTTCGGATGTGCATTTCTGGAAAACGGATCTGTTGTTAAGATGGTATGTTCAATTGGTTCAGGACTTGTGAGCTCACTTGCAATTGGAGCAATGTTTGCTGTTTCATATTCTGTGCCTGCTCAGCTGGCAGCAGATGAGGAGAAGGATACTGGAAGAAGCCATGCAGCTATGTATTTTGCTGTACAGGGTCTGTTCGCAGGCGTAGCTACAGGAATTGGTACCGGTCTTGTTCTCACTGCACTTAAAAAGGCGAGCGAGAGCGTGACAGATGAAAGCATGAGTGCCATCTGGTTTATTACAGTAATTGCAGCAGGTGCAATGATTATTTCGCTTTTGTTGTCCAAGTTCCTTCCTAAGTCACTTGTTCAGATGGGTGCTAAGGAAAATGAGGAAAAATAATTGATTCAGTAAATACTTTTTTCACGGTAGGCTGTTCATGGTAAAAAGAGTAAGTGGATATTTACTAGAGAAGATGCTTAAAAATGCTCTTGCCAATATCCATAATTCAGAAGAAAAAATTAATGATTTGAATGTGTTTCCTGTTCCTGACGGAGATACCGGAACAAATATGTACCTGACCCTTTTGAATGGATTAAAAAGGGCAAAGGGTGTGAATGAGATAGGTGCATATCTCAAAGAACTCTCAGAGGGAATGCTCCTTGGTGCGAGAGGTAATTCCGGCGTTATTCTCTCTCAGATATTCAAGGGAATATACGCGGAGCTTGCAAGATGTCAGGCAGCTAATATAGCAGATATGAGGAATGCTTTTATACGCGGATATAAGACTGCCTATCAGGCTGTGGTTCATCCCGTTGAAGGAACGATGCTGACAGTTGCAAGGGAAGGAATAGAGAATATCCGTGCACATCTGGACAGAAATACCTCAATCGAAGCTTTTCTTGCGATGTATATTGCAGAAATGAAGAAAACACTCGCACAGACACCAAGAATGCTTGCAGTTCTCAAGGAATATGGTGTTGTGGACAGTGGTGCAGTTGGTTATATCACAATAATCGAAGGCATGTATATGTACCTGTGCGATAAGATAGTTGAAGATAATGCCTTAAGAAATGCTGAAGGGAATTCTGAGGGAATGAATGCAGAAAGAGGGGGCGTCGCAGGTAATTCGCCAGTAGATATTTCTGCAGAGCTTTTCAATGAATTCAGTCCGTTTAAAGAAGGCTACTGCACAGAATTCGTTCTTCAGAGAATGAAGAGTGATGGATATAATCAGAAATTCAGTATTGATGCATTTCGTGATGACCTTAAGCTCTATGGTAATTCTATTGTTGCATCAGAGGATGGAATGCGAGTAAAGGTTCATATTCATACACTCAAGCCATCGCGTGTTATAGCGCTTGCCCAGGAATATGGAGAATTTATTACCTTCAAATTGGAGAATATGCAGATTCAGCATAATGAATTCCTGGAAAAGAGAAATAAAGTTCAGAAATTAGAGCATAGTCCTATGGCAATCATCGCTGTTGCAAATGGTGAAGGAATCCGTGATGCGATGAAGAAGCTTGGATGCAACATTGTTCTTGAGGGCGGAGAGAAGATGAATCTGTCTACCCAGGATTTCATTGATGCCGTGCAGCTTGCTAACGCAGACACTGTTGCAATTCTTCCAAATAACAAGAATCTTATTAGGGCAGCAGAGCAGGCAGCACAGCTGTACACACAGTCCGATATAAGAGTTCTTCCAACCGTAAGTATGCTCGAGGGATATTATGCTCTTACAATGGATCTTCCAGATGATACACCTGACAGAAGAATTAAGAGCATGCTTGATGGAGCAGGTAATATAACAACGCTTCTTCAAACGAAAGCTTCCCGCGATTATGAACACAACGGAATCGGCTGCAAGAATGGAGAAGAGATTGCACTAATTAATGATAGACTGGTTTTTGCTTGCGATAATATGCCAGGTGCAGTTCTTGGAGG
>JAGHUF010000036.1 GCA_018064935.1 Candidatus Merdinaster equi | reverse complement strand
CTTGCGCCATTTTCATTTTCATTACTTTCTTCTTCATCGTATTTCTCTTCCTCCTATAATCAACTTCCCTGCATAAATTTCATATAAAGATATAAAGCTTTGTTTAATAATTAAATGCCAGAATATGCTTATAAGAAATTCGCGCATTTCATTTTATAGATTAAGATTATGTCAGAAAACCAATTGTATCTAGCGTCGTTACCTCGCCAAAGCGCTATTTATTGCCTTTTATGTTTGCTTTTCATAACAGTAAAACCACTGGCTTGTGGTTTCTTTGCGTGGGTGAAGGATATATTTTTTTGTTTACAGTAAAAACAATAAAAAAAATCCGAGCTGAAACAGTTCGGATTTATTTAATCAAAATTGTATACGTAAAAATTTTACTTTAAAATTTTACATCGAAATTTTTACCAAGATTAGAATTATCTGTCATCGACTTTTCTCCATTTTCAGAGAAAACAACTCCCTGCTCCTTAAGCTTATCAAAAAGTTCATCCAGACTTGATGCGCTTACATACACTTCATCACTTTTTCCCGGATTCTTGCCATTACCGGTTTCATAAGCTTTTCGAAGTCGGTTCTGGTTATAAAGAGTTCTCCTATCCTCTGCATTCTGCGAGATTTTTTCTTCTAATCTGTCTTTTGCAGCCTCCTTGTCGGCCTCACGCTTTGCTTCTCTTTTTTCCTCTCTTTTAGCATCAATTCGCTCTCTTTGTGCCTGAAGAGATTTATCGATTACTGCAAAAAAGCTGGTCTCTCCATTCTCTCCAACAATCATTCCATAAGAAGCAATACTGTCATCATCAACAAGTCTACTTGCCATGGACTCTAACTGCTTAGATCCTTTATCTATCACAGACTCGTACTGTTTTCTGAAGTCTTCATCCTCTGCCATTCTCTCGATTTTATCAACATCAATAAGAACAGTGGTTTTCCCTTTGTTTCCAAGCGCACCACCCATTGCAGAAGCCTGATCCACGCTGTCGTTAGCTACTAAAACGAAATCCAGATTTGAAAACTTCTTCTTCAATTCATCATAGTAAGACGCGGCTTTTTCTGAAAGCTTTGCATTACCAAATGTACGTCCGGATACTTTGCCATATTTCTGCTGCAAATCAGAAACAGAATCCTTTTGTGTATTCTGAATCGGATTAGAATTCTTCATAGCAGAATTAATGCCATAAGCACTCTTAATAGAATCATTTACTGATTGAGAAATCATACTCATATGAACAACCTTGTCCTTCCTGCAAATGCAATATACCATCCATGGTTACAAATAGTTTATCGGCAGTTCATCTCAAAAATATTAGCCCGACCAAGATTAATACCAGTCATCATCGTCATACCAGTCGTCGTCATCATACCAATCATCGTCGTCATAATAGTCGTCGTCATCATACCAATCATCATCGTCATAGTAGTCATCGTCATACCAATCATCATCGTACCACGAATCATACCACTCATCCCAGCCATCACATCCCTGATTACCATAGTAATAGTTGTAGCTATCCTCGTAATCAAAGTCATCAAAGCAGTCATCATCTAACGACCAGTCACAATCATAGTCATCCCAATCATAATCATCATCGTAGTAGTCCCAGCCATCCCAGCTGCTATCCCATTCATCATAATCATAATAATCCCCGGAATTACCATTTACAGCAAACTGCTCAAGCCACTCAATATATGTAGAATCAATTCCACAATTTGAAAGCACACTCTTCAAATCCCTATAGAAATCAGTATCCCCATATGGAATTGTGACTGCTAGACCTGTAAGATACTCATCACCAGGCGTCTGATTTACATATGCAATCAGATTAGCCAAAGCCGCCTCAAGAACCTTGGATTCCTGCGTATTAAGAGTTTGTGCAACTGCCATGATATCTGTGATATAATACTCAGCCATTGACAGATTTCCTTTTCCAGAATTGTAAACTAAATCAAGTCCCTGACTACCTTTTGAGTGTGCCATCACAGGCAGTACTCTTCCTCCATTCTTACGCTTTACTCCTCTTGAGTAATTAGAATTCATAAGTGCATCTTCATTAGCATAAGCAAAATCAGACCAGGCTTTATACAGAACCTTTGCCTTGCTTACATCTAGAAGAGCCAGTATACCTTCATCACCATATTCAGAATCACTCAAATTATCGGAAACAAAATCATCGATAGCAATTTTTGCCAGCTCAGGGGTAGGTGTTGAAGTATTACTGTACAGCTGCTTCATCCAGCCTGTGTATGACCATCCCATGCTGGACTCAAAATCTTCAGATAATATCATATAATCACAGAAATCATAGCATGCCATAACTACCTCAAGGCATGACATAATACAGCAGTCCATACCGATAAAATCAAAATAAACTCCCGCATTCTTTATTCCTGTATACATCTCATCCAGAGAAAGGCGTGCATCTTCATCAGAATTCCACTCATCATATCCAAAGCCATATACTGGTCCGCCGCCATGATCCCATAAGTGAAGGATATACCTGTCAGCTGGATAATTCGCAACGCCCCATTTAATGAAATCAGTAAGTGTATTTGCTGCGGTACAGTCAAGCTGTCCAAGATTATCCTGCACAAGCTGCATTCCATTGCCATTTAGCAGATATCTCTGGGCCGTATTATTGGCTATTCCAAAATCCTTCTGCCATTTCTTGGTTCCCATTGTCTGCACAACAACCTTAACCTTGTCACTTGATCCTGCTGCAACCATCTCTTTAAGGTCTGTAGTCGCTGCTCCATCATCAGTCTCAAGGTTAGAACCATTCATAAATACCAGAATTGTCACAGTGTCATTTCCGTTTCCTTTTAACGAAACCTTTTTACTTCTGACAACACTTTCGGGAAGCGAGTCCATGCTATCATTCTCCGCCCAAGAAGTGCCACTTCCACTACCATTTCCACTTCCATTGTCATCATATACTTCTGTTTTTCCCGGTTCCTGTGCCTTATTCTGATTAGGATCATCCTGTGGTTTGCTAAGCAGAATAAAAATAAATATTCCACCACAAACAACAAGCGTACTCAGAACACTTATTATCGCAATTATCAGTCCCTTATTTTTCATCCTAATTCCTATCCCTTTCCGCAATCTGCAGGCATTATGCTATTTCATCAGTAGGAATAAACTGATCGCCGACCTAATAAAAAAACTCTTCTCATGACATTCACAAGAAGAGTTAAATCGCAAATACTATTATGCATTTGTTTCAGCTGTGTCCGATGTCTCAGCCGAAACTACAGCAGCTTCTTTTGCATCCTTTGCTTTTTTGGTCTTGATACCGATAAAAATACCAATTCCAGCAACAGCACAAAATGTAAAAAAGCATACAAGATAACTCAAAAACATTCTCATGAATTCAATAAAATTATCCATATATAATATATCCTCCAATACTTCCCGAAATAAATGCTTTCATACAGGAAGAAATAAATCATTTATAAATATGAAACTAGTGTCAGTTTAGCATTCTGACGCAATGACGTCAAGGTTATCATCGAGAAGATTGTCTCCATCTGCAGCAGTTGTCGCAAGCTTATCGCATCGCTCATTCTCTGGATGACCTGCATGTCCCTTAACCCATGTATATACAACCTGATGTGGTTGCATAGCAGCCAACAGCCTAATCCATAGATCCTTATTCTTAACTGGTTGCTTCTGGGAATTCTTCCAGCCTGCTTTTACCCAGTTGTCAATCCAGTGCTGATTAAAAGCGTCAGTAACATACTTGGAATCAGATATAACCTCCACCCTGCAGGATTTTGTCAATGCCTCAAGTCCAGTAATCACACCCATGAGTTCCATTCTGTTATTGGTAGTCTTTTTATATCCCGCAGAATACTCTCTCTCATGAAGTTGGCCTTTTCCATCAATAAATTGCAAAACAGTACCAAATCCACCTGGTCCATCCGGATTGCCTCTTGCAGAACCATCCGAAAACAAAGTAACATTCATTTCAAATCCTCTGACTTACTTAAATTATTTTTCATAGGCTATAATTGCCAATCGCCGGAATCAAGAAATCTCTGTGCACGGCTTTGTGCCCTATCAACAATTTCCTTATCATATCCCATGAGTTCAAGAAGCTTGATTGCATTCCTGCTGGTAGCTCTTCCTTCTTTTAATTTATATGAAAAAGAAATATCTCCTTCCGATACTTCTTCATCGAAATGAAAATTATGGAAAACATTATCAAGCAGGTATGTCAATTCAATGTCATGCGTTGCAGCAACGCACATTGCATTATTATCTGAGAAATATTTGAGTACCTGTGTTGATGCAGCCACACGTTCAACTGTATTGGTTCCACGAAGCACTTCATCAACAAGACAGAATATACGCGTTTTATCGTCATCCTTATTCGCATTGATTATTCTCTTTAACGCTCTGATTTCAGCCATGTAATAGCTGTCTCCTGCCTCAAGATCATCCGTAAGAGCCATTGATGAATATATTCTGAAGTACTCGCCCCTATACTCATCAGCAAAAGTCGTATTTAGCGCCTGCGACAACAGAACGCAGATTCCCATCTCCCTTAAAAATGTTGATTTTCCAGATGCATTAGACCCTGTCACCAGCAAAGGCTTGTTCTCAGTCACACTACAAGGAACAGCTCCTGCGACAAGCGGATGATGAATATTCCTTGCATCTATTCCCTTTCCATAATCAAGATGAACGGGTACGCATGTCCCGGGGATCCCTGCTCTTATGTGTGAAATAGCCAAGAGATATTCAAGGTATCCCATTACTGTGTATACCTCATCAATCTCTGCCTCATGACTTCTTGTATCCCTCAGCATATTGTTGAATGAAACCAGGTCAAAATGTGTAATCATTTTGATATATTCAACAATAATTTCAAACGGATTACCACCCGAATCATTTTTGGTAAAAAAAGGATGTCTTAGCAACTTGGATGTTGCCTTCAGCCTTTCTCTTAACAGCTCCTCAATTTCAGAGAGTCCCTTGCTTTTATGCGAAATTTCTTTTAACACGCTAGCATGTCTTAAAAGCCTTGTTATAAAAGAAAAGCTAACTAAATATGGTTCATTTGCACTCTTCTCCTTAAGTGATGCAAACAGCATATAAATCATTGTAACAATTAGTATGGTGAAGCCTACAGCTGGAACAAAAAAGCAGGCAGCCGTTCCTGCCGCATAGAACAAGTAGGGCACAAAATGCTTTAAATTGTTTCTTTCGCCAAGATTATCCAAAAAATCCAGATACTGGTACAATGAGAACTTCCCCGTGTAACCAATTCTGCAATAAGCATCTTCAAGAGCAATCCTAGCCTCTTCATCCTGACTCAAAAAAGCAATTGTCTCTTCCTCGCTCTGAATCAGCTTATGCTCACCCTCTCTAAGATCCGGACATCTCAATCTGTAATATAGATATTCTTCACCACAAGAAGAATGGGTATAATTAATCTTCTGAAATACCCTATCCATTTCAAGGTCATTCCAGGTAATATTATCAATGCAGAAATCTCCCTTGTGTTTCTCCAAGTATCTGCCAAGATTCCAGTACCGCGCTGGTATTTTTCCGCCATCTGTATTCTTCTCTTTGCCAAATGACTCTCTAAGCGATTGTATAAGTTCTCTATGCTTTCTCTTCTCCCATATAAGCCCTCTAATAAAGACAGCAAAGACAAGTGCAAGAGCAACGCATATAATAATTAACAGTTCTAAATCCATTATGTATGCCTTTTACTACTTATTTGTTGAAGATAACGCTTCTGGTCCGAAGCTTTCCGGAAGAAGCTGAGCCAAAGAAAATGTTTTGTAATGATCCTTAGAAGTTGCAACAATAATCATCATATTCTCTGGATCAGAGAATTCACGCATAACCTGTCTGCAGACACCGCACGGATATGCATAACCTGCATTCCCATTTTCGAGTTTTTCTCCTTCTGGTCCACCAACTATACAAACCGCATGGAGTACTCTTTCGCCCATAGCTGCACCGTGAAAAATAGCATTTCGCTCAGCACAGATTCCACAAGGATATGATGCGTTCTCAATATTTGCTCCTCTGTATATATTACCTTCTCCCATGAGTGCACTTGCACCAACCATATAATGTGAATACGGACTATATGCATTATTCCTAGCCGCAAATGCCTCATCAATCAATTTATGAATTATCTCATCAGACATTTTCATTAATCGTCTCCATATTCTTTCAAACTTCCTGAATATACATAAGCATCAGTACAGTTTCTAAGCTATTCTTACCGATTAGCCAAGTTTACTTATAACTGCTGTTACAAGTGCCTTGAATTTTGGTGCTGCCTCAAGCCCTGCCTTCTGAACTTCCTCATGCGAAAGCGGTGATTTTGATAATCCAGCCCCTAGATTACAAATACATGAAATTCCACATATTTTCATTCCACAATGCCTTGCAGTAATTGCTTCGATTGCTGTACTCATTCCAACACTTCCACCACCAAGCATTTGCAGAAGTCTGACCTCTGCAGGCGACTCAAAAGAAGGTCCTGTGAGCTGACAATAAATTCCCTCTTTTAAGTCAATTGAAAGTGCTGATGCTTCCTGCCTAATAATATCCTGAATTGCAGGAGTATACAGATCAGTCATATCAGGGAATCGTGTTCCAAGTTCCTCAACATTCGGTCCAATAAGCGGATTGGGCGCAAAGCAGGCAATCTGATCTGTAATCATCATCAAGTCTCCAGCCTTCATATCATTGTGAAGTCCTCCGGCAGCATTGGTCAGAAAGAGAATCTCTGCTCCCATAAGCTTCATAAGTCTAATCGGCATTACAACATCCTGAGTTGAATATCCCTCATAATAATGAACTCGTCCCTGCATGCACACTACTGGCACATCTTCAACATATCCAAATACAAACTGTCCCTTATGCCCCTGAACAGTTGAGACTGGGAATCCTTCGATCTCATTATAGGAAAGTGTCGTAACTACCTTCATGCTCTCAGCATAATCCCCAAGTCCTGAACCTAAAATCAACGCAACCTTAGGTACAAAATCTGTTTTTTTCCTCACATCTGCAAGTGCTTTTGTCAATTTCTCGTATTCTTTACTCATACCTTCCCTCCTATACCAGTGCGACGTTTTTTAATACCCGGACTGCATTTCCCACTTGTTTTTATGACTACATAGCCACTCAGATAGCCTAGAGAACACCTTCCAGAAAACTGGTTATCCTCTCAGCGGCCTGTTCATGACACAATTTGCCCGGATGACTTCTTGCGCCAACGTTTTTGTCATTTGTATCCTCAAGTGCCAGAAATGCTACTCTTGTATCGCCCGACTTCTTCTTATAGTTATCAAGTGCATTCTCAACATAAGGATTCAAATAGTTACCGAGCATACCAAGTACCCACACTATATATGCTCCTGGATTACACTCTCTGACTTCTTCCAAAAAAGAAATCACCCCATTTTCAATTCTATTCCTGGTAGCATCAGACAATGTACCATCGTCATTCCTTTGTTGCTTAAATCGCTCCCCTGTCTCTGGATTCACGAATTCAGGCTGATCAAGAGCTCCACAGTCATTGGTTCCCAGGTTGATTATTACAGCATCTACACCGCCTGCAAAATCGTATTCTTTCATTACACCAAGCGACTCATTCATCTGACCATTAAGAACACTACACACATTTCTATAGTGAGGCGGAATAATATGCCTGTTGTCATTATCCCAGCCACTCGTGAGTCCCCAGCCGCTCTGACTTACTATGTTCACTCTGGCATCAAGATTTCTTCCAGTTACCATGCCATATTCATAAACAGCCGAGAAAAACATAGGAATCCAGTCTTCTTCCTGTTTAGCTCCAATGCTTCCTTCTCCCGACGAAATCGAATCGCCAATTACCTCAATGTTATATTTATGAGGTTTCAAAACCGCAAATTCTCCATCGTGTTCAATATCTATAATCTGAAGAATTGCAGCCGGGTCATCCCCCATAGCCTGAACTTCTTTTATTATCTGAACAGTCTTAACTTTATCCGAAGTCATTCCCCTAAAAAGGCAAACTCTGCACTCACCCTTTGGCAGCATCTGTCTGGAAATAAATGCACCATTAACCAGAACTGCAATCCACTGTTCACAGGAAGAATAATCTGTCCTAAAGCTCATATACATTTCTGAACATTTGACTGCAATTTCTATTCCGCTCCCCGACCAAAACAGAGTAAGCGGGCTTATCTCCGGGATGGTTCTTCCCCATATTGTATATGCACTTGAAGGGATGTCACTTATTCGCATATCGTCCCGTGTCCTTTCTTTTAATTTTTAATACAAAATTATATCGTTAAATCAAATCAAAAGAAGCATTCATGCTCCTTTGCGGCATACCATAGAGAAGCCCTCTTGTTCCTGTACCAATATAGAACCTGCCATATACTTTTTTATCGCCATCAATAGTTCTGATATCTCCGTACATCTGCGAGGGTGTATTTATTCTCTCTACAGTCTTCATATCATCTGCACTTCTATAGAAACCATATTCACCATCGATTGTTCCATTAAAATACAGAACCTTATTATCTGTCAGAATATTCTTCGAACCATTCTGAATTCCTAATCCGATACAGTATATGCAATCTCTTTCATGCGTAAGTTTATCGAGTAAGACTTCTTTTCTATCATAATCATAGTGCATCTTCCACAGACCATGATTACCAGCTGCAATGTAGAATACTCCTCTTTTTCCATTTTCCCCGCGAATCTCAAATCTCTCTCCTGCACCAAGCAGTCCAAAGTCTAGATTCTGTGAAAAAGAAGCTGTAGTGTTCTTCTTGATGAAAGTTGCACCACCATCAGTTGACACAAATATTCGTCCTCTATCGGCAAAGCCAAAAAACAAATCCGGGTCAATTTTATCTGAATACACTCTCATGTGCCCTTGCTCAATAGTGAATCCATGAGTGTCACACACCTTAGCTTTTTCAAAAGTATATCCACCGTTGTGCGATACAATAATTCCATTAAAGGTCAGCTCTGTATTGTCGCAAAGTCCCCATACTATATTCCTTGTATCCTGCCCCATCGCAACCCAGCCTGGATCAACATTGGGTTGCTCAATCCTGTTAAGCAAGGAATCAATATACGCATTTATTCCATAGGGCATTCCTATTTTTTTGAAACTTCTGCAGAGATCTCTCGATAGAAGAAGCCCACCCTTAGATGTACCTGTCCAATTGCCTCTAGCCGAGATAATGACATTTCCCGGAAGTGCATCCGAATAATCTGCATTTATACAGGTGACCTGTTTATGATTATTCTCATCCATAAAAGGCTTGTCTGCTGTTGCCGATATACCGGTAAATGCAAGTCCACCTATATCTCCAACCATATCAATCAGCTTAACGCCTCCGTGAACAGGAGAATACAGATTCAAATGCACAGTTTCCTCTATTCCATCTGAATAATCTGAGAATATCCTCTTATTGTCCTGAAAATTATCGCAATGGAACAAACCAGTTCCACTGTTGAACCACAGTTCCTCTGGGTCGAAAGGATTGATCTTAATATCTGAAACCCAGTGAACGGTTGACGCCCCATCATAATATTCCGGATTGAGATACGGGGCACGTGTCGTCAATGTACCAAGATATGTTCCGCACAGAATAACTGCCCAGTGATCTCCATAATCTGTCGAAATATATAGCTTATCTCCCTGTTTTCTGCATATAGTGCTTACAACAAGAAGTCCTGGCATAGCCTTGCAGGTCGATATTCCAGAAAAAGCAAAATCGTAAACAGCATTTTTCCGCGCATTCGTAGCTCCCACATCACCATTAATATTCGCTACAGGAAACAGTCTGTCATCTCTGAGCGAAGCTAGATCCTTGGCCATTTTAAGCGTATTCGATGCATTAGGGGTAATCTCAGAGCATGCTGATATTCTTCCATTTCTCAGAAAATCATACCTGACAACTATTCCACCAACTACATCTCCACAATCACAGCTGTAGCTCATAATTGGATTATCATTTGCTCTTCCAGTTTGCGCAAATGTAACATACAGATTCTGACCATCATAGGCATATCTTTGCGCTACGTAGCCTGGCATTGTAGACTCTCGCAAAATTGGACATTCCGGCTGTGGCAATGGGGCAAAGGATTCGCCTTTGTCATATGAAACATATAGTGAATGCCCTCTTACTCCGTTTCTGTCCCTGGTTAGCACACCTGCTGTGCCAACAACCAGACACCTCTCATCTGGCGTCTCAAAGACAAAGGTCAAGAACATCTCTCCATTAATATCTGTTCTAAGCCAACTCTCTCCTCTGTCATGCGTGACTAATAATCCACTGGTCTGCGATGCAAAATACAAAGTATTGGGATCTCTGTGCGATACAATAAGTCTGTATCCAGTTCCCCTTCCATACAAATTGCCATGAACAGGAACCGGAATTGAACGATATTCAAAATGGTTACCCCTGTCCTCAGATATGCACAGAACCCCCTCTTCACTCTCAAAGCGTCCACATGCGATATATAACCGCCCCGGATTCTGATCATCCAGCGCAATCGCAATGGGATAACTCTCATCAAGCATGTCAGTTCTTATATGATCCCCGAGAGATTTCCATGTTTTGTTTGCATATTCAAATCTGTAAACACCACCAATATCCGTTCTGCAATACAGTACCTCACGCACTTCATTATGATATGCAAGTCCAGTTACATAACCGCCTCCCGGAATAGGGATGTTGTGATATTCATACGGTATATTATTCATCTTAACAATCCCAACAGTTCTGAGCCTCTAAGGGACGCTTCTCTCTCACAAATACTTCCCTTATTAAGCAAAAACATACGGTTACATAGTGATAGTTCATCTTCATCATGCGTTGTGATAAGTATTGTTCCACCTGCTTTGAGATACAGAGTAAGGAAACTCTTTATTTCTTCTTTGCACACCAAATCAAGTGAGGCCGATGGTTCATCCAGAATAAGCATTGAAGGATGATTTTGCAGGGCAAGTCCTATACTTACCCTTTTCTTCATTCCGCCTGATAGGGCTTTCACCTGCTTATTGATAAAAGAATCAATGTGAAGTGCAGACAAAAAACCCGACTCAAGTTCTTTTTCAAATTCTTTACTGTTTCCGGCAAACCACAATCTGAGATTGTCCTTCACGCTAAGATCTGGAATCAGTGGATTCTCCTGCGGAACATATCCAACAAGCTTAAGTCTTTCATTAGTATTTCCTGGAAGCTTCTTGCCAAAAAATAAAACCTCGCCATTCTTCGTTTTTCTGGCACCACTACAAATACTTAGCAGCGTTGTTTTTCCACAACCGTTTGCACCAACAAGCGCTGCGCAGTCTCCCTGCTTTATCTCAAAACTGATATCATTCAAAACCTTTGCTTTTTTATATGAAAACGAAACATTATTTACCTGAAACATATTGGCCCCATCTTTTTTTATTACCTAATTATTTATATCAGATTTTTTATATTAGATATTTATTTCAGAATCAGACAAATTGCTTTATTTTTGCCCATAAATCTACTTATAATCTTTTTTATTTTACCAAATACATTAATGTTTCACAATGTTACACGCTTAGGTTTTCTTGTTATTTTATTCTTATTTTGGTAAACTAATTTTTAGCTTTTTATCTATAATTGAAATGGATTATTTAGAAGTAAGAGGATTAACAAATGGATGACAATCAGAATTTTTATATCAACAATGTAACCGAAAATAATTCTGCAACTGACAGTTCTACCCCCACGAATGGAGGCACTGATAAAAACAGTTCAAAGAGAAACAAAACTTTATTAATTGTTCTTATCTCAGCAATTGTTTTGATTGTTGGTTTAGTTATTGCATTTTTGTTTTTATTTGTTTTCAAACAAAAAGACCCTGACACTGCAGTGAAGGATGCTCTTAATACCGCATTCCCTTCAATAAATATGCACAAGGAAATTGCTGACTACTGCAATGCAAGTGAGCTGATTAATGGTATGGCTGATGGGGAATATCAGAATGATTTCTCTATTTCAATCTCCAATCTGTCCGGCTCATCTATTCCTGATTCTGCTTACCTGTTAAAGAGTTCAGGAATCAAGGGAAGCTTTTATTCAAATATGAAGGCAAAGAAAAATGTCCTTGATGCTAGCATTACATATGGCGGAATAGATTTTTCGGATTTATCTCTCTATCTGGAGGATGAGCTTGTTGGCATTACCGTACCAATGCTCTTTGACGGAACACTTACAGTCAATCCCAAGAAGCTTGGTGAAGATTACATCAACTCATATTTTGCTGATGAATATAGTGAAGATATCCCGACAGATTTAAGTATTGATTTATATAAATACTGTGATGATTTCTATGCCAAGCTAGGCTCATTCTCTCCTGATAGTTCTGATACCACTCAGGACGCGTCTGATTCTACCAAAAAATTAAGTGATGCCCTCTCATTTATCACATTCAGCAAAAAAGAGGATACAACACTCACAATCAATAACGTAGAAGTGAATGTTACCGAGTATACCGGTGATATCACTCCCGGCTATTTTACAGATAAGCTGGGAGAAGTATATGATGCCATCTCAGAAAGCGAACTTATTAAGATTGTTGCTGAAACAGGTGTAAATGTAACCAAATCCATGTTTATTGATGCATTCGTCAAGGAGGACCCTGTTTGCTCTGTTTATCTCGATAGTGCATATAATTTAAAAGCAATCAGGCTTAAGTTTACAGGTTCTTATAACGATGTCATTGTTTCTTTCGATATTGATATTGATTTCCTCGGTGAGGAAAACCCTGGCGATGTAATTGAAGGCAAAATAAGTGCAAATCTGTTTGGCTTAGAAACGAGCATAAAGTTTGCTCATTCAATTGTTAAGTCAGATGACGTTATAAGCGCTGAATCATCTATCAAAACAAGTGGAAATATTTTTAACATTTCATCAAGCAGTGAGTTTGACACCAAAAAAGGAGACCTCAAATCTGTCCTTACCGTATCTCCGCAGTCCTCAGATAAGCTTACAATTACATCTGATTCTAAAATAACATTTGAGAAGAAGGGACAGGATATCACTTTTACCACCAATGATTTATCCATTGTTTCCGGAGATAGTTTTGCAATGTCATTGAATGGCTATATAACAATTAATACCGGTTCTTCAGCATACCCAGATAAGCCACTTCCAATTAGAGAGCCTCTCAAGATGTCTGAGGATGAGCTTACCGCTCTTTATATGGAAATATATAATAACCTTCTTTCAAGTCCACTAGGCAGCTTATTACCTTTTTAATAGTTTATGAGAGTAAAACTACAATATTTCAAAGCGCAACTGAAAAAAGCCTTTAAATACTTCCCACAGCTTCTTGTGGGAAGTATTTTCCTTGCTATATTAGCAGGTCTTTTTGCGTACGCTGCAATCTCCTTCCAAACAAAGGAGTCAGATGAACCAATTGTTCATGTAGCTCTTGTAACCAACAATAACGAAGCTTACCTGGATTATGCTATGGGAATAATAACCCAGATGAATTCTGTAAAAGACCTATTCGCATTTGATATAGTACAGGAGGATGAAGGATATGCGCTTCTTGAATCCGGTGATGTCATTGCTCTTTTTATACTCCCTGATTCCATGGTTGAAGGCATATTGAGCGGGAAAAACACCCATGCCAGAATCATTCTATCTGACAAAGATCCACTATCCGGCGTACTTATGCAGGAGATTGTAAAAGCAGGTTCTTCGTTAATCACCAGCTCCCAAGCGTCAATATATACAGCAATAGATGTATACAACAATTACGAACTCTATGAAGCTGAGACTGATATTGTTAACTTTTTAAATGCAATAGAAATCAGTACCGCTCTTTCGAGAAACAGCATTTTTGCAAATCATTCATTAAGCGAAACCGGTTATGTTGATTATCCGACTTTTTACCTGTGCGCCGCTTTTGTATTTGTGCTGTTAATATCTGGCGCAAGCTATATTATGTTTTATTCCAGAGGTGTACGAGATTTACAGTTAAAAAGAAAAAGTGCAGGAATCGGATGCATTACCTGTGCACTCTCCTCCTACACCAGCACTTTCCTATACCAGTTTTTCCTTAATTTCCTTCTGTATATAGGATTAAGTATTAATATGATTCTTACAGACAGCTTTTCGCTATTAGATTCCCTGTCTATACTATTTCTTCTGATCATTCTCACATTTGCAAGCAGTTCATTTTTGTTCTTCCTGTTATCTATAAGCCCAGAATCTCCCATTAGCGTGATTGTCTTATTCTTGATAACAGGTTCAATGATGCTTATATCTGGCTGCTTTATTCCATCTGCTTTTTTACCTGATGGAATACGTATGCTTGGCTCATATATGCCATCCAGTCATATGCAGTATCAGTTATTCCATATACTCTCCTATTCTAATCCATTGTCTTCTGATATGAATATTTCAAACTACAAAATGTTGATTGATGATAACTGCCTTAAACTTATAATTACAGGAATAATCTTCTTTATTCCCGGACTGTTGTCATTCTATATTGCAGACAAGAAAGGAGGTCGATAATATGCGTTCTAGTTTTCTGTTACGCTACCTGAAGGCTATTCTCATCAGAACCATAAAAAAACCTCTTTTCATCATAATTCTGTTATTGATTCCTATTATGGGAGTCCTGTATATAAATCAGACAGAATATGCTGGCGCACCCAAGGTTTGTCTGTATGCCAATAATCCGGATGCAGTAACTGAAACTGTTTTTTACGATCTTGAAAATAGCGACTGTAGTTTCGATTTCTATATTGCTTCATCTCAGCAGCAGCTTGAAAACGATATACTTGCAGGAGCAGCAGAATGTGGCTATGTTTTCCCCGATGATATGGAAACAAGACTTTTAATCGGAATGACAAATGGAATTATAGATACCTATGTCAGTTCATCATCAACAATCAAGAATACTGTTAATGAAACGGTATATGCAGCACTATACAAAGAGTATTGTTTCATTGTTATGGCCGACTATATCAAAAAAGATTCTGATATTAACTCACTCGATTTAACAATTACTCAGGATTATTTACGCCAGATCTATGAATTACGAAGAACAGATGGTTCTACTTTCAGCTTTGATATTGAAGGGGCTTTTACTGAATATACTAAAACAACAGAAAAAATATCCATGCACCTGTTTATTGGAATGATTGGTATATTACTACTCCTTTCTGGATTAATGGGATTATTATCATACTCAAAAGACTGCAACGAAAACGTACTGATGAATCTGCATAACAAAGATCATTTTACTGCATCATTATGCAATATCCTTATTCCGCTCTTTTTCAGCGGAATTGCAGGAGCGATAACTCTGGCATTAATTGGCTATTTCAATTCAATAATAAGTATCTTTATTTACATATTCTATATTGTAGCAATAATTGTTTTATGCCTCATTCTAAAACCACTTATGCGCTATAGAATGGTTGTTTTGATGCTTATTCCTTTTTACTTAATTGGTTGCTTTGTGCTAACCCCTATTTTCATTGATTTATCAATATATCTTAATTTCCTTAAGATAATTCGATTTATCTTTATCCCAAATATTCTTTTCTTATTTCATTGATAAATTAATAATTCTCTTTTCTAACTTCAAAATATGCCTGTGGATGAGCACAAACAGGACAAACAGCTGGGGCCTCAACTCCAACAACTACATGTCCACAGTTTCTACACTCCCACATAGTTACTCCACTCTTCTTGAACACTTCCATCGCCTCAATATTATTAAGGAGTGCTCTATATCTCTCCTCATGAAGTTTCTCAATAGCTGCTACCCCTCTGAACTGTGCAGCAAGTGCAGTAAAGCCTTCTTCCTCAGCATCCTTGGCCATTCTCTCATACATATCTGTCCATTCAGCATTCTCACCTTCAGCTGCATGTAAAAGATTTGTAGGAGTATCTCCAAGCTCACCAAGTGCTTTGAACCACAATTTCGCATGCTCCTTCTCATTCTCAGCTGTCTTAAGGAACATCTCGGCAATCTGCTCATAGCCTGCTTTCTTCGCTACAGAAGCAAAGTATGTATACTTGTTTCTCGCCTGTGATTCACCTGCGAACGCTTCCCATAAATTCTTTTCTGTTTTTGTTCCAGCATATTTATTTGCCATAATAAAACCTCCTTTTAGTTTTCATTTATAATATTCAAATAATAATGCAACTTTGATTCTTTCAATGACAGAATAGCTTACTTCTGCATCAATTTAATCATCGCCTCATTAAGCCCTTTAACAGTCAGCTTATACATCGGATATATTCCCTTAACTGCTGTCTCTGCTTCTCTCCATGGTGCATGACCTGGAGCCATCTTAGGATTGAGCCAGACCAGCTTCTTAAAATGTCTTTTCATAAGAAGGAGCCAATCCCAACCCGACAGTCCATCATTCGGTCCTCTATAATTACCATTAACTGAATACAGCTCCTCAGGGGCCATTGCTGCATCCCCAACTATTATGACCTTATAATCAGAATCAAGATTTCTAAACAACCAGTTTGTTTCAACCCAATCTCCATTCTCACATTCAGGCGTCTTATATACATGTGAATAAATGCAATTATGGAAATAATAGCATTTTACATCTTTAAAATGCCTTGATTTATCTACAGCTTGAAACAAGTCGTTCAATAGTTCTGTATAAGGAATCATTGTTCCACCAGAATCCATTAACAAAAGAATCTTAACTGCATTCTTTCTGGGCTTCTGCATTACTATCTGAAGATAGCCACCATTGTTACAGGTCTTGCTGATTGTTCCATCAATGTTTAATTCTGTTTCAGGTTCATCAAGTCTCGTAGAAAACTGGCGAAGCTTCTTGAAAGCAAGCTGATACTGTCTGTTGGTAAGCACTCTGTCGTCTCTGAAATCTTTATATTTTCTGGCACCAACCACTTCGAATGCCGACTGATATCCAGTCTGCCCACCAACACGAATTCCACCCATGTTGCCACCAGTATTTCCGAAGCTTGTTTTTCCCATTGTGCCAATCCAGTAGCTTCCACCATTGTGTTCACTATCCTGATCCCTCAGCCTGTCTTTAAACTTGGTCTCTACATCCTCTTTATCAATAACCGCACTCTCCATCTGATTCATATAATCACGGTTCATCTCATGAAGAAGATCATTCATATCGGACTTATCAAGCCACGACAGCATGGTATCTGTTATATCAGGAGCAAGATTCTTACTCTTAAAGACATCTTCAAAAGCCATGTCAAACTTATCAAAATCAGTCTCACTTTTGACAAGTATTGCTCTCGCCAAATAATAGAAGTCTACCATTTGACTATTATGGAGCCCCATTTTTAAAGCTTCAATCAGAGTCAGCCACTCTCCTAAACTAACGTTTAGTCCACAATCTCTTAATTTATAGAAAAATGTCAGAAACAGCATTCTAGAATTTATCCTTGTTCTGCTTTAGGGTTTCAAGGTCCTCATCCTTCTTAATCACAACGCCTACAAAAGGAAGCTCGCTTCTAATTCTGTCCGCACTGATTCCACCAATCTGAAGCGCATTAACCCAATCAATAAGCTCAGACGTGCTTGGTTTCTTACGAATATCGCGAATTTCTCTAATCTTATAAAAGACATCCATGACATTCTGAAGAAGTGCCTCTTCAACATTAGGAAAATGAGTTTTCACAATCTCTGCCATAAGCTCTTTTTCCGGGAAATCAATATAATGGAAAATACATCTTCTCAGGAATGCATCTGGCAGTTCCTTCTCTGCGTTTGAAGTAATGATAACAATAGGTCTATGCTTTGCCTTGACCGTTCTCTTAGTCTCATGGATATAGAATTCCATCTGATCAAGCTCCCACAGAAGATCGTTAGGAAATTCCAGATCAGCCTTGTCGATCTCATCTATAAGAAGAATCACCTGCTCATCACTGTCAAAAGCATCTCCAAGTTTTCCGAGTTTGATATATCTTGCAATATCATCAACGCCCTCTTCGCCAAACTGTCCATCATAAAGTCGCTGAATTGTATCATACATGTACAAGCCATCCTGCGCCTTTGTCGTCGATTTGATATTCCAGATGAGCATCTTCTTACCAAGACTATTTGCAACAGCTTCAGCAAGCATGGTTTTGCCTGTTCCCGGCTCCCCCTTAATTAACAATGGTTTTTTCAATGCAATCGCGATATTCACTGAATCCATTAATTCTTTACTTGCTACATAACTGGTTGTTCCCTGAAAAGTCTGTTCCATCCTATACCTCAATAATATTAATAATTTACGGTTCGAAATTTTTCTTATTCCTCGAAAGGAAGAAGTGCATTTTCTACCTTCTTATCACGAATCATAAGATCACGAACTGCATCAGCTGCTGGTTTATCTTCAAATAAAATCAAATTGATCTGCTCAATAATCGGAAGCTCCACACCATACTTATCCGCAAGTCCCTTTGCTGCTTTCGCAGAATAGACTCCTTCGACTACCATCTTGACTTCATCCATTGCCTCTTTCATGGTATGTCCCTGACCAATAAGAATTCCTGCTCTTCTGTTACGCGAATGCATTGATGCACAAGTAACAATCAGATCACCAATACCAGATAATCCCATAAAGGTTTCAAATTTGCCACCCATCGCAACACCGATTCTTGAAATCTCAGCAATTCCTCTTGTGATAAGCGCAGCCTTAGTGTTATCACCATAGCCAAGACCATCTGCAACACCGGCAGCAAGTGCGACAACATTTTTAAGCGCAGCTCCAACTTCAATTCCTAACACATCTGGACTGATATATACGCGGAACACATCACTCATAAAAACATTCTGAAGGAATTCAGCTGTCTCCTTCTTTCTGGCTCCAACTACAATAGTTGTAGGAATTCCTCTTCCAACTTCCTCTGCATGCGATGGACCGGAGAGAACTGCAACAACTGCCTGAGGTACTTCTTCCTCTACAATCTGTGAAAGAGTCATAAGAGTGTTCTCTTCAATACCCTTTGCAACATTGACAATAATCTGCCCAGGTTTAACCACATCCTTTAACTGATGTGCGGTACTTCTAATAAATGGAGACGGAACAGCAAGTACCAGGACTTCCTTTCCAGCAACTGCCTCAGAAAGATCCTTAGTAAATGAAATTTTCTCTGAAAGCTTTACACCTGGAAGCTTATCCTTATGTTCTCTATGCTCATTAAGCATATCAATCTCATCAGCCAAAGCAGACCATACGGATACGCTATGCCCATTATTTGATAACAAAACTGATAGAGCTATTCCCCAGCTACCAGCGCCAACTACACCTATATTTGCCATGTTATTTCCCCCATGTTTTATAGTTACTTTTCAACATTTATCTGCTCTTTGTTCTTCTTAAACAGATATGTCTTTCTCTCGCAGCCTTTGAATAATCTTCCAATATTTGCCCTGTGTAGAACAAGTGTCAGAAGAAGCATAAGTCCAGCAAGTATATATGCCTCAATCAAAGCATTCTGTTCCATAGGAATCCATGTTCCTGCTCCATCTGCATAACCAAGCCATCCGTTCTGTCCCATGAGAACAAGAGCTACGACAAAACCAATGTAAAGCATAATCGAACCCAGAGAAACAAAATGAGTTAACAGGAAAGTTCCAAAAAATGTAACAAGTCCAGTAATTATCATCACCCAATGATATCCCAGCATGAGTCCTGAGGTTGCTGCGATACCCTTGCCTCCACGAAATCCCATATATGGTGGGAAATCATGTGCGAGAACAACACCTATTCCGGCATAAATCATTAGAAGATATTTAAGTTCAGGGCACACAAAAGTACCAAAGGTAAACTCAACAATCTTCACCGCGAACAATGCCTTAAACTGATCTCCAAAGAATACAATAATACCTGCCTTTGTTCCGAGCGTTCTTAGTGTATTGGTTGTTCCTGCATTGCCTGATCCATGCTGCCTGATATCAATACCATGCATCTTACCATATATATATGCTGTCTGAATTAATCCAAATGCATAACCAATAATCACACATAGAAATCTAACTAATATGCTATTCATATTATTACAAACTCCATTCTAATTTAGTAAGTTCTATTGCTCTTTTTCGCTTCTCTCACGGATAATAAATTTTAGTGGTGTTCCTCTAAATCCAAACGAATCTCTTATCTTATTCTCAATATACCTGGTATAAGAGAAATGCATAAGCTGTTTATCATTGACAAAAATAACAAAAGTAGGCGGCTTTACAGCGACCTGAGTTATATAATACAGCTTGAGTCTCTTACCCTTGTCTGTTGGCGGCTGCTGCATTGCAACTGCCTCAGACATAATCTCATTGAGCACGCCTGTCTGAACTCGCATTGCATGATTCTCAATGACTGCGTCAATTGTCTCGTACAGTTTAACAATTCTCTGACCTGTTTTGACAGATACAAACAGCATTTCGGCATAAGGCATGAAGGATAATGTCTGTCTGACCTTTTCGGTAAAGCGATAGATTGTCTTGTCGTCCTTCTCAATAAGATCCCACTTATTAACGACAATAATCATTCCCTTGCCACGCTCGTGTGCAATACCAGCAATCTTAGCATCCTGCTCAGTAACGCCCTCTTCTGCATCTATCATAAGCACAACTACATCTGCTCTCTCAACAGCAGATACAGTACGAACTATCATAAATTTCTCCAGCTCTTCCTTAACGCTTTTCTTACGTCTCAGACCAGCCGTGTCAATAAATACATATTCCTTGCCATTGTGCTTAACTTCTGTGTCGATTGCATCACGCGTAGTTCCCGCAATATCAGAAACAATGACTCTGTTTTCGCCTATCAGCTTATTTACAAGAGAACTTTTTCCAACATTAGGCTTACCAACAATGGCAATCTTCGGTCTGTCATCTTCCTCGATCTCATCGTCCATCGAATCAAAGTGAGATACCACTTCATCAAGCATATCGCCAATACCTGTTTTATTAGCACTGCTGATTGGAATTGGTTCCCCTATTCCCAGATTATAGAATTCATATACATCCAGCATCTGCTTCGCATAGTTATCTACTTTATTGACAACTAACAGAACTGGTTTCGCAGACCTTCTTAGCATATCTGCAACTTTGGAATCTGCATCTACAAGTCCCTGCTTAACATCTACAAGGAAAATAATCACATCTGCAGAATCAATTGCAATCTGTGCCTGTTCACGCATCTGTGACAATATGATATCGCCACTGTCCGGCTCAATTCCTCCTGTATCAATCAATGTAAACTGATGATCAAGCCAGGTCACATCTGCATATATTCTATCTCTGGTAATTCCAGGAGTATCCTTTACAATCGATATCATCTCACCTGCCAGATGATTGAACAGGGTCGACTTTCCAACATTTGGTCTTCCTACAACGGCCACAATGGGTTTTCTTTTTTTACTCATAATTATTCTCTAACTCTTAATATCCTAATACATCCAAAATAAACTCTCGACCGCTTGATTTTACTATTTTTATGGGTACTTGTAAACTCTCACGGACCTTCTCAAGCGTATAGTCATCCAGGAAAACTTCTTCACCACTCCTGAGCATATTCTGTGGGATAAACATCACATCCCCTCGCTCAACTTCCGACATCTGTTTTACCAGATCCTGGCCGGTTATAAGCCCTGAAACTGTGATATTCTCTCCAAAAAAATCATTCCTAATTGGATAAACCAGAACCTTTAATCCAGGGAAATTCTCCATAAGTGAATCCGCAATTTTCTGAATGTATCCACTGATTAGTCGACCTGTTGCAATACTCACCACTCTTTGTTCACAGGAAGCATGTCCAATTGAAGAATCCGAGATTACAGAATCCAAGGCATCGTAGTATTCGTCCATAAGGAGCCTCACCATACCAACGCCATTTTCAAGCTGAAGATATCCATCATAGCGTTCTTCCGCTGGCATATCACGCCCAGCCAAAATATAGAATTCATCTGATGCATGAACAAAGTGGGTACCATGCTGTGCAAAGCACTTATCCTGAATCTTCTCAACCAGATCGATAACAGCTTCTGCATCAGCCTTTGTCATAAGTTCCAAAGGATACAGTCCTTCTCGGAACTTGGTAAGTCCAACAGGCACAATTGACACAGACTGAAGAACTGGAATGTATTTCTGCAGCTTCTCCAGTGAGAATTCGAGTTCCTTGCCATCATTTACGCCTTTGCACAATACTATCTGCCCGTTCATTGTGATACCACCTTCATAGAGACGGTCAACTTTCTTAAGCGCATCCCCTGCAAAACGATTATTGAGCATCTTGCACCGAAGTTCAGGATTCATAGTCTGGAATGAAACGTTTATTGGCGATAAATGATATTCGATAATTCTCTCTATGTCATGGTCAGACATATTGGTAAGCGTAACGTAATTACCCTGTAAAAAAGATAATCTTGAATCGTCGTCCTTAAAATATAAGGTTTCACGCATTCCCTTTGGCATCTGGTCAATAAAACAGAAGATGCACTTATTTCTGCATGATCTGTAATCGTCCATCAAGCCATTTTCAAACTCAAGGCCGAGATCCTCCTCTTCATCCTTATCAATCTCAAGGAGCCATTCTTCTCCATCGGGCTTTCTAATCAATACCTCAACGTATATATCTTCTGTCAGATACTGATAATCAAATATATCCTCAATCGGCTTATCGTTAATTGATATCAGAAGATCTCCAGGTTCAATGCCCATTTCCTCGGCTGCTGATCCAGGTTTTATATTATTAATTTTGTGATATTTCTCCTGCATCTTATATCTTCAGCTATCACCTGCTATATGTCCTTTTTTGTCTATTAAAACCTATAACAGAAGTGCTTTCTTTCCTTATATTTTACTGTATAATCTTACCCCAATTTCCTTGACGTGTCACTACTTAAAGTGCTATAAAATAAGGGATGCGGGCTGAATTAGTGTTTCAAAAAAGCACCATTTTGAAGCTTGAGTTTGCGCCCCTGAAACTTATGAATATTAACCGAATCAAAATGTAAAGAGGATATACATGGCTAATTTACTTGAACTTGAAAAAGCAATGCCCGTTGCTCCACTTAAGCTGATTGCTATGAAGGGCGCAGAGAACCTTGGAAACAGAATCAACAACTATCTGGTTGATTTCAGAAAGACAATAAATAATGCTTATAAATCTGATCCTGCTCTTCAGGGTTATGTTGAAGATAATTATCTTTTTGAAGTTAATTGTCCTAGATTTGGTTCAGGAGAAGGAAAAGCTGAGCTGAAAGAATCTGCTCGTGGCAAAGATTTGTTTATTCTATGTGATGTAACAAATTATTCGATTACATATTCGATGAATGGGCATACTAATCACATGTCTCCAGATGATCATTACCAGGATCTCAAGAGAGTCATTGCGGCAGCCAATGGTAAAGCTCATAGAATTAATGTCATTATGCCTTTCTTATATGAAGGACGCCAGCACAAGCGTTCAGGAAGAGAATCTCTTGATTGCGCTTACATGTTAGAGGAACTTGCTGAAATGGGTGTTAAGAATTTCATCACTTTTGATGCTCATGATCCAAGAGTAATGAATGCTACTCCTCTTTCAGGTTTTGATTCCTTCTCTGCTAATTACCAGTTTGCCAGAGCTCTTCTTCATTCTGAATCCGATATGATAATTGACAAGGATCATACCGTTGTAATCTCACCCGATGAAGGTGCTTTGAACAGAGCGATATATATGGCTTCAGTTCTCGGTGTTGACACTGGTATGTTCTATAAGAGACGTGACTATACAACAATTGTAAATGGCAAAAACCCTATCGTTGCTCATGAATTCCTTGGAGACAATGTTGAAGATAAGGATGTTATCATAATTGATGATATGATTTCTTCAGGCGAATCAATGATTGACACTGCTAGACAGCTCAAGGAAAGACATGCTAAACGAGTGTTTATCTGCTGTACATTCGGTCTGTTCACAAACGGACTTGAAGCATTTGATAAAGCTTATGAAAAGATGTATTTCGATAAATTGATTACTACCAATCTCAATTATCGTATTCCAGAGCTCCTTAAGAGACCATATTATACAGAAGCTGATATGAGTAAATTTTCCGCTTCAATAATTGATTTCATGAATCATGACATATCACTTATGGGTGCAATGACCAGCGCTGATAAGATTCAGACAATTCTTAAGCTGTACAATGAACGCAAGAATCCTGAAATTGAGGAAGGAATTCCCTTATAATTCGCAGAGTCTTCGCATATAGACAGTAAAAAACCACATCCAAAAGGATGTGGTTTTTAATTACTATTCTTCGCTTAGTCTTTGCACTAATTCTTCCTTATCCATCCCGCTGGCACATACGGCATCGTCGAGACTGATTTTATTCTGGCTCAGCAGGTTTTTGAGGAGTTGAATCTGACCTTCTTTTCTTCCTTCTTTTCTTCCTTCTTTTCTACCTTCTTCTCTTCCTACTTCTATACCCTCCTGAAGGCTGTCCTCTCGTATAAACTTCTCTCGTCTTTCAAAAGTCATATCAATAGTCATATTCTTTATTACCTCATCGCCTCTGCATCGTTTGGAATAATACCTTATTTTCTTATATATATTATACACCTCATGTGTGGGTAAAAATAAGAGAGGCCACCAAAAATGGCCTCTCTCACTTATTCATTACGATTATTGCTATAGAATTCTATTGTTAC
>JAGHUF010000011.1 GCA_018064935.1 Candidatus Merdinaster equi | reverse complement strand
AAAACGATTCCAATACTCTTCCTGCGTATTGAAAACTATCACACGCGAAACTGGATAGGTCTGCTGCTTAAGCGCCTTAAGAATGCGAAGGAACTTTTTACCCGGTTTATAGGTTGGAATAATAACATCAACAGTGTTTATATTTATACTCATACAGAATATATTTTATCATTTTTCTTATCATTCTGAAACAGTATAATTAAACAAAAAGGCGAATCCCATTTCGAGACTCGCCTTTTTACATTTTACATATTCATCGACTCAAACTTTTATTTAATTATCTGAGACGTTCCCAGTATATACCCAATATAGAGCGGACCCGCATATGGTACTTTGTCCATAATCGCCTTCAGATCTGTTCCGGCTGGAATCGTTACACTGTATAAATGTCCTTTGTATGTGAAATAATATACGACATCCATCTTCGCATTCGTAAACGCTGCTGCAATCGTTTTATTGAAGCAGACAGGCTTTTCGGTATAAATGCTAACCGGCTTGGGCACAGCTGTCGTTGCTGTTACATACTCAAGCTTTTCAGCCTTATCGAGTACCTTCTGTATTGCACATACAAAACCCTTCACAGTCTTAATCGTGCTCAGGTTGAAGGTCTCCTGTGGAATCACTTGCTCCGCTTCGTCCTTCACACCAGTAGTATCAACTACAACTGTCTGAATTTCCTTTTCTGTTTCCTGCTGCTCAAGCTTCTTAATCTGCTCTTCCTGCGTGTTCTCGCTACTTACTAGCTCTACCTGCTGTGAAGCCTCTTCACTTGGTGTATCCTGTTTTCCTTCGTTTCCATTCTCTGGATCTTCTGGAGCGTAATCATTATTTGCCTCAGTCAACGGCACCAATGTGTAGTTTGAATATTGGCTAGAAGCAAATATTAGCATCTTTGTTTCCGGATCATAGCTTGCAGGAATCTGTGTAATCTGACCTCCATGCTCTCGAAGTACTGCATAGCCTTCTGCCTGCTGATTTACCTGTAAACGAACCTCAGCATTGCCTGATAACTCACTCTTGGGTGTAGTCCATACGCTGTCCGCTGTATTCTTGTAGAATACCTGCTCCATCGTTATATTTACTGCCTGTACGCTCTTTGAAGCATCTACACTACCAGATGTCACATTACTTGTATCTGCAGCTGTACCAGATGAAACTGTCATCTTCGCGCTTCCGCCATCTCCTGCAACCGCACTTCCGTTTCCAAGCGATGCGGATGCTACAGCGTCTGCACTACAATTTACAATATCAGCCGTTTTTGTAAAAATACCCTGGAAATGAACATTGGTTGACGGCATTACAAATTCAAACTCATTCGTCCCAGCGCATGCGGTAAGTTCAACAACACCATTAATTCTTGCACCAACCACCTGATAACCATAGGATGGAAGCAACTTAACTCTTACTGTGTCACCTTTTTTCACACGATAATGCCCTGGGTTGCCATCTGTATATCCACTCAACACTTCTACCTGACCATTCTGCACATATGCATCTGGTCCAAAGTCGTCCGGATTATAACTCCATACGATTGTAAAATAATCCGATGCAGCATCTTCGACCGCAATTGATACACTTTCTGTATCTTTAGAAACGGTGAATTCATATACCTCCGGCTTGTCACCCGTTACCTTCTCACTTCCATCAATTTTGATAGAAGAAAAGACACGCGTAAAGTCTGCCTGTAATTCTATCTTCACATTATTTGACTCATCGACAGTTACTCTTGTAAGGGTCTGTGAGCCACTTGTCTTTCCTTGCACATCAGAAAGACGAATATCTCCAACCCTTATTTCTCCAAATGAACCAGACCAGTTGATGGTCATATTGCAATCCACCTGCGTTCCATGGGCGCCGTCACCATCACCTTTTCCACCACCACTCGCCTGTCGAAGCTGTAATTCAATCGTTTGCCCATTGATTTCTTCTAGGGAATATAGCTTCCCATTCATATCTCTCACAACATTCCCGCCAAAAACAACCTCATAACCGGCATCTCTAATCTCAAGTTGAATCTTACTCCCTTTTGGTATGCTAATATCCGAAGCAGTAATTGTAATTGAAGAGCCATCGGCTGATGACTTGTCTTCTCCTATTGAAGGCATCACCGGTCTGGTTCCATCGCTTTCCATGACACGATATCCAATCCCAAAATTACCAGGCGCCTGTGAACCATCCGCAATAGATAGTTTCAATGTAAAACTCACGTTTTCTGTTTCTTCCCCATCGGCCTTTACAGGTAATACTAGCATTGTTCCGAGAAGACCTGCCACCATAATAAGGCTAATTACAAATGCAAAACCTCTTCTCAACTGTTTCATCGTATTCTCCTTCTTTCTCTTTCTTACTCTATGTGGATATTGGGATTTTTCCACGAGATATTATATTTTCTTTTTGGGTTTCACAACACATAATTACCACCATTGTCATATGACACTTCGGGAGTTCTTGCCTTTTTATATTTGTTTTAGTAGATAATATACATAAATAAGAAATACGAAAAATATACAGTTATATCAACTGTTTTACTTCGAGGTACCCAGGCAATGACATTTAATCAACAATTAAGCGATATCATAAAATTACTAAATTGCACTGCAAAGGAACTCGCTGAAGTTTCCGGTATCACGCCAGTTACTCTGAGCCGATACGCCAGCGGAAAAAGAACTCCCTCTATCGACAGTTCAGAACTCGATGGTCTTGCAAGCGGTATCAGTCAGCTCGCTAAAAATGCATATACAGTCACCCCTGAAAGGGAAGAACTTCGCGAACTATGCGACCACAATGCGGTCAAAGGCATTCTTCTATCCACAATACAAACACAACCGGAGCGCAATTATGTGATAGATCACTTCAATACGCTTGTAAATGCGTTGAACATCAACCTTAATCAGCTCGCAAAGCATGTAGGCTATGATTCTTCTTTTTTGTACAGAATCAAAAACGGTCAGCGAAAGCCAGGCGATATTGATGCGTTTATACGAAATACCTGTAGCTATATTGTCAGCAACTACAATAATGCTGACTCACTTGCAACGCTCGCAAAGATTATCGGATGTTCTGCGTCTGAACTTACCAACAAACAGACCTTTATAACTCTGCTTACAGGCTGGATTTCCAGCGACTCAGAAAAGGTTTCCCCTGCTCCAATTGACAATTTTCTGTCTGAACTTGATTCCTTTAATCTGGATGAATACATACGAACTATTCATTTTGACGAGCTAAAAGTCCCCAACCTACCGTTTTACATCATTCATTCCAAAACGTACTATCAACTTGACGGTATGAAAGAAGCAGAACTTGATTTTTATAAGGGAACCGTTTTATCAAAATCAAGCAAACCGATTTTCATGTTTTCAGATATGCCTATGGAAGATATGGCAGAAGATGTGGATTTCGGCAAAAAATGGTTGTTCGCTATTGCCATGGCTATTAAGAAGGGTTTGCATTTGAATGTCATTCACAACCTGAATAGGCCATTTAACGAACTTCTGCTAGGTCTACAGAGTTGGATTCCTTTGTATATGACAGGTCAGATTTCTCCCTACTATTTTATTGGTAAGCCTTCCTCGGTATTTCATCAGCTAACGTATGTTTCAGGCGTCTGCGCCTTAGACGGACAGTGTATTGATGGTCATCATAAAGATGGAAAGTACACTCTATACAGTTCGAAAACAGATATAACTTACTATCAGAAGCGTGCAAAAGATATGTTGTCAAAAGCCTCCTCTCTTATGGATATTTACTTTAAAGAGGATGAGGATAAGTTAAAAGGCTTCCTGGAGTCGCAGAAAAAAGAAGAAGGGACATACAAAAGCCGTATTTACTCATTGCCGTCTCACACAATTAACAAAGACCTTCTTGAGAAAGTATTAACCAGAACCAACCAGTTAGATTTGCTGGATTTCCTTTGGGATAATATTAACTGGCATAGAGAACTGATGGACACCCTGACTTCACATAGCAAACTTGAGGAGGTAGTTGCCGTTTTGACTAAGGAAGAATTTGACCACTACACTCCTACTTATTTGTTTGATATTTCTGACAACAATTTGGAATTAAAATACACTTACGAAGAATATTTGGAGCATATTGCACTTACTGAAAGTTATGCTGAAAATAATGATAATTACATTCTTACCACGGATGATTCCGCTCCATTTAGAAATATCCAGATTCGCATGAAAGAAAATGATTGGGTTATCATTTCAAAGAGAAAAAGCCCTGAAATTCATTTTGTAATTCATCATCCAAAACTAGTGAACGCTATCTGGAACTTCATGCCTTTAGTAAACGAATAGTTTTTCAAAATTGAATTAAAATAGACGATAACTAATTCATCTATTAATGAAGATTAAGGCGAATTATACAAAGTCGCCAACGACGGAGGTTCATCATGAAACGATACAAAATAATCCCACTTATAATAACCACTTGTCTTCTGTTCTATGGCTGTGGCGCGCCGTCCGATTTGGAGATTTCTGCTAACGATGCACCTATCACAGTGCCAGCTCCTGAAATCACGATTACCGAACCGCCAATTACCAATTCACCCGACATTAAGGAAGACGAGGAAATCGAAGAAATATCCTGCGATATCATTCCGGACGATTTCTCATATGCGTTGGATGTTTCCATAAATCCACACATTCGTCTGTTCTTCGACGACACACATGTAATCAATGGTGTCGAATACCTAAATCAAGATGCAATTGATGCATACTCTGACCTCACATTTTTGAATCGATCAATGGAAAATGGCATTTACGAGTTGCTCGACGCTGCAGAAACCAAAGAGTATCTGCAATCAGACAGCACCATTTCGCTTACCCTGTCGCAGACCTCTGAAACAGTAAGTGATAATCAGATGCTGATTGATGCCGCAAAGTGTGTTGACACATATTATGATTCGCTTGAAGATGCAGACACAATTCGACCCGAAGTCGAACTGAATGTTGCAGACGAGGTGAGCGAGAAAACACAAATTAGCACGCCGCAAAAATGTGCTTCCTGCGGTGGCAAAGGCGCAAGCTGTAGCGAATGTAACGGAACAAGTATTGTACGTTGCAAACGATGTAATGGCGGTTACGAAACCTGTGGTGTTTGCGGTGGTAGCGGCGTCGATCCCACCGATGGTGTCAGAGCCTGTGGCGGATGCGGAGGCAACGGCGGATTCACCTGTTCCTGGTGCAGTGGCGCACTTCAGCACATTTGTCCCATTTGCTGGGGTGAGAACACGTGCGGCACATGCGGCGGCAATGGATACTATTAGAACAAAATAAGCATCCCACATGTGATGCTGCTAGTTTTTTGAGAATAATTCAGTCCATTCATACAAAAGAGTGTTCATAACTTTATGAACACTCTTTTGTATGTTTTCAATGACTAATTGCAAGTGAACGCAAAAAAACATAAAATGGTTTGGGGCAGTCTGAGGATATGTTTAGCACTTGTAATCTCAATTCTTGAAAGGAATCACCAACTTGTTTAACACAGTTCTTATAAATGTAGCAATCATACTCATATATATGCTTCTAGGATTTGCTGCCGGAAAAGGTAAAAAAGCTCTTCCCTCCCATGCAAAATCCCTATCTGGAATTCTGATATATGTACTAGCCCCTGCCATGATAATTAATGCTTTCGTGAACATGGAATACTCTCATGAGTCACTGGCCAAAATAGGAATCTACGCTGGCGCATCATTTGTCATACAGTTCCTCTTCATGATGCTCTTATACATAATATTTAGACGCAAGTACTCCGACGCCAGATACCGCATTCTCACAATTGGAAGCACCCTAGGCAATGTTGGATTCTTCGGCATGCCGGTTCTTGCAGGAATCTTCCCGACCGAGCCTATTGTTCTGTGCTACAGCAGTATAAATGTCGTAACCATGAATCTGCTTGTATTTACGATGGGTGTCTTCTTAATTACAAACGACAAGAAATATATGTCATTGAAGAGTGCTATACTCAACCCCTCTTCACTGTCGCTACTTGTATCGATTCCTCTATTCATATTCAAGGTTCAGCTGCCGGAGCTTTTAGGTTCGCCACTGGCACTCCTAGCCAAAATGGTAACCCCTATGTGCATGTTGATCCTTGGCATTCGCTTATCAGCCGTTTCGCTTAAGGCAATATTCACAAGACCAGTCGTATATGCAACATGTTTCCTTAAACTTGTTGTTTTTCCTTTCTTTGCACTTGCCTGCGTCATGTGGCTTCCATTTATGGATAATACTGCCAAGCTGGCAATCTTCATCCTTGCAGCCACACCTTCCGGTGCAATTATCGAATCTCTTGCTGAATTCCATGAATGCGAGCAAGAACTGTCTGCAAATGTCGTACTGCTAACAACAATTCTGTGTCTAATAACAATGCCAATTGTCCTGCTTGCTATGTCGTAGAAACATACGCCGCAAGGCGCACAATGACGTAAAAAAAGCACCCGCCTTTTGCGAGTGCTTTTTTTCTTATCTTAGCTATTCGTTGGACCACTAACCCCGTCCCCAGAGTTCATTAGTGGAGATAATCTACTGTCTGATTATAAATCTCAACGCTGTATCCCTTAACAGCTGATGATGGATCATATCCTGTATCTCCGAAGAGCATCTCATGAAGCCAAGTTACATTCTTCTCAAGTGAAACAGGAACTACGCATGAACCCTTTGAACCAATATTTCCGGTTGTAAGCATATCCATGCTTGGGAATCCCTGAGAATCAACAATCTCATAGCTTGACAGATTTGTAAGAACATCTGTGATAAATCCTACATCAAGTGAGGTACTGAATTCAGAGAACACATCAGAGTTCATAATCTTAAGAAGTGTGTTAGTATCCATCTTCTTAGCCTGCTCAATTGCAGCTGCAATTACAGTTCTCTGTCTCTCTGTTCTTCCCCAGTCGCTTCCTACATAACGGATACGGCAGTAAGCAGTTGCCTGAAGTCCATTGAGGAGCTGATATCCAGGATTCTTAACTGCGATGTAATCCTTACCCTCATCTGCAGTATAAGTTACATTGTCTGTTGTCTTACCAACAATTGAAATCTGATAATTGTTAAGGTGATTGATTTCGTTTTCCTTTACATCAATCCAAACACCACCAAGAGCATCAATAATATCAACAAGTCCGGTAAATCCAACTACTACATAATCAGTAATAGCCAAATCAAGGTTCATGTTAAGCATTGAAATTGCATTGGTTGCGCCACCGGCAGCAAATGCTCCGTTACACTTAGCATACTTGTCATTACCAAGGTTAAGATAAGTATCACGATATACTGAACACAGCTTAACCTCATGTGTCTTCTTATCAACACATGCAATAATGATTGTATCTGAACGGTTATCGCCCTTGCTAAGATTCTTTGATCTTGAGTCTACACCAAAGAGTGCTATCTGATAGTAACCACTCATCGCATTGTCTTCAGCAAATACAATTTCATTATTGTCATCAAGATTACCAACAATCTCTGTGTTGTAATATACTACGTCATCACCACTTGAGAATGTTCCATCACTACTGGTTCCCATTTCCATGCTGGTGTTAATTTCTGAATTAGTAGCATTGAATAATCCGCTAAACAATCCACTGTTGAATCCGTAAACAACAAATCCAATAACAGCTGCAAGTGCAATGATTTCAATAATGAAGATAATCATCGTTTTTCTTTTCTTAGCAGCCTTCTGTTTCGGTGTCAGTCTCTGAGGTGCTCTTTTCTCTGCCATTTTTTCTATATCCAACCTTTCACAAATCGCTCTTTTAGGTGTAACGTTTTCAAAACATATTAATTAATCACAAAGCGCTACACTTAGCTTGTAATAAAAAAACCATACGAACCGAGTCTACAACATTTTGTGTAAACGTGCAACCTTTTCTTCCAAATACAGTAATCATACTGATGCTATCTAGTACGCATTTTTGTTGATAAATCCTTTAAACAGAGTCAGCACCAGAATCTTGATATCGAATAGCAGAGTCCAGTTCTCTATATAGTATAAATCGCACTCGACTCTCTTTCTGATAGAGGTATCTCCTCTGAAGCCCCTAACCTGTGCCCATCCTGTCATTCCAGGTCTGACCTGATGCTTTACCATGTATCTTGGAATCTGTTCTTTGAATTTCTCAACAAATTGTGGTCTCTCAGGTCTCGGACCAACCAACGACATCTGTCCAATAAACACATTAAAGAGCTGTGGAAGTTCATCAATGCTGGTCTTTCTCAAAAACTTGCCAACACCGGTAACTCTCGGGTCATCCCGCGTAGTCCAGGCTTCCTTCTCTTTTTCTTCCTTCTGCATCTCCATGGACCTGAACTTATACATCATAAAATTCTTCCCATGTCTTCCAACTCTCTCCTGCTTGAAGATGACTGGTCCTTTGCTCGTGCATTTAACAAGAATTGCCGTCACAAGCATAATCGGTGAAAAAAGAATAATGCAGAATAATGATCCAATGAGATCCTCTAACCTCTTGATTATTGCATTTACAGTATTTGATAGAGGAACATGTCTGATATTTACTACTGGCAGCCCCACAAGATCCTCCATATACGGATTAGAAGGAATTACGCTGTTGTAATCGGGAATGAACTTAGTATGCACTCCAGATTTCTCACATAGTCCAACTATCTCCTCAAGCCTTCCATACTGTTCAAGGGCAAGAGTTATTCCAATCTCGTCAAGACGATTTTGAGGAAGAATAATCGGAAGATTATTTATCTCACCGAGCACCTTTACGCCTTTATATTCTGTTCCTCTTGGAATGTTATCATCCAGAATACCACGGATTACATATCCCCACTGTGGGTTCGAGTTGATTCTGTCTATATACTGTTCAGCGGCCCTTGAATATCCAACAAGCAGAATGTACTTCACGTTATAGCCTTTGTTACGAACAAAGCGCAGCGCATTCCTAATAAGCATGCGCATTATCGAGTCAAGAACGGTATTAAATAAATAGAAGAAGAATACCATTTCTCGGCTGAAGTTCTGCTGTTTTATCACAAATAAAACAATCATGAATATGCCCAGTCCGAGCGTATTGGCTTTGAATATATTGTATACCTCATGAACTCGTCCAGAGATACGCTTAGAACTGTATAGATTACACAGGGAATAAAGTGCCGCAAAACCGGGCACTATAAAGAGCATAGCAAAGAAGTAGGTCTCCATCGGAAGACCTAAATCGCTATCAAGAACACCACTTTGAAATTTGAAAAACCACGCCAGCATATAACTGCCGGCTGTAACACACGCATCTAACAGAATAAGTAGTCTGTTAAAATGGCGCTGATTATCTTTTATCAATGTTCAATACCTGATTAAGAATTTACGCACGCTGTCACATTCATATATTGAACAGCTGTCGCATACACAACATATATTCTTATTCTAATATTTTTCAAACTATTTTTCTACAATTATAATTTAGAAATAAAACAGCAGCTTTCTATCGCACAAACAGATTCTTTATCATGGCAAATTCCAGTGCAAGATAGTTATGTAGCCTCTTCCACTCGAAATCTATCTTATTTTCTCTGCCTTCTGCAGACTTACACAATTCAAATCCTTCCCGAATTCCACCGAGATAAGCTCCGCCAAGTCCCTTGAGCGTGAAAAAAGCAAGCTTTACCGCAAAACCTATTGCTATACAGGGCATGTTGACAACAAGCATAGCTGTAGGGAGATTCTTATACAAAAGGTACACATTATTTCTTCCTGATAACCTCTGCTTAAACGAATTATGCTTAGACCCAGACACGGCACTTCCCGCGTGGTAAACAATTGCTTCCGGGGCAAAATAATTATGATACCCATAGATACCTGCTCTTATTCCGATATCCATATCCTCCAGGTAGGCAAAATGATTTTCATCAAAAAAACCTATCCTTCCATCTCCCAGAAGCTTCCTTCTATAAATTGCCGCCCCTGCACAAGCTGCCGATACACGCTTTATTTCTGTATAATCAGCTGCCTTCTTGCCCTTTCCACGGCCTCTGGCATATCCCATAATATTTAAGTAATCACCACAGTCATCAGCCACCGAAGGGTCCGACATTGCCAGCATCTTCGCCCCACAGCTGAATGCACGCTTATGCGAATTCATAAACTGCACCAGCTCCTGTATGCAGTTTTCCTGAATCGTAGTGTCATTATTTAATAGAAAAACATAATCCTCTACGCTCTTTTTAATGCCTACATTCACTGCATGACAAAACCCGGTATTTTCCTCAAGTCTTGTAATCTCAAGGGCGGGGCCGCCAATTTGAACTGGAAGATATACCGATGCCTTACTCTCGCCCTCCATTCCATCAGAAAGATATCCGTGACTTAATAGATACTTATCCAAAAGTTCAAGCGCTCTGTCATCTGAAGCATTATCAATAATACGAATGATTATAGATACCCCTTCTAGTTCTGAAGCCAGAATACTTTCAACACACTGGACTATATACTTTTCACCCTGGTAATTTGGTATTACAACTGCTACTGTAGTTTTCTTCATAATCTCTTAACACACCGGACCACTCTGTCTCATTTTCGGGTTATACATGAGTATATATCCCTTTTGTCTTACTCTTTTAGAGAATTCCAGCGACAAGCCCTTGATGTCACTTATCAGTTCTGGTTTCTCCTTGAGAATCTCTCCTGATATTCCTGTCAATTCATCGCGAACCCTGATATTTCTCAAATCCAGAGCCTCAACATCCATACACAGATCCGCGCGATTCATATATCCGCTATAATTCTTATTTAGTCCTTCATATAGACATGTACCATCTGCGTTCATTGCGCCGCCGACAATCTTATTCTTTTTTATCAAAGGTCCGCCAACCGCACCAATCTCCCTGCGTTGGATAAACATATCCTTATTGACATATATGGTGTCATAGAAGCCAAAATGCTTACCATGCTTGACCATAACCTCAAGCCCTATTTCCTTATAGTAACTCTCCAGCGCTTTTCTTCCAGCCTCATACGCGTACTCTTTGCTGGAAGGATTTGCGGCCGTCGAACCGCTATGACAACGCCAATGGTACAAAACCTTCGCCACGTGGGCTATTTTATCTGAACCAACTTCTTTATACGCCCTAAGAAACAGATCGTAATCCTGCGCGCCGTCGTACTCTTCCCTAAACTTTAGTTTCTTAATCAGATAGCTTTTAAGCATTGTGAAATGGCAAATATAATTATTTGTCAGAAACATATCTGCATTGAAGTCCGGCTTAAAATTGGGGGTATTATAATTGCCACCTGTCTCATCGCATTTGTCTTCATCGGAATAAATGAGTTCAGCGCCACTTTCAGTAGCTGCATTCACCATTTCATGCAATGCATCAGGCGTAAGCACATCGTCGTGGTCGAGTAGAGCAACAAACTCACCCTTGGCAAAAGACAATCCGGCATTAGTATTGCCAGATATACCCTTATTCTCATCAAGATGCACATAGACAATTTTGTTCAGGCCATCCTCACCTTTTGCCGAACTGCAACTAAGCTTCTTCTTAAACTCCTCTATCGCATCCCTTACCACATCTGATTCACTCGCATCTGCAATAATGAGTTCATAGCAGGGATAGGTCTGTGATAAAACACTTTCAAGTAGTGCATCCATGTAATCTGGATTGGTTTCATATGCAGGTACAAGTATGCTCACAAGCAGCTGCGCATCCTTGTCAAGTTCCCGCTGCCTTGCCAGTTCATCTTCCGGAACTGAAGCATAGTCGTACTGCCTTTTTCTGTCAGCTAACCTCTCCTTAGCAGCATAGTATGCCGGCATAATCCCGTTTCTTGTCATATATTTAATTGTACGAATGACATCTGAACCGTTCAAACCTATATTTATCCTCATCTGAAATCAACACCCCCGAGCACATAACCCGGGGGTATTAAAATCACTCTTACTCTTCCTTATAATACACGTAATTCGTTTCTGAATTAGAATTAGAATTGGAGGTTGATATTGCCGAATTCTGTGTTACATAATCCTGGACCGGTGCTTCCATCACAGGAAACTCCTGTCCCTCACCAGCATATGTCTGTGTTTCCTCCTGCTTCATCTTCCTGGCTTTAGAATTCTGTATCAGTTTTCTAATTACATGGTAGATTCCACGTATACAAGAGAAGATTACGAAGAACATTATGAATCCAAAGACACCAAACATGATATCTCCGAATTCCATAACGCCCGTTTTTGTCCATCCCTGTCCTATTTCAATAGCAAAGGTTAGCACTAAAACCAGTGTAAAAACATATATCCATGTTATAACCATGACATGCTTTCTTTTAGCTAGCCATTTGAACAATGGATAGATTAGGAATATCAGCCCCATTCCCAGAATTCCTATAATCAGGAAATGGAGCTGTTTATCCGTAAAGTTTGTTTCAAATTGATCGTTCAGCTTCATTATATAGCTATGTAATTTAGCTATCTGCTCAACGATTCCTCGAAGAAATTCATTCATAATTTAATATTTGTAGTAATTCACCTGATATGTATCTATCAGTTTATGACATTACTTTCCAATTACTTTTTTGACTTCATCAGTCAATACCTGTAATTTGGCTGCTGAATCCTCAAGATTATCCCCCTTAACGCCCATGTAGAACTTAATCTTAGGCTCTGTTCCTGAAGGACGTGCACAGCACCATGAATCATTAGACAAATCAAAGTAAATAACATTAGACTCAGGAAGACCTGTTTCTGTTACCTTTCCAGTCTCCATGTCTGTGAGCTGATTGAGCTTGTAATCACGAAGCTTAAGAACCTTGAGATCGCCAAAGCTCTTAGGAGGATTCTTACGAAGTCCATCCATGATTTCCTGAATCTGGGTAGCTCCATCAATACCTTTTAAGGTAATTGCGTACTGACCCTCCTTGTAGAAGCCATACTTCTCATAGATATTGATCATCTGATCCCATACAGTGATTCCGTTCTTCTTGCACCATGCAGCAACCTCGCATAAGCACATAACAGCAACAACAGCATCCTTATCTCTTGCATGTGTTCCGGCAAGACATCCATAGCTTTCCTCAAGTCCAAATACATAATTATTGCATCCGGTCTGCTCAAATATCTTAATCTGCTCACCGATGTATTTGAAACCTGTAAGAACCTCAATTGCACGAAGTCCATTCTCCTTAGCAATGGCAAGTGCCATATTGGTTGTAACAATTGTAGTTACGAGAGCTGGGTTCTCAGGCATCTTACCTGTAAGATTTCTCTCACGAAGAATGTATTCAGCAATAAGCATTCCGCTCATATTTCCAGTGAAAGGAATATATTCGCCAGTCTTTGCATCTTTTGCATAGATACCGAGTCTATCAGCATCAGGATCAGTAGCAAGTACAATATCCGCATCCTTCTCTTTTGCAAGCTTAAGTGCCAGTGTAAATGCCTTAGGATCTTCTGGATTAGGATAATCAAGTGTTGTAAACTCAGGATCTGGAAGCTCCTGCTCTGGAACAACGTATACATTCTTGAAGCCGAGTTCCTTAAGTACGCGGCGAACTGGAACATTACCTGTGCCATGGAAAGGAGAATATACAATCTTAATATCCTCTGCCATCTCTGTTATTACTTCTGGATGAATAATCTGCTTCTTGAGCTCAACCATGTACTTGTCATCAATTTCCTGACCAATTACATTGTAAAGTCCCTGAGCCTTGGCAGCCTCCTTATCAATAGTCTTTACAGTATGATAATCAGTAATTGCATTTACTTCGCCGATGATATTCTTGTCGTGAGGAGGTGTAACCTGAGCGCCGTCTTCCCAGTATACCTTGTATCCGTTGTACTCTGGTGGATTATGGCTTGCTGTTACAACTACACCTGCTGTACATCCAAGTTCACGAAGTGCAAAAGACAACTCTGGAGTTGGACGAAGAGCATCAAAAACGTATGCCTTAATGCCATTAGCTGCAAGACAAAGTGCAGTTTCATCAGCAAACTCTGGGCTCATACGTCTTGAGTCGTATGCAATAGCAACACCCTTAGCCTGTGTTCCGTTCTTAATTATATAGTTTGCAAGTCCCTGGCTTGCTTTTCTTACTGTATAAATATTCATTCGGTTGGTACCTGCTCCGATTACACCACGAAGTCCACCTGTACCGAATTCCAAATCCTTATAGAATCTGTCTTCAATCTCTTTCTCATCGTTTCTAATCGCAAGAAGTTCGTTCTTGGTGTCCTGGTCAAAATATGAATCTTCCAACCAGAAATTGAATTGATCCTTGTAGCTCATGTCGATCTCCTTTTTTTGTTGTTATTATCTTAATCCCTCTCGGGTACTAAGTCATATTATTCATTTCTAACAGGCTTGTTTCAAAAAGGCGAAGCCTCTGTCATCATTGCTTCAATAATCCTTGATAATTATATCGTAAAACTCGCATAAATCAAATATATAGTATGCGCATACCCCTGCAATAACTATATATTCACAATTGTCTTAATCCAATGGCACTACATAACCACATAGTCTGAGTAATCCAGTGAGAAGTTAGGATTGAAGTATGGGTCGCCCTTTTCGAGCTCGTCCTTCCATATTTCCTTGAACATGGCTGCTTCCTTGTTATATCTCAGGGCTTTCTGCTCATCTGCCTTCTTTTTAGCAGATTCATCCACATCTGAGCCTCTGGAAATCGACTCATAATGGAATAATTCAGCAAAAGGAGTAAATACATTGAGATAACCCTTTGCACGGAGCTTTAGGCAAAAATCAACATCATTTAGTGCAATGGCAAGATTCTCGTTGAGTCCGCCAACCTCATCAAAGACTGCTTTTTTTACAAGAAGACAGGCACCCGTAACAGCTGTAACATCCTGCGCATAGCACAGCTTACCCATATATCCAAGATTCTCTTTATTGATTCTGTAGTGAGTATGTCCCGCTGTTCTGTGCGCCCCAAGACCAATAACAATTCCAGCATGCTGAATTGTGTAATCTTCGTAATAGAGCTTCGCTCCAACAGCGCCCACATCTTGCCTCTGAGCATACATAAGCAACTCTTCCATCCAATTAACAGTAATTACCTCTGTGTCATTGTTCAGAAGAAGAATGTACTCGCCATCAGCCTTTGACGCGCCCAAATTATTTATTTTTGAATAATTGAACTCACCCTCATATGTGACAATCTTAGTAGAATGCAAAATATCCTTCTTAAGTTCATCATAATAATCAAATATTTCCTGGCTGGTGGAATTATTCTCGACAACAACTATTTCATAATTCTCATATGTAGACTTCTCATGTATTGAAGAAATACATCTTCTTAGGTCCTCCACATGATCCTTATTGGGTATTACAATCGAAATCTTAGGTGTCGCAGTAAGCGCATACCTTATTCGGAAGATTGTCTCAAAGGCTCTGGTACTTTCAATTGAGAAATCCTTAAAGCCATGCACTGTAAGAGAATCTGCAACTGCTCCTCTGGCCGCCTCAATTGCATATGTCTTTGCACTGATATCTGACGCAACGGATCCCTTATGCGATCTCCAGTAATATAAGAGCTTTGGCACATGAACGACGCAATTAGCCCTGTCCGTGAGTCTTAATATCATGTCATGGTCCTGACTTCCGTCGAATTTACTTCTGAATAATTCAGTACCCTCAAGGAGTTCTCTCTTAAACGCGCTAAAATGACAGATGTAATTATTTGCTCTCAGAGTGTCTACTGCATAGTCTGACTTGAAGTGCAGCGTAATCATCTTATTGATATTGCCATTTTTAAAGGTTGCTTCATCACAGTAGATGTAATCTGCGTTCTTCTCATCAATAACCTTCCTATACTCATACAGTGCACAGGGGTGAAGAATATCATCATGGTCAAAGAGCGCAATATAATTACCGGTAGCCATCTTATAGCACTGATTTGTATTGCCGGAAATACCTTCATTCTTTTCAAGGCGCATATAGCGGATTACCGGTCCCTGGTCATCACCTGCACCAATCTGATCATGGCGCGCCTTCACTTTGGTCATGTACTCGTTACATATTTTCTCAACATAGGCATGCTCACTGTCTGAGCCATCAGCTAGGCACAATTCCCAGCTCTCACAAGTCTGATTGATTACCGATTCAATCATCTCACGCAGGAATTTTTCAGGCGTATTCCATAAGGGAACCAGGATTGAGAATAAAACAGGTGTTTTAAACGCTTCGCTTCTCTGAGCAAGAATCTCCTCTTTACTAGGGAAGCTTCTTGTTCCAAAGCGCTTTTCAGCTTTCTTCTCACGCATCTTATTGCGCAGCTTACGCATGACACCCTTAGGACTTCCCAATCTAAGAATGCGATCCTTGGTTCTGATAATTACATGAACAAAACCTCTGAAGGGGAAAGATATCTTCCAAAAGATACTATTCTTTATATGATCCAGCTTTCCTTGCGCATCGTCTGCTTTTGCCTGAGCATCAGCAAGCTTACCTGCTAATACTTCGTTTTTCTTTTTTTCTCTCTCATAGGCCTCCTTGTAAAAATCAAGAAGTTCCTGCGTTGTCTTGGAATTATCCATAATTATCCCATCTTTAATTTATTCTACTTTTAATATCTGACCGGAATCTTTAAGCAATCTCTGCCTTGAGCACGTGTCTTTCATATAGATAAAAATACCATATTCACCAGGGGGGAGGCTTCCCTCATCACATCTAGCAAGGAATCCCGACATCTGAACATTCACCTGATCAGGCAATATCTGAACAACATCCGGACGCCAATGTCTATCAGTATCCGCTATAAGCATCTCGCCGTCTGGGCATTTCAGCATCACCGCAATTAAATACCGCGCGTTATTCTGATTTAGTACATATGCCCATCCTGATATATGGTGTACTCTGTTCATATCGCGCTGTTCAAGAACAGCAGCCAGCTCATTTTTCTCGATTGTGATATATATGCTGTCGTTATACCATTCAGGTTTTATTTCCTCTGTAAATGGCCTAAATGGCGTTCTATATGTCTCTTTTTCATACTCATATCTGAAATTAATCAGATAATCGACTGCGTTTCCCATGAGATTAGGACTATAATACGGATCCTTCCCCCACAGCCAACCATGCTTCTCATACAGCCTGTCTCTTTCAGCGAGCATGCGCCTGGTCTTCTCTTCAGACTTCCGGTCATCTCCACGGCTTAGCGATTCATAATGCGTTAATACTACATCCGGACGCATCACATTATAGTAGCCCTTCTCTATCACAGAGAAGCAGAAATCGACATCATTAAATGCTACTTTAATTTCTTCATCAAATCCGCCAACTTCTTCATATATCTTTTTCGAGACCAAAAGGCACGCAGCCGTAACACCGACATAATCATGCACCATTCGGTTTTTCCCATAATAGTAGCTAACTGAGTCAGATTTCATCTGAATCTTGTGTGCTGGTCCAACTGCCAGGTTTGTGACTCCAGCATGCTGAATCAAATCAGAATCCGGATATAGCAGTTTAGCACCAACGCATCCCACATGTGGAAGCATTGCCTGCATTGTCATTGTGCTAAGCCAATTCCCATCCAGTACTTCAGTATCATCATTCAGAAGAAGAACGTAGTCGCCCTTGGCTTTTCTTGCCCCAAGGTTAACCATTTTACTGAAGTTAAAATCCATGGGCTCATATACATAGGTCATCCTGTCCCAACTAGATGCATAGCCCATAAGTATTGTCCTTACATGCCCTGAACTTCCGTTGTCAACAACAATAACCTCATAATTATTATATTCTGTCTTATTTTTTATCGAATCCAGAAGCCTTATAAGAACTTCCTCATTGTCCTTACTCGGAATAACTATGGACACAAGTGGGCAACTGGCATCGCCAGAAGAGAACATCAACTGTCTTGTTCCGTGCGCATCCTGCTCTATCGCCGCCGTAAATCCCATTTTTTGCACTGCTTCTATTCGAATATCATCATATTCTCTTTGAATAATCTCCCCATAGAGTCTCTCATACCACGGAAGATTCTCATCTGCAGTTATTTCTCTGGGTTCCTTAATCGAATAGCTCTCTTTTTCCAGTTCTCTGTAGTCATTTAATTCTGCTTCAGATATTGGCACATGATACATCACAAGCGGTATATGACCGATTTTCTTAAGCGACTCTTTTCCATCTTGTAATAAAAGTGCTGTGGCCTGAAGCAAAAAAGAATAAATCTTCTTCTTTTCAGCAATAACAACATCACCTGCAGCTAATGTCCCAATTCCAATAATCGAAGCCGCCAATTCAGACATTCTTCCGATTCTAACTGCAATAAGTGAACCAAAATACGGATAAGCCATAAGCGTATCTGGTGAAAAATCAGGCTTCATGAATGGAGCAACACGTGTTCCTTCATAGCTATAGTCCTCATCTGTATATGCAATTTCCCAAGAAGAATTGGCGCTAAAGCCTCTACCGAATACAGATTTCGCTCTTTTGTCTACAGCCTGAGAATCTTCAGTAATGATGATATACTCCGGCTCGGCCATTCCACCTGTCGCATTTAATCCATGTGCATCTTCTGTAGTCTGAGGATTACTTCCTGCATGCACATCGTAAATAGCATATGACGCTTTCCCTGCATCCGTCAGATAATCCCCAATTAGCCCAGGTTCAACATCACGAATCCATCCCAGATATCTGTCCTTACAATAGGCTGTATCCTTCTCAAGTCTAAGCTCTGCCTTTTTAATTCTATTGTCTTGTATAATCTTTTTTACAGTTTCTAACACAGTTATATACCTGTCTTTTTACCCAAACAGCACTTCGCCTGCCGCCTCATCTGGATAATACACCTTAGCAGAAAATGTCAGCTTATTTCTGTCTTCCAACGCAATATCCATAACCTTTTTAATGTCCTTAATTGCTATCTCGAAGTGTGGATCATTGTTATCGAATAAAATAGCGCCTGTTGTCATTCCTATTCCGTTATTTTTAAGGCATTGAAGTGGTATTTGCGTTCCATTGACTGAAATAGTCACTGCGTTCAAAACGCATTTTTCCATGACCGGATCAATTCTAAGTGCTTTTACATCATTTCCAAAATAAACCGTTCTGTCTATTCTCTTCTCGTCAGCAAAGGCATCTGTATATCGCTCAGACAATTCTTCCGAGAAGCCATTACCCTTGTCAAAATATACCTGATATACATGTGGCGAAGCCTCAGGCCTTGCAGTCTCATCATAGGCATCACGCAGTGGCAATACTGGTCTGCCCATGAGCTCGTACAATTCGTACATAGACCTTCTTGATCCAGTTACCTCATGCTGGAAAACCTTCTCTTTTTCTGCATGGGATGTCAGATTTTCCTCTGTGATTCCGTACTTCTGTGGAATCTTTCTATCAAAGAGCCATTCTCGTCTCTTCTGAGGGCCTGTCATATATACAAGCATTGCTCTTGTGCTTGTCTCTTCACCACTTCTCGGTTCAGCTATAGTCCATTCATAGTCGATGATTGTCCATTTATCATCGCTATCAACCATAATATTTGAATAAATCAGATCATAATCACTTACTTTCTCTGATTCGTTATATGCAGCAAGCTTGTCAAATCGATCAATAAGTTCTAGAAATGCCTTATCATTGCCTTCATCAATCAGACTATCAAGAATTTCCTCAAGAGTTTTGCCCTCAACATAGTCAAAACAAGCCGAAGCTCCACCTGATGCATTAATAAGATGACATTTATTAAGGCAGACACCACTGCCTTCATACTTCTTTGTCAGAACTTTATAATGTTCTGCCAATGCACGTATATGTTCCTCTGCCTTTGTATCGTTTGCATATTTTATGACCGCTTTCTCACCATTTTCACAGATTGCAGTCCTTATTCTATATTTATCTCGCCTATCATTGCTGAATTTAGTGTATGTAATCTCGGGTTTTGATCCCAAAATGACAAGAAATGAATTTGAAAAATCTCCAAAATAATTCTGCCTGATTAATCCATCAAAAGCTTCCTTCTCGTCAAAGGCCAAAACTCGCTCATTATCAAAATTACGCATATTGTTGATGAGTTCACCTACTTTCGGCAGATACTCATCTGAATAAATTGACATAGGAAACTTATAATCAGGATAAGGATAATAGAAATGATACTCAGGCATATTGCACCTATCAAAAATCTGTATCAAACCATTTCTTCCGAAAGTTCTGGCCACTCCTTCACCCGGATAATCGGCAATTCCCTCATACAATACGGCCGCATGATCCTCTCTGCAGCCCGCAAAGTATTTGAGGCCGTACTGGTTCTCAATTGCTATTACAATTCTTCCATTTGAAGAAAGGTGCTTCTTCATTATGTTTAGAAAATCTTCAAATGGTGTCTTTGAATTGATATAGCCTCTGGCATACTCGAAAACGCCAATCAGAAAGATATAATCATAATCTGTGTCCAAATCCGGCTCAATATCTTCAAAATTACCGATTTTGATTGTCAGATTACTTGCATCTTTATGTCTGGTCGCATTAATTCTGCTTCTTTTCTTTGATAAATCAACACTTGTAACGCTTCCATATTTTTCAGTTAAGATTCCTGTAATAGCACCGCATCCTGAGCCAATTTCCAACACTCTTGCATTCTTGTTGGCAGGCATCCAGCTTACAATATTCTCTCTCAAATGAGACAAATGATACAGAATCGGCCAAGACAACCTCTCTTCTATGATTTCTTCATACTCTCCCGGCTCTCTCGTCGATACAATATCAAGTATTTCGTCTTCTACAGGACCATCGCAGTATAAATCCTCGCCTTTATATCTGCTGTCATCTAATATAACTGATCCAATCTGTTCCATACCAACCTCATTTCTTCGCAACAAGTTGCGAAGAGGCGTATTGCCTGCTCTCTACTCTCTAAAAGTCTAATTCTCTCGCATCTGTTTACGGAATGCGCCAAAATCAGCAAGTGCCTTGATGCCTATTTTGATTATTTTAAGAAAATGAATACTATTTGTTCCCGTTTTTCTTGCCTTAAAGCTGATAATCCTAAATGCTACGTTTTCTCTATAATACGCAAAAAAAGTAGTCAGCATAATATTAGGAAGATTATAATCCTCTCTAAATCTGTCACAGTACTTTGCAACCAAAGATGTCTTCATCAATCTGTATGGAGCATTTGCATCTGGAACCTTTACTCCAAATATAATCTGGAGCAAAAAGCATACAACCTTCTCTACAAACTTTCTGACAATACCGTCACCACGCTTCTTCCTGTATCCTATCAAAGCCTCGTATTTACGGCGTTTTTTCCAGAACGCATCGAATTCTGACACTTCTGTCTGTCCGTCAGAATCTGTCTGAAATATATAATCTGCCCCTTTTAACTGGGCATATCGATAAAGTGCAATAAGCTTAGGTCCGTGCGTTGTCAGCGTGTCTCCTAATATCTCAAGCTGTGGATGACTTTTTTGCAACTCGACCAGAATCCCATGCGTCCTGTCCTGACTTCCGCTATCAGCCACAACAAGTCGACTCTCCGGTGCCTTCCCCTTCAGACATTCGTACCATGACAACACCACCTGCTCTATTGCTTCTTCCTCATTATAGGCAGGCATTACTATATACAGACTATCCAATTTTTTCTTAATATTGTTATCGTTCATCATATTCATTTCTGACAATTATTCATCTTCAGATGAATTATTAACGTTAATTACCTCTATTTTAGAACCCATATCATAGAATCCCACAGTATTCTTCTCCGATATGACTGTAATATTCAGAACATCGTAGAGTCTGTGATATACCTGGAACTGATCCCCTTCATACCCCGTCAGTCCAAGCGATAACAGATAATCCCCGCCCTGAAGGCTCATATCCTGAGTAAACACAATTTCAAGAACCTGCCCCTTTTTAACAGGCTTTAAGTAGGATTTTTCAAACATGGTGTTTGTTCCAGTTATTTCTGTTCCCTTTATATTCTTGAACGAAAAGGCGAAGATAGGAGCCGGAAGATCAACCATAAATTCAACTTTCATGTGAATAGAGAATTCTGTTCCCTTTATCACAGCTGTCGTATTCTTGCCGTGGTCATCTTCGATGAAATATTCTGTAATCTTTGCCTGACCAGTACCGTATTCCAACAGTTCAGGATTCTCTCCCGGTGCAAGAGCCGCATCAGCTTTCTGCGAATTCATCTCATACTGACCAACCAGAACTCTCTTGTAATCATCTATCATGGCTTTAGGGCTTCCCTCGCCAAGCTTAACTCCTTTATCAAGAAGCACTACGCGATCACAATATTTTGCAACCGATGACAGGTCGTGTGATACAAACAGAATTGTCTTTCCTGCTTTTTTGAATTCTTCAAATTTGTGATAGCACTTACTCTGGAAAAAAACGTCTCCGACAGAGAGCGCTTCATCAACTATCAAAATCTCGGGGTCAATATTGATTGCCACTGCAAACGCAAGTCTTACAAACATACCCGAAGAATATGTCTTACATGGCTGATGAACAAAATCACCTATATCTGCAAATTCCAGAATGTCAGGAATCCTTTTCTCTATTTCCTCCTTGGAGAATCCCATCATCGTTCCATTCAGATAGATATTCTCCATTCCAGAGTACTCCATATTGAAGCCAGCACCCAGCTCAAGAAGCGCTGAAATTCGGCCATTCACCCTGACTTCTCCAAAAGTCGGATTAAGTACTCCGGTAATTATTTTAAGAATTGTTGATTTGCCAGAACCATTCGTTCCGATTATTCCGACAGTTTCACCCTGATATATCTTTACATTCACATCACGAAGTGCAAAATGCTCTTTGTGAAGCTTCTTTCTGGTAAGTCCAAGTGCCTCACGCATTCTATCCCTATTTCTGTCATAGAGCTTGTACACCTTCGAGACGTTATCTACCGAAACTGCCACTTTTCTATTTTCCTGATTAACTGTTTCATTTATCATATACTAATTCCCACGATTTCCATATTCTGCAGGCTCTACGTCATAATCATCAGCAACACGCTAACGCACAACCCACACGCACAAATCTATATGCCACTCTTCTGCCATATAGCTTACATCACGTCAGCGAAATGGACTTTAAGTCTCTTGAATATCAATGCCCCGAGGCCAAAAAGAACTACAACCACAATCCAGAAATACATTGTAGAGTAGAAATCCTGCCAAAACCAGGTATTCTCAAACATTGCGCTTCTATAACCATTGACCACATAGAATATTGGATTCAATTTGAAAATCAGCTGGAGAACTGGATTTGGAAGAAGGTTAATATTCCATAAAATGGGCGTTGCCCACATAAACACCTGAAGAAATATACTTATAATCTGATTTAGATCTCTGAAAAATACGACAATTGCACATGTCGAATAGCTCAGTGCAAGCACAAAAGCAAATAGACAAATACTGTAATATGGAATCTGAATCAGATATATGCTAGGTGCAAAACCAAGACAGAAATAGACAATAAGCATAACAACTGAAAAGAATACGTGGATAAAGGTCGCTCCTAAAACCTTAATTATAGGCAGGACACTTATCTTAAAGACCACCTTCTTAACAAGGTAATTATATTCAAGCAGCGCATTAGTTCCATTGCACAAAGCTTCAGAAAAATAGAACCACGGAACAAGACCAGCAGTCAGCCAAATGACTATTGGGACGTCCAATTCTCCTGCAACCTGAGCCTTTGCCGGCATGAGCACACCGAATACAAACCAATAAAGCAAAATAGTGACCACCGGCTGCGCCAGTGCCCACACCATTCCAAGATATGACCCTGCATATCTGGTTTTGAAATCATTCTTTGCAAGCTTCCATATCAATCTTCTGTTGGACCATAACTCTTTGGGAAGAACTACTAATTTATCATAAACAAGGATATAGATAACCAATGCAACCAGAATTATTCCAGTTGCAACGATTTTCTTGATAAACTCCTCCATCTCGACCGCAAGCGGATTATCATGCAGCCACAATATCGACAGCATACCCACCGCAAATAACACGCCAAGTAATATTCCTGCCTTCTTGGAAATACGTACCTTTTGTTTCATCTTCTCAATCTTCCAGTGTGATTTTTTGAACAATTTAGCTGTTCTTCTCTGTATATTCCTTTATTCCACCCCATTTGGTGTCCTTATCTGACATGATAAGTTCCATTCCTTCGGGGATAGGCCACTCAACTCCAATATCAGGGTCTGAATATAATAAACCACCTTCATCATTTGGATGATAAAAATCCGTAACCTTATAACAGAACTCGGCATAATCAGACAATACGAGGAAACCATGAGCAAATCCCTTTGGTATAAAGAACTGCTTTTTGTTCTCTGCTGACAGCACAACTCCAAACCACTTACCATATGTCTTGCTACCTTTTCTAAGGTCGACAGCAACATCGTAAACCTCTCCGTTTACCACTCTTACGAGTTTAGCCTGTGGATAATTTATCTGAAAATGAAGCCCTCTGAGCACTCCTTTCTTGGAAGCCGACTGATTATCCTGAACAAATGGCTCATCAATACCGATTTCCTTGAAATCATTAAACTGATAGGTCTCCATGAAATACCCTCTGGCATCTCCAAACACCTGTGGTGTAATAACCTTAAGTCCTTCAATCTCACATGTTTCTACTGTTAACTTTCCCATTTTTACCCCCAACCTATTCTGTCTTCGGTTTCGTTATTTGAATTTGAATTCTGTTCGTTTTCTTCAGGTTCATCGTAACGAGAAATAGTTTCCTCATTATTCTGCTCTGACTGTAAATCGTCCTCATCGTCGGAATCCAGTGGATCTTTCACTCTGTCAATATCGCTCTCGCTTGCTTTAACGGACCTGTATTCATCAATATACGTATTGTCAAGATTACCAATATTTAGATGAACAGCCCCTGTTATCCCATCAACAACACCATTTCCTGTGTACTGCCACATCTGATATATTCCCGGATATGTGGTCTCGCCTCGATATTCAGCCAGCCACGTGAGATATTTTCCGGTCTCATTTCGGTCGAGTTCGTTCTGAATATAAGAAGCTGAGGCTGACACTCCAGTTCTGTATCCGGCATTTGATACCGTCCTGCAGAAAGCAGTAGCAATTCTAGTTCGTTCCTCCACGCTCAGATTGTCGGCTCTTCCCTTTCCGCCAATATTTTGCATCTGAACATATATTGGAAGATCCAGGTCATAGCTTCTCGACAGATTAATCGCAAGGCTTGCTTCCTCAACAGCCTCTTTTTCATTAATTGCCTGAGAAAAGAAGAATATCCCGACCTTTATTCCAGCCGCCTGTGCCTTCACAATATTGTCCGTAAATCTCTGGTCTGCAATCAGATTTCCTGAGGTATATCCCCTCATTCCAACTCGGAGCATTGCAAAATCAATTCCGTCATTTGCAACCTTCTTCCACTCGATTTCACCATTATTACTTGATACATCAATACCAGTTTTGGTATTTACCAGATTCTGAAACCTGGTAATCTTCTCCGTAGAATCCGTATCAGACTTGCCGCAGGGCTCATTATATATATCATTTTCCGCATCGACTTCGCTCTCCATGTGCATGAGGAGCGCTATGTCGTTTATAGTTCTGTATTCAAGTGCATCCTTCACATGGACATTGAGCCTTGATGAGGCAACCAGAAAGCCTTCCAACGGGTCTACACTTACTGCATAATCTCCCGGCTCCATATCGCCGACATAAATCACTCCATCCTTATCCAAATCCTTGAACTGACCTACGTCCTCTATTGTGATATAAAAAGAAACACCTGTTACTCTTTTGCCCTGATTGTCCAGAATCTGCACTCTTAAATCATGGTCGACGCTTATCGCTGACAATTTCACACGAACAAGTTCATTGTTAACTGCATCCGTATCAATAATGTCGGACAAGCCTTCCCCTATCTCTTCGGTGTCCCAGAAGGACTCATCACTCATAAATGCCCTGACATCACCATTCAAGGCTATATTATTTCCTGAGTTTAACACATACTGATCCGAACTCATTGACAGCAGCTCTTCATTATTCGGTGAGGTTCCTCCACCCTCCCCGCCGAGAATTCCCGTCTTATTTGCAATAAAAATTACTCCGAGAATAAGCAGTATGCAAAGGGAACATATTATAATCGTTCTGGCAACCAGCTTAGAGCCCATTCGCAACCTCTACAAGATATTTACCGTAGTTAGTCTTCATAAGTGGATCAGCTAACTTAAGTAGCTGCTCCCTATCAATAAAGCCTCTCTTAAAGGCGATTTCCTCAATACATGAGATATACAGACCCTGTCTCTTCTGGAAAGTAGCAACAAAGTTCGCTGCATCGAGAAGTGAGTCGTGGCTTCCTGTATCGAGCCAAGCGAATCCTCTTCCGAGAGTTTCAACATGAAGTGTTCCTCTGTTCAAGTACTCATTATTGATACTTGTAATCTCAATTTCCCCTCTGGCAGAAGGCTTAACATTTGCTGCAATTTCAACTACATCGTTATCATAGAAATACAATCCTGGAACAGCATAATTGCTCTTTGGTTTCTCCGGCTTTTCCTCAATGGAAATAGCCATTCCGTTCTCGTCAAATTCTACAACACCATACTCTCTTGGATCTCGCACATAGTATCCGAAGATAGTTGCTCCCTTATCCCTTGAGGCAACCTGTCTAAGAACCTTTGAGAAGCTCTGCCCATAGAAAATATTATCTCCAAGAACAAGCGCAACTGAGTCATTGCCTATGAAATCAGCACCAATGATAAATGCATCGGCCAAACCTCTTGGTGTTTCCTGAATTGCATATTCGAATCTCATTCCAAGCTGCTCACCGCTTCCTAGAAGCTCCTTAAACACAGGCAAATCCCTCGGTGTAGAAATGATGAGCACTTCACTAATCCCCGCAAGCATAAGTGTTGAAAGCGGATAATATATCATTGGCTTGTCATAAACCGGCATAATCTGTTTGCTTATTGCTTTTGTAAGTGGATACAAGCGAGTACCGGAGCCACCGGCAAGAATTATTCCCTTCATTGAGATATCTCCATTTCCATTTTCAGTCGTTTATCACAAAAATTATCTTCCTGTATACATATCATTGTAATACTTCTGATAATCGCCACTTGTTACATTCTTCATCCAATCTTCATGTTCAAAAAACCACTTGATTGTAAGCTTAATTCCATCCTTGAACATGGTTTCAGGCTCCCAACCGATTTCTGATTTAATCTTATCAGGAGCAATTGCATATCTTCTGTCGTGACCTTTTCTATCTGTAACATATGTGATGAGTTCCTTAGATACAAGCTGCTTTCTGGGATCACCATCTGGAAGCATTTCCTGGAGAGTATCAATGATGATATTGATTATTTCAATATTCTGCTTCTCATTGTGACCTCCGACATTATATGTTTCAAAAAGTCTTCCCTTCTCCTGAACCATATCAATTGCCTTTGCATGATCCTCAACATATAACCAGTCTCTGACATTCTTGCCATCGCCGTAAACAGGTAGCTTTTTACCCTGAAGTGCGTTGTTAATAATCAGTGGAATCAGCTTCTCAGGGAACTGGTAAGGACCATAGTTATTAGAACAGTTGGTTATGTTAGCAGGGAACTTGTATGTATCCATATATGCTTTTACGAGCATATCTGAACTTGCCTTACTTGCAGAATATGGTGAGTGTGGTGAATAAGGTGTTGTCTCATAGAAATATTCACCATCATTCTCGAGCGAGCCATAGACCTCATCTGTTGAGACATGTAAGAATTTCTTGCCTTCCTTGAAGCTTCCATCTGGCAATTCCCATGCCGCCTTAGCACAGTTGAGCATTACAGCTGTTCCAAGAACATTGGTCTGGACGAAAACCTCGGGATTCTTAATACTTCTGTCTACATGACTCTCAGCTGCAAAATGAACAACACGATCAATATCGTTCTCCTCGAAAATCTTTGAAATAGCATCCTTATCACAGATATCTGCCTTCACAAAGGTATAATTATCTCTTTTCTCAATATCTTTAAGATTCTCAAGATTTCCTGCATAGGTCAAAGCATCCACGTTTATTATTCTGATATCATTATCATACTTCTTAAACATGTAATGAATATAATTTGATCCGATAAATCCGGCTCCGCCTGTTACAAGATAGGTTCTCATTTTTTCTCTCCTTTATTTACCCTGTTTTAATAACCTACGTTTTAATAACCTACATAACTATAGTTCAAATCCACATCACCACTTATTCCCTTAACCTTACCCTTTGAAGAATACTGCCACATATCATAGCGTCCTCCATAAGTATTGGCTGTTGCATACTGCGCAACCCATATAGTAAAGGAATTCAGTTCTGACGTCTTTAACTGATTGATGAACCAGCTCTTACTTGCATATATTCCCGACTTATAGCCACCATTCTGGATAGTCTGGCAGAATGCCTTACATACAGCCGTTCTGGTTCCCTTGTCTATTTTGTCAGCTCTTCCGTTACAAGCTTCCGTATCTATGAAGATTGGATATGCAAGCTTATAACCAGAAACAAGTGCAAGACAAGCCGATGCCTCTTCTACCGCTTCAACTTCATTTATTGCCTGCGAAAAGAAGTACACACCAACCTTAAGTCCAGCGTTTGTAGCTCCCTGAATATTCTTCTTGAACATCGTATCCTCAACAAGTCCACCAACCGACGATCCACGGAAACCACATCTTATAATTACAAACTCGACTCCCGACTGCTTTACTGCATTCCAGTCGATATTGCCATTCCACTTTGAAACATCTATTCCAAATACAGCATTACCCGTGAACAGCGCTCCAGTTGAATCAAATGTATACTCAACTCCCTGAATAATCTGCTTTCCTGTGACAGGAACTCCTTCTTTTGTATAGAAATAACGCTTGTTATCTATCGTCTGCCATCCTGTATATGAATACTGAGCCGCATTCTGAACGAAAAATTTTGATGCTGTATAATAATCAGCATACGTCGCTTCCGCATAGCTTCCGTCAGCTTTCTGAATATATACCTGATCTCCGTTTTTATTCTTTAACTTGTCAGTTTTATTATCCGCAGGATTAAGTTTTACAGTAATCTTGATATCCTGCGTAAGTTCCTTACCGTCTTTATTTTTTCCATTACTTTTAACAGTAAGTGTGACAGTTCCTGCCTTTAACGGATTAATTTCTCCACTCTCCGAATCAACAGAAAGGATATTTTTATCCGAACTTGCGAATGTCACATATCCTTTGTTTTCGCTGCTCTTATACTCTTTACCATCTACGGTAACAGTCGCATTAATAACCTGCTTACGACCGGTAAACACTGTCAGTTCTGTCTTATCAATAGTCAGCTTAGTCACTTCAGGACCAGTTGATGGTGTAGGTGTCACGGTAGGTGACGGAGTCGCGCTTGGCGATGGGCTGACAGACGGTGTAACACTTGGTGACAGCGAAACTTCTGGTGTTGGTGTCGGAGTCGGCGAAGGTATCTGTGTCTCCTCAGGCGTTGGAGAAGGTGTTACCTGTCCCTCCGGCTCGCGCGTAGGCTCAGGCGTTGTCTCTGGAGTTGGCGTCGGTGTCTCTCCCGGTCCCTCCTCATGATTGTCTCCATCTCCTGCCTCCGGGTCGTACATCGGAAGCGGGCCAATAAGAGGTTCCTCGCAAGGAGCAGCGCTCTCGTATCCACCTTGGAGGATATTCATAACATCTCTGCCAATATTAGCGACAGCGGCAAGATCATCTGGATTGGCAATACTGTCCTTACTTATCTCAGAATACGTCGCAGCCGTCTGAACCGGACTACTTGATGATTCGACATATTCTACCGTATCTGTCAAACTACCGGTAACCGCCTCCTGCGTGGTCGCCGACACATTTCCTTTATCTTCGCTTGCTGCTACCTGATTTTGATTTTTAATTTCATCAGCGACATCAATCTTCTTGTATTCAATCTTGTCCTTGACAGTAACATTGTCATCAGCTGATGCAATCAAAAAGCCCTGTGGTGCAGTAATTGAAACCTTGTATTTACCGGGCGCCATCGACTTCTGATGGATAACTCCATCCATATCATCATCCTCAAATGGATAATCCTTGCCCGATGAATCCTTAAGCACAACGCTGAATCTAGCATTGTTAACAAGTTTTCCAGTGCTTTTATTGATAAATTTGATTTTTAAATCTTTTTCCACAGATGTAAATGTAACCTTTACATCAACATCTTCTGCTATAACTGGTTCTGGGGTTATTTCTTCAATATCATCCTCAATGAAATCCCCAAAATCATCATCCACATTCTCTTGCATCTTCTGGGCTGCAATACTCTCCATGCCCGGAATTCCGACAGGCTTCATATTCTCTATGAGCTGTGCATTGGCAAGAAGTTCGCCTGAAAGTTCGGTATCCCCAGGTTTCTTACCCAGAAGAATAAGCACAAAAACAGTTGCCACAATGAGAAGAATTGCTATTAGACCTCCCATTGCGAGCTTCATTGGGGAGAGTTTATCAAAAATAGAGGTTTTCTCTTTCTGATAACGAGTTCCTCTCTTGCCGGAAGATACTCTGTTTCTGCTAATCTTCCTACTATCCAAATCGTCTTCACCAAGCTTAATAGAACCTGTCTTAGTTAGATTCGCCTCATCCTCTAAATCAATGAGTTTTATTGAACCTGTCTCAGTTAAGTTAGTGCTATTCTCAAGATCTACCAGCTTTATCGAACCAGTTTCAGTAAGGTTGGCGCTATCCTCGAGGTCTACCAGCTTTATCGAACCAGTTTCAGTGAGGTTAGCGCTATCCTCGAGGTCTACCAGCTTTATTGAACCAGTTTCAGTGCGGTTAGCTTCAGCCTCAAGCTCAGTCAAATCAAAACCTTCGAGAATGATTTCACCAGTCTCATCAGACACATGCATATCCCGAACTTCTTCCTCATCCATCCCTAAATCTAGGAATTCCAATTCTTCGGTAATACCGTGATTCAATTCATTTCTGTCCGCTTTTCTTGACGACACGCTAATTCTCCAAATAATACTCATGTACAAACATCAGAAAAACCACAGTCCACCCTTTATTTTCATGGCCTGCGTTTTTCATAGCTGCTATATTATATCATAGAAGTTTCTCTATTGGAACTGTCACGAAAAAAACGCTCTTATTTCTCCTTCAATCCACAATATATTGCGTTCGTCCAGTAGACACCCCTCAACTTTTATTGTAAAATTAAGACATCTATACGTTTTACATTCACAAGCATAGAAATGGCTTTTTTATTTGTTCAGAAACGAGGATTATTTATGAAATCAGATTCAGATAAAAATAAGACAATTACAGATATTAATTCAGCTGATTTAGATTCAGATATGAACAAAACCCTTACAGATGTCAATTCGCCAGATCCGGTCAATAATACTACGGCCGATGGTGAGGATGATGTCATGGTCTCAGAATCTACAGGAGATGCGCCCTACGACGCCAAAAGGCAGCGACTAATGGTGCTCCTCCCTCTTCTTGGACTAGTCGGAATTATCGCGATTCTCATAATCGTATTTGGATTGAAATTTGGTCTGTGGGCATGTTCTTCCAGAGAATATCACTATGAAGCTACTGGCGATATCGATGTTGAAATCAGCGATTCTCAGGATTACTACGTTGCTTTTGACAAAGAACTGGTCGCAGGCAGGGACGATGACGATACATACATACTCTTCCTTGGTGATGACATCCTGACCTACGGAGAAACAAGCATTGCCGAGCAGGTTGCTGACAATACAGGTGCTACAGTATACAACTGTGGCTTTAGCGGCTCCTCATACGCAAGAGATGCCGAGAAGCTTTCCCTTGATACCTGTGATGATGTATTCAGCTTCATCTCGATAGCGACCTGTATAATGACTGGCGATTATACCATGCTGGATTACTACAAAACATATGCCAACATCTATGAAGCTGAAGAGTTCGATAAATCGCTCGACACACTCGAGCATATAGACTTCAACGATATCGACATCATCTTCCTGTGCTATGGAACAAACGACTATCTCCGCGGTCATAATACAAAGAATATCTACAACCCTTCTTCACAGGAAGCAACTACTGGTGCCCTGACTCTGGGTATGGAAGCAATTCATACCAAATATCCACATATCCGCTTCGTAGTTGTTAGTCCAACCTACGGATTCTACACGAGCGAGGATGGCACCAAGATTTCCGGCGATTTGTACTATACAGGAATACCTGCAGACGAGCAGTCTCCAGATAATCTCGAAACCTGGGGACGTTCCTATGAGTCTCTAGCCGGTTATGTATCAGCAATAAATGATATTGCAATTCGTGATAATGTAACATATCTCGACTGCTACTACGACAATATACTTCATGCAGAAAACTCAGATAAATATATGGATGATGCAATCCATGTAACTGATGAAGTCAGAGAGTATATGGCAAATAAGCTGTCAGACTATATAAAGTTCAGACTATACTTCACGTAAACAAGCCTTGCGATTAATGACACAATTGTCATTAGCAAAATGATGTGTATAACTTTTTTCTAGCAAAACCCCCCTGTTATTCAGCCTTTGAGGCACATGACATACAGGGTGTTATTTAATGTCATTTTTGTTTTTTCAGTGTCATATTTATACCCAGCTTCTCTTCGAAACCTAAAAAAGCGATGTGTGACACTTCTGTCACACATCGCCTTTTACTTATTATCATTCAACAAAAATCGCTCAATAAATCAAATTAAGAATTACTCATTCCTCGGAATTCTTCCATAGGTCTCTGCAAGTTTTCTTATGCTTCCAGCCAGTTCATTTGACAGAAAATTAGGTTTAAGCCTCCACTGCCAGTTTCCTTCAGCCGTTCCAGGAGCATTTATCCTTGCTTCTTTTCCAGTTACAAGATAATCCTGAAGCGGAATAATGCACAAATCTGCTACAGATCTATAAGCTTCTCTGATAAAATCCCAAACGAATGCACCATAATCAGTATTCATCGAATTGATATAGCGTCTTACAAAATCTCTGTCTCCATCGCCGATCTCTTCAATCCATGCTCTCGAAGGAGTATTATCATGTGTTCCAGTATATACAACGCAATGTCTATCGTGTCTATGGGTTATATAATAGCTATCCCAGCTAGTGAATGCATACTGAAGAACCTTCATCCCCGGTATTCCGCTATCTTCCAGCAATTTCTGATTATCTTTTGTAACCGTGCCAAGATCCTCAGCAATCAGCTTAAAATCAGTCAGGTCACCAAATACCTTTCTAACAGTATTGAAAAAATCCATTCCTGGACCCTTATGCATTGTACCTTTTTCTGCAGTTTTATCTTCATACGGCACAGCATAATAATCAGAAAAACCGTGAAAATGATCAATTCTAACGACATCTACCAGCTCATAGCTTCTTTCGAGACGTTTCATCCACCATTCATAACCGCCAGCCTTACGATTCTCCCAATCATATATCGGATTCCCCCACAGCTGTCCTGTCGACGAAAAAGCATCGGGCGGACATCCTGCTACCACAGCTGGTTTTACATCCTCATCCATTTGAAATGCTTCAGGATGTGACCATGCATCAGCCCCATCGAGTGATACATAAAAGGGAATATCCCCTATTATCTTTATATTCATCTTATTTGCATACTCTTTTAATGCCTTCCATTCCTGGTCAAACTCAAACTGCTGGAAACAATAAAAGTCAATTGCTTCGGATAATTCCTTCTTAGCTTTTTTAATTGCATCCTCCTTTTTAAGTCTATAATCATCATCCCATGTCAGCCAGGAAGCGCCTTCGTATTTATCTTTCAGTGCCATAAAAAGGCAATAATCTTCAAGCCAGAACGCCTCTTTCTTGCAAAAATCTTTGTATTCCTTGAGTTTAGCACCACCATTTTCTGTGAATTTGTTAAACGCTGTTTTAAGTAATGCAAATCGATTGTTATATAAAGCCCCATAATCGACATGCTGCTCATCCTGCCCAAAATCAAGTCCATCAGCATCAGAATAAGACAAAAGTCCCTTATCAATAAGTGCTTCTGGTGAAATGAAATATGGATTTCCTGCAAAGGCAGAAAATGGCTGATAAGGAGAATCTCCAAATCCTGTTGGTCCGAGCGGAAGAATCTGCCAGAAACCCTGTCCTGCCGATTCCAGAAAATCAACAAATCCATATGCTTCCTTTGAAATACAGCCAATGCCATATCTCGAAGGCAAGGAAAATATCGGGAATAAAATTCCGCTTTCTCTCATAATAACACCTCGTATGTTAATTTTATTTTTATTTTATGCGTCATTTTTTGACCAGTTTCCCATTTCTCAATGGATATTTATTTGCTATAATACTATATGAAATCATGTTAATCAAATTTTGAGTCATTTTTTTGTGGGGTATTTATGAATACTATCCTTAATATTTTTCTTTCATCTGTTTCCGATGTAACAGCTGCATCTTCGATTCCAGTTAATTCTGCACCAGATATTTCTTCATGGATATCTGCAATTGTCGGCGTTTATATCTTCATTGCAGGTATTATCATGCTGTTCAAAGGTCAATTAGTTGGTTACCGACACGTGAATAACAAATACTCTCCAACGTCCATGAAGGTGTATTCCAGAGTCAGCGGATTCCTTTATATACTATCAGGCGCTTCATTTTTCCTTGTTTTTCTCGGTGATTTAAATGCATGTTCATTATTTGGACTACCTTCCCTATACCTGTATTTTGCAGCAATAGGCTTTATTGTTTTATCACTCCTATTATGGCCAGTGATATTGAAAGAGCCCAGCGAAGCCGACTCCAGGGAGTCTATTTCCGACCTATTTCAGGATATGGCCAATAAGCAAGGTAAAGGTCGTACTAAAAAAACAAAATACATCCTCGACGAAGACGACGAGGATGTTGATGATTTTGATGATATAGAGTATATCGAAGATATAAATGATATCGATGACACGGATGAATCCCAAAATGCAGGTGCCACCAAGGACGATGCTGATTCCAAGAACGACGCTGACTCCAAGGACGACACTGATACCAAGGACGATGCTGATACCGAGGACGATGCTGATTCCAAGGACGATGCTGATTCCAAGGACGACGCTGATACCGAGGACGACACTGATACCAAGGACGAAGAATAATCTACCCGATTACTCGCATTCCACCATATTTTCTGATTTTCAGAACGCTACAGGCTCCTTCACCAAATACTGAATCCATGAGTTTCTTGTATTCAGCAACAGCACTATTTTTCACAAATGCCTGGATGGTACCCGCGAATCCACCACCATGAACTCTGCAGGCTCCTTCTTTTCCCAAATAATTATCACTAATAGCAAGGGCAATCGAAACATTCTGATGCTGAACATCTGAGTTGGTGTATACATTCTGAAGGTACTTGTATGAAGAATTGCCTGATTCTGTCACTAACTGAAGGAATCTATCAATATCTTCACTTTTCAGACTGTCTACTTCTTTTCTTACTCTCTCATTTTCGCAAATAAAGTGCAGGGCTCTTAACACGCCTCTATCACCTACTTTAGCTCTAATATCGGCAATATTATTCAGAATATCCTCCATAGACAATCCAAGAAGTACATCCTTCCCGAAATATGCCGCAACAGATTTCATTTCTGCTGGCACTGCAGCATAATCACCTGTAAGATCTGCATGAGAGCCTTTGGTATCCGTTATACATAAACTGTATCCATGCTTATTTAGATCCAGCTCCACCTTCTCAACAACAGGTTTCATTGGGTCAGCAAAATCCACATGCACCAAATTACCTACTGAACAAGCCATCTGATCCATAAGGCCGCAGGGTTTGCCAAAATAAACATTCTCTGCGAACTGTCCTATAATCGCAATCTCAACTGCATCTATATCCATATTGTTGTACAGACCGGAAGCAATAGTTCCGATGAGAGTTTCATATGCAGCTGACGAAGACAAACCTGCTCCAATAAGCACATCACTGGTTATATAAGCATTAAATCCTCCAATTTTATGTCCATTCTCTACAATCTTATGCAACACCCCTTTTATTAAGCTAATAGTGGTGCCCTTCTCTTCTTCAGCCATAGCCAGACAAGCCAAATCCACTTCGATAAGACCATATTCAGCCGACGCTACCCTAACGACAGACTCCTCTGTTTTGGAAACAATTGCAATTGCATCATTATTGATTGACGCAGCCAGAATCTCTCCATGCTGATGATCAGTATGATTTCCTCCAACCTCGCTTCTGCCAGGCGCACTATAAATCTGAACGTCATCATTTCCAAAGTTTTCTATATACTTACCAATAGTCTGAGCGTAACGTTTTCTTTGATATTCAAGTTTGCTCTCATCCACATATACATCAACAAGAGTATCATCATATTCTTTATTCTCAATATTAATAATGAGCTGCTTTGCTTCCATCTCAATCCCCATTTCCTTTCTCTAGCCAAGCTTCCTATTCCCCCAACAGAAAGCATTTAATCGATTTTGCCAGCGTAATCATATCCAGCTTCAACTATCGCTGCCTTGATAAGTTCCTCATCAACCTCTTTAGACATTGTGATTGTAACGCTGCCTTCCTCATGTGAAGGTGTAGCGCTCTCTATTCCTTCAATCGACTCAAGAGCTTTTTTTACATGCATCTCGCAATGTCCACACATCATTCCCTTAACAGCTATTTTCATCTCTAATACATCCCCTCCTATAATTTTTTCACAGCACTGTGCATTTTCGGTTTCTTCGCAACAACGCGCATTTCCGTTTTCTTCACAGCACCGCGCATTTCCGTTTTCTCCACAGCACCGCGCAATTTCGTCTTCTCCACAGCACTGCGCATCTTCCTTTTTTCCCTGCAGTTTCATCATTACATCCCTGCAGTTAATCGCCAGACTGTTTCTTCTCGAATCATGCTTAGTGCTATATGGTTTAACAAGGTTTAATCTAAGCGCATTAGTCACAACGCAGAAGCTCGACAACCCCATTGCAGCTGCTCCAAACATTGGATTGAGTGACCAGCCAAGCAACGCCACATAGCAACCTGCTGCCAGCGGTATTCCAATAACATTGTAAATAAAGGCCCAGAACAGGTTCTCTCTTATATTTCTAAGTGTCGCTCTGGATATCCTTATAGCGGCAGCAACGTCCATGAGACTATTCTTCATCAGAACAACATCCGCCGAATCTATCGCTATATCCGTTCCTGCTCCAACTGCGATTCCAAGATCAGCTCTGGTAAGCGCAGGCGCATCGTTTATTCCATCACCCACCATGGCAACCTTGCCATGTTTCATAAGCTCTTGGATTACACTCTCTTTCCCATCCGGCTTAACAGATGCAACGACGTCATCAACCCCTGCCTGCTTAGCAATAGCCTCTGCCGTCAGCCTGTTATCACCAGTGAGCATGACAACGTACATGCCAAGCTTCTTCAGCTGCTCTATTGCTTCTGCTGAGTCCTTTTTAATTATATCAGACACAGCGACTAATCCAAGAATTTTTCCGCCTTTTGTAAAAAGAACAGGCGTTTTTCCCTGGCTTGATAGTTCGGAAATAACACCTTCCGGCAACGCACCAGTTCCACCAAGCAGTTCCTCTATATATGAGGCACTTCCACCTATTATCTCACCACCATCAATAACACCGCAAAGACCATTTCCGGGCAGAACTTTAAAATCCTCCGCTTCAGCACATTCAATACCTTCTTCCTTAGCGTATTCACATATTGCTTTCGCTATCGGATGTTCGCTCTTATTCTCAAGCCCATATGCAACCCTCAAAACCTCTTCGCGAGGCATTCCAGTTGAAGGAATAACATCTGTTACCTTCATTATTCCAGTAGTGATCGTACCAGTCTTATCCAGGGCAATTATCTGTGTTCTTCCAGTCTGCTCCAGCGCTGCAGCTGTCTTGAATAGAATTCCAGCCTTGGCGGCGACACCATTACCCACCATAATTGCAACAGGCGTCGCAAGACCAAGGGCACATGGACAGCTGATAACCAGAACCGCTACTGCCCTGGTAAGAGCATCCCCAAAGTCAGCCCCTACTAGAATCCAAACCAGGAATGTAATTAGCGCAATGCCAAGAACACATGGAACAAAAATTCCTGAAACCTTGTCTGCTATTTTTGCAATCGGAGCTTTAGTTGCTGCTGCATCGCTCACGAGCCTGATTATTCCCGCAAGGGTAGTATCCTCACCGACGGCAGTCGCCTCACATACCATATATCCAGATGTGTTGATTGTAGCAGCAGAGACACTATCTCCTGGAAGCTTGTCAACAGGCACGCTCTCACCCGTAAGCGCCGACTCATTCACAGCACTCGCTCCCTCAATAACAATTCCATCAACCGGTATGCTATCTCCAGACTTTACAACAAATCTGTCGCCACGCTTTACATCTCTAATATCAACAGTTTTTTCAACACCATCAACAAGTAGAACAGCCGATTTCGGCGCCAGCTTCATAAGTCCCTTCAGCGCATCGGTAGTTTTCCCCTTAGACCTCGCTTCAAGCGTTTTGCCCACTGTGATAAGGGTCAGAATCATCGCTGCGGATTCAAAATAGAACTGGTCCATGAAATACATGGCTCTGTTCATATCTCCGTCCTGCACACACGCAGTCATCGCAAAAAGAGCATACAAACTGTAGCAGTAAGATGCCACGCATCCAAGTGCCACAAGCGTATCCATATTTGGCGAGCCATGGATCACTCCCTTAAATCCTCTGACGAAAACTTTTTGGTTTATTACCATGATCAGCCCGGACAAAAGCAGTTCATATATACCTATGGCAACATGATTCTTAGCCATAAACTCCGGTATCGGCCATCCCCACATCATGTTTCCCATCGAAACATATACGAGCGGAATCACCAGAACAACCGAGGCAATCAGCCTGTTCTTAAGCTGTTTCGTCTCGGAATCTGTACCTATATCTTCAGCCTCATCTGCACCTTTATGGCTAGTTCCATAGCCTGCAGCCTCACCTACGTTTTGAAGACTATCTCCATAACCTGCAGCCACATTTGCATTTTTTAGACTTGCCCCATAGCCTGCAGTCTCCACGGCCTTTATTATCTTATCTGGGCTGGCATTTCCTTCCACGCCCATAGAATTAGTAAGAAGATTCACCGCGCAGCTACTCACTCCGTCTACAGCCATGACCGCCTTCTCAACTCTTGTTTGGCATGCCGCGCAGCTCATCCCTGTTACTTTATACTGCTCCATATCAGATCTTTTACTACCTCTCCCGCGATTATAAGTCCCGCCACAGATGGGACAAATGCTATGCTGCCTGGCGTCGATCTTCTAGTACTTGTACTAGTTTCCTCTTTACATTCACCAGGCTTAATCGGCATCTCCTCTGAATAGACAACTTTCAGTTTTTTGATGCCTCTTTTCTTAAGTTCTCTGCGCATCACTTTAGCCAGTGGGCAGACATTTGTCTTATAAATATCAGCCACCTTGAATGAGCTCGCCTCAAGCTTATTGCCAGCTCCCATTGCACTGATGATAGGTACTCCAGCCTCATTGCATTTCATAACTAGTGCTATTTTTGCACTGACGGTATCAACTGCGTCCACAACATAATCGTACTCTTCAAATGCAAACTCATTCTCGTTTTCAGGCAGGAAAAAACAATTTCTCACATTAACCTTAACATCCGGATTGATGTCTTTCATTCTCTCGAGCATCGCCTGAGTCTTATACATACCTACTGTCTTGTGAGTTGCAATAATCTGCCTGTTTATATTACTTATCACTATCTTATCAGAGTCAATAAGGTCAAATTCACCCACTCCGCTTCTTACAAGAGCCTCACACACGTAGCCTCCAACTCCGCCAATCCCAAACACAGCTACTCTGGAACGCGATAAAATATCGACGCCCTCTGGACCTATCAGCATCTCAGTTCTTGCAAATTGTTCTTTTCTCTCTCCTGTCACAGCCGTTAATTAAATCCTCTCTTAATTTTTAACCCACTCAAAGTCTCTTCAAATTCCTCTACGTTTCCTAGAGCCCTTTCTTATTCTGCACATAGTGGAAAACATACTGCTGTATTATTCCAGCATTCTCTCCATACTCTATAAAAGGATTCTCTCCACCATATTTCTCATCCATGACTTTCTTAATCCAAGTATCAACAGGTGCCCTTGATATTCTGTGGTAGGCGAACAGCATAACGCAGTTTGCGACTTTATCTCCTACCCCTTTGAATTTTTTCAAGTAATCAAACAGCTCCTCGTCGCCTAGAGACTCAATACTATCCCACTCAGTTTTATTTTTATTCACATAATCGATTGCATTAAGGATATACTCTGTGCGGTATCCAAGTCCACACGAGTCAAGTTCTTTCTTAGTCGCATTCATCATTTGCTCCGGCTCAGGAAAAGAATATATAACCTCTCCATCCACATCACCAATCTTGTCACCGTAGAGCACGCACAATTTCTCGACTGCAGTTCTTATCGCAGGAATACTCTTCCTTTGAGAGATGATATAAGATATAAGCATTTCCCACTTGTTTTGTCTGAGTATTCGAATCCCCTGACTTTCTCTAGCGCAGGTTTGCATGAATTCATCATCTTTACTGACGGACTCTCTTACATGACAATACTCGCTTCCCATATCAAAATAGTCAAACCATATCCTCTTCCAGGTATCAAGATCGACTGAAACTCCAAACGAATTGTGCCCTACTTCTTTAATCTTCAAGAACTCCCTGCCCGTCACAAATAAAAAACTCCCGTCAGATAGCATTCGTGGTCTGAAGCATTGCCCTGAATTCACTATTTTCTCAATATCAAAATCATCTTTAATCTGCAGAATCACTCTAAACTCTCCTTCGTTCTTCCTAGAAGCATTTCCCTCCATGTGCCTGAGGACAGCTTCCCACCTTATCGCACATATAGCAGACTTCATTGGCACTATATTCATTTGTGAAGAACTCTTTAACATTTCCAATCGTCGTGTCGGCGATATTGCTAAGTGCCTCATTTGTAAGAAAAGCCTGATGCGACGTAACTATTACATTCGGCATTGAAATAAGCCTTACCAAGGTATCGTCATCAACAATATGCCCCGAGAAATCATGGAAGAATACATTGCTCTCTTCCTCATACACGTCAAGACATGCAGCTCCTATTTTTCTCTCCTTAATTCCCTCGAGTAACGCAGCTGAATCAATCAATGCTCCTCGCGAAGTATTAATAAGAACAACCCCTTTTTTCATCATGTCGATTGACTGAGCATTTACCATATGCTTATTTTCATCCGTCAACGGACAGTGGAAGGAAATGATATCACTCCTCTTCCACAGTTCTTCCAGCTCAACATACTCTATCCCACTATCCTTGGCAGGGAATTTGTCATAGGCTATTACATTCATCCCAAATCCCTTGCAGATATCAATGAAAATGCGTCCTATCTTACCCGTTCCGACAATTCCTACGGTCTTCCCATGCAGGTCAAATCCTGTCATTCCGCTGAGGCTGAAATTAAAATCCTTCGTTCTGTTATATGCCTTGTGAATTCTCCTAACAGAGGTCAACAATAGGGCTGCTGCGTGCTCTGCAACAGCATATGGAGAATATGCCGGAACACGGACGATATGTATTTTCCCATAAGCATACTTAATATCAACATTATTGTATCCCGCACATCTGAGGGCAATGAGTTTTACTCCAGCATCCACGAGGCCGTCAATTACCTTCTCGCTGACAAGATCGTTTACAAATATACACACCACATCGAAGCCATGGGCAAGCTTCACAGTATCTTCTGTGAGTCTCGTTTCAAAAAAACTAATGCTCACATCATTACTAGTATTCGACCTATTAAAAGATTCGATATCATAGTCCTTAGCATCAAAAAAAGCAATCTTTATCATATCCATATCAGTTCGCCTATGCCTCCTTTTTTCTTTTACTTACTCCACTATTATATTATAATTAATGGGCAACAGTGTATAAAAAAAACTACTACATTAGTCGGAATTTCGGTTTAGGAATTATTCAAAAAATAATAAAAGAGGAACATCACAATGAAACTGACAAAAAGCAAAATAATCATCATCTGTTCTGCAGCTGCACTTGTAATTGCTGCTGCCATCGTACTAATACTGGTTCTGGGACACCAAGATCAATACCGCGTTGTAAAAGTAGAAAACTATGACGGTGAGATAGCCATCGACAGAACCTCTAACAACACAGATGTAGATATATTCAAAGGAATGAATCTGCTTAGCGGCGATAAAGTATCTGTCGGAGATTCTTCTAATCTTGAAATGCTCATGGATACCGATAAGCACATGTTAGCCGAGGCCAATACTACTTTTAAGCTCATCACAAGCGGAAGTGCAGAGGACGGACGAATATCCATCGATATAATAAATGGTTCATCCTTATTTGAAATTGAGAATAAGCTTGGCGATAATTCATTCTTTGATGTTCATACACCAAATGCTGTTTTCAGCGTGCGTGGAACTGAATTCAGAGTTTCATATAATGAAGCTGATAACGAGACAACACTTGAGGTTTATGATGGCGTTGTTGCGATTGAATATGAAAACTCAGATGAAACAGAAGACGTCAGCGCCGGAGCTGGTAAGGTAATTGGACAGGATCAGTCCTATGATATAGCCGTATCCATAGCAGACAATGATTCAAGCGCGGACGCGTCTTCAAATACTGGTTCTGACAGCACCGGAAATTCTGCAAGCGACAATTCTGATTCCGGAAATCATGTAGCAGGTTCTGTTGATACCGGTGCATCCGGTTCAGGCAACTCATCCGGCTACGATTGGCAGAAGACCACAAATATAACAAATGATTCACAGCTTCTTGCCGGATATAATGAAATTATAGCCCACATGGCTGATTATCTAGCTGAAAATACCAAACATGGCAGGGACTATATTTCACGAGATTATATGTACTTTGACTACGACGGAGATGGACAGAACGAACTCATTCTGTATGCCGGTTTCAATGACGAAAATTCCGAATTTATGCGAGATGTAGTATTCCTTGATTACAACGAAGCCACACAATCAATTTATACTCTGGCAGTCAACTATGATGAGCATAATGACGAGTCCTTCTACGCTGAATATGACGGCAAAATGGCACGCTATTTCTGGACACACGGTTCCTATGATTCATACCTGTATCTGGTTAGTGTCCATAACGGTTTAGTCTATGTTCTTGAAAAATCCTATGATCACCTCGTAGTCGATTTGGAGGGTGAAGGGATGCACCCAATACCTCTGTATGGAGACTGGGAGATGTTATTCAACTAAGATTTGCTAGCGATTTATTACCAGAATTTTCGCATGCAGTTTCATCATGCATACAAAAGGAGAAACAATCAGATGGACATGCTCCAGCTAAATCGGAAATTTCCGAAAAAAGCATTACTTTATTCTGTCGTACTAATTATTGCACTGATGACTGTGCTCATGTCCATTTTGCAGCCATTTAAAGAAATCGAGTATTTCGCAGAAGATTTCATATATCAGAATGCCTCAGCAATTCCTAGTGAAATCAAGATAATCGCAATTGATGAACTCACACTCGATAAGCTTGGTCCTTACAGCAGTTGGGACAGAACGCTCTTCGCTGATTTATTAGAGATTCTTAATTCTGACGAGAATCACAGACCATCTGTAATATCTTTGGATGTTATTTTCTCAGGTTCAGACAACTCGCAGAACGATGAGCGTTTGGTCAAAGAAGCCGGAAAATATCAAAACGTTCTTGTAGCTTCAAAACTCGAGCTTGCAAACCGTGTTGAGAAACAGGGGGACACTTACTATAACCAGACCTATGTTGTCTCTGAGATTGGTGCCTATGACGAGCTATCGGATGCCTGCGTCAGCGGATTCACCACCCCCATTTTCGACGAAGATGGCTATACCAGGAAGGCTTACGGCAGGCTTGTATCTGACGGCGCAGAGTACTATGGCTTTGCCATGCGCACAGCCCAAATGGCTGGATACACCGGTGAGACTCCTGCTGTATATGAATTCACATACAGCGGCAAACCCGGCGAATTCGAAGCAATTCCAATGTCTATGGTTCTGGACGGTACGGTTCCTTCATCTTATTTTGCAGACTCGATTGTTCTGGTCGGTGCATATGAAGAAGGCCTCATGGATTCCTATAGCGTTCCCATAGACCATTCCAACAATATGTATGGTGTCGAGATACAAGCCAATGAGATAGCCGCGCTTTTATATAACCGCATTTCACACCGTCTTCCAATGGCACTAACCATCCTATTATCCCTGATTTTCCTTATCGGAGCCGGATTTCTGATGTCGAGAACTGGAATAAAAAAAGGAGCCATCATCCTTGCCATTTCACTAATTCTTCATATCGCTTTGTGCCTGTTAGTATTTGCAGCCACAAGGTACATAATTCCTGTTCTTTATATACCATTTGCTCTTGTATTTCTATTCATTGTCATCGTTTTGGTTAAACATGCAATCAGTCAACATGAACGCGCTGAAGATATGCAGAAGATGCTCTTTTCCATGGCAGATTCCATGGCGGAAGCCATCGAGGGAAGAACTCCATACAATGCTAATCATACGAAGAATGTAGCAAAGCGTTGTATTGAAATGCTGGATTACATTAACGAGCTTCATGCTCAGAAGAAGACCGACCTTCATTTCACCGAGAAAGACCGTAGGCAGCTGTATCTCGCAGCCATGCTCCATGACATTGGCAAAATGGATGTGCCACTCGAGGTAATGGATAAGCCCACCAGACTGGGCGACAAAATCAAGGCTCTTACTGACCGCCTATCAATTATTAAATACAGATTATTAGTCGATAAACTTGAACAGACTAAAGCATCAGACTATGTAGATTCACAGATTGCAGATATCGAGCAGTTTATCGCTTCTCTGGGTAGCTTTGACTCAGGAAGACCTCTGAAGGAAGATGAAATAGCATTTATAGACGACTTTGGTTCAAGAGAATACACTGCGCCAGATAACTCAGTAATCCCCTATCTCACAGAGGATGAGTTAGACGATTTGCATATCAAAGCGGGTACACTTTCAGATAGAGAAAGAGAGATGATGAAGAGTCATGTTGTGTTTACCGACCGAATTCTGTCACATGTTTATTTCGGCCATGAATTTGACAACGTGAAAACCATGGCTGCAGATCACCATGAACTATTAAATGGAAGTGGCTATCCAAATAGTAAAGAATCAAAAGATTTAAGTCCTATGACTCGCATACTTACCATCATGGACATCTACGATTCCCTCATTGCCGACGACAGACCGTATAAAAAGCCTAAAACAGTCGAGGTAGCATTCAAGATACTTGACGAGGAAGCGCAGGCTGGCAAGGTCGATGCCTCGCTTGTCCAAATCGCCAAAGCCCTATATCTCGGACAATAAATCAGAGGGACGCGGTTAACAAAACCTCGTCCCTCTGATTTTTTCTACAGCAAATCTGCCAAAGTCTTCGAATCAATATATTCAGATATAACTTTATCCAGGCCTTCCCAGAATCCAATTGTTTTACAAGATGCGCGATGAGCACACTCCTGTGCTCCTTCCGCAAGGCAGCTAACCGGAGCCATCTCCTTCTCAGTGACTCTTAGTATATCACCAATCCTGTATTCTTCGGGCTTCTTAGTCAGGCGATAACCGCCGCCTTTGCCCTGTATTCCAACCACCATTTTATTCTGCTTTAGTAAAGGTAGAATCTGTTCTAAATACTTAAGTGACAGATCCTGTCTGAGCGCAACATCCTTCATTGGGACATATCCATCATCCTGATTATTCGCCAGATCAAGCATGACTCTAAGCGCATATCTTCCTCTTGTTGAAATCACTTCTGTCACCTCCAAACAACATCACATGAACTATGGTAATAGTAGCATTGTTTACGTGTCAGCTCAACTATATCTCATCCTTTTTCATACATAAAGGTCTGCAAAAACCTTTTCAGTCTGTCAGTCTTTGGATGTTCAAAGAACTCCTGCGGAGGAGCCTCTTCCACAATTTTACCTCCATCAACCAAGACCACTCTATCAGCCACTGCTCTTGCAAACTCCATTTCGTGAGTGACAATTACCATGGTTCTGCCTTCTTTTGCAAGTGACAGAACAACATCAAGCACCTCTCTTACCATCTCCGGGTCAAGTGCCGCTGTTATCTCATCAAGCAGCAGAACTTCCGGATGCATGATAAGAGCTCTCACAATTGCAACTCGTTGTTTCTGCCCACCGGAGAGCTGCCTTGGATAATTATTCTTTTTAGACAATAATCCTACCCTATCAAGCAGTTCCAAAGCTTCCTTTGTCACTTCATCTTTCTTTCTCTTTTGCACTACCATAGGTGCAAGCGTCAGATTCTGAAGGATCGTTTTGTGAGGAAACAAATCATAGCTTTGAAATACCATTCCGATGTCTCCATCACATTCTATTGTGCCATCCTGAATATCCTCGAGTCCATTTATGCAACGAAGAAGTGTACTTTTTCCACATCCAGAGGGTCCAACTACAACTACGACCTCGCCTTTATTTACAGTCAAATCAATATCATCAAGCACCTGCAGATTGTCAAAACTCTTACTTACATTTTTGACTCTCAATATCTCACCCATACTATTTCCCCCATTTCTTTTCCAAATACTTAGACAGACAGCTTATTGGCCAGCATGCAATGAAATACAGCAGAAAAATTGTTGCAAATACTCCAAATGCCGCATCTGGAGAAGTCTTTCTGTTAGCCTCTATTATCTGCTGCCCTACCTTAAGTACCTCAACAATTCCTATCATCATGACAAGGCTTGTCGTTTTTATCATTCGCGTAATCAGGTTGATTGACAAGGGAAGCATCCTTCTGATTATCTGCGGAATGATAACGTGTATAAACGTCTGAAATTTATTCAGTCCCAGCGCATAGCTGCTCTCGTACTGAATGACAGGTATACTCTGCATCGCACCTCTCACCAGGTCTGACATCTCGCCAACTCCCCAGAAGGAAAAAACAATAATCGCTGACACTTCTGCACTGAGATTAATTCCCATTGCCTTTGTCGCACCAAAATACACGATAAACAGCAGCACCATCTGGGGCATAATTCTAACAATTTCCAGATACACTCTCGTTATTGCCTTGATTACCTTATTTTTCATAGTCATCAGCATTCCTACAAACACGCCGAGAACGATGCTGATTACTACCGAAATGAGGCTGATTCCAAGTGAGACTCCAAGCCCTTCCAGAAGCCTTAGCATATTACTACCCTTAAATAAAACCTCAAATCCCATATTTATGCTCCATACATTTTATATCTGTATTTTTTCTCGATTATGCTTCCAGCAATTGAAACAGGAAGAAGCATCACGATGTAGAATGCTACCAGCATCACCAGGCATTCCGTAGTGTTGTAATACAGTCCAATCAAATCCTTAGCCGTGAACATCAGATCCATTAGGCTTATCGCCGAAAAAACGCTCGTTTCCTTAAGCAGAAATATTACATTGGCAACTATTCCCGGGACACTAATCGTAAAGGCCTGTGGGAGCGTTATTCTGGTGAAAATCTGTACTGGTTTAAGTCCTAATGCCTTAGCGCTCTCTCCCTGCGATACCGGAATTGCATCCAGCCCGCTTCTAATTGTTTCCGCCATGTAGCTTCCACCTAAAAGTCCAAGTCCAACTGCTCCACATACCTCTGCCGATATAACAATACCAATCTTTGGCAAACCAAAATAGATGAAAAACAGCTGCACCAGAAGTGGTGTATTTCTGAATAATTCCACATATCCCTTTGCGATTATATTCAAAAAAGGAATTTTGAAATGCAGCACAAATGCCACAACAATTCCGATAACAATCGAAATCGCAATTCCTATCCACCCTATTTTTATTGTCAGAAGAAATGCCTCAGAATATAGCGGCATATAATTGGCAATTACTCCAAAATCCATAATGTGTTCCTACTATCTTTTTCTATGATCTAACGAAGAAGCAATCTTTGTTCCAATATACTGAATTATCTGGAAAATAATGATTAGCAGAATTACTGTTGTAATCATGATATCTGCCTGCCATCTATGATATCCATATCTGACCGCAATATCTCCGAGTCCGCCACCACCAACAGTTCCTGACATAGCAGAATATCCGAGAAGCAACCCGGTGGTGATAGTAAAACCAGTGATAAGTGATGTCTTTGCTTCAACCAGAAGTACCTTAAATACAATCTGAATATTGTTAGCTCCCATTGACTTTGCCGCCTCAATTATTCCATGGTCAACTTCATTCAGCGAAGACTCAACCACTCGGGCAATATATGCCGATGCACATACAACCAGAGGTACAATTACACCATTAGATCCATAGCTCTGTCCAACAACAAATCTTGTGAATGGAATAAGTAGAATAAGCAATATAATGAATGGAATGCTTCGGATTATATTACATATAACATCCACTATTCTATATACTATTCGATTCGGCCTAAGCCCGGTCACTCCTGTAACATTTAGCAGAATACCAAGTGGTAGACCAACAGCATATCCAATAATTGTAGATACCAATGTCATGTACAGAGTATCTCTCACGCCTTCTAACAGCATTTGTATTACTTTTGCATCAAACATCCTCTGTAACCTCCGTAACTACCAGTTTTTTCTCTTTCAGATAATCAATAAGCTCATTTTGTAATTCTTTATCATCCGGCAAACCCAGAATCATCTCACCGACGGCTCTTCCATTTACATTTTTTGTATCTGCCTTCAGAATATTAACTGGTGCATTAAATTTCAGTACCAGGTTAGAGATAATAGGTTCATACGCCGAATTCTCTCTATATACAATTCGTATTTTTCTCTCGGCCTCAAGCTCCGAATAGGTCTTTCTTCCTACAGTTTTTCCTGAAATTAACTCTTTTGCAGCATCTGACCTTGGCGATTCGAATATAGTCTCAACATCACCCTCCTCAACCAGTCTTCCGCTGTCAATAATCGCAACTTTCTTACATATATCAGTTACAACAGACATCTGATGTGTAATAATCACTATCGTTATGCCGAGTCTCTCATTTATCTCACGGAGCAAATTAAGTATTGCCTCTGTTGTCTGTGGATCCAGCGCGCTTGTCGCCTCATCACACAATAGTATTTTGGGATCAGTTGCAAGTGCTCTCGCTATGGCTACTCTCTGTTTCTGTCCGCCAGACAACTGTGACGGGTATGCCTTCTCTTTATCTTCAAGCTTTACGACTGCTAATAATTCCTTCGCCTTTTTCCTCGCTTCCTTTTTCCTGATACCATTTATCTCAAGAGGAAAGCAAATATTATCAAGCACATTTTTCTGCTCTAGCAGGTTAAAGCTCTGGAATATCATTCCAATCTCGCTTCTTTTTTTCCTGAGTTCTCTCGCAGATAACTCTGCCAGATTTACTCCATCAATCAGTATCTCTCCCTCAGTTGGTTTTTCGAGGAAATTGATTGATCTTACAAGAGTGCTTTTTCCTGCTCCGGACATACCTATTATTCCGAATATATCCCCTTTTTCTATATTCAAATTTATCTCGCTTAAAGCAACTATCTGCTGGCCTTTAATTTGGAATTTTTTTGATAAATTCCTGATTTCAATTTCACTCATCTACGCCACCTAACTAGAAAGAGGACATCTGCTGTCCTCTTTCCAATGTTTATCCTATTTGATTATTTCTACTTCTCGAAGAAGATAACTGCACCATCATATGTCTCAGTAATGAAATTCTTGATTGCATCAGATCTAAGTACTGCAACCAGTGCCTGGATCTTGTCGCTGGTCTCATTTCCTTCATATACAGCGATGATGTTTACATATGTTGTTGCTGCAACTGAATCACTTGCCTCATATGCAATTGAATCTTTTCCTACAGAGAAACCAGCCTCAAGAGCATAGTTACCATTCAATACTACATAAGATACTTCGTCTGCTACTCTGGCAACCTGTGCTGCCTCAAGCTCGATGAATTTAATATTGTTTGGGTTCTCAACAATTTCATTTACTGTTGCTGTTAGTCCAGCTCCGTCAGCAAGTTTAATAAGTCCATTGTCCTGAAGAAGAAGCAATGCTCTTGCTTCATTAGTTGTATCATTAGGAATTGCGATTGTATCGCCATCTGCAATATCGCTTAAGCTACTCTTTGTTCCTGGATAGATACCAAATGGCTCATAGTGGATTTGTCCTGCATCAACAAGGTGTGTTCCCTGCTCTGCATTGAAGCTGTTTAAGTATGGTACATGCTCTACATAGTTAGCATCAAATTCACCTGATTCTACAACAAGGTTTGGCTGAACATAATCTTCGAACTCAACAACATCAAGCTCATATCCGTAATCCTTAAGGATCTCTGCTGCCTTAGCAAGAATTTCAGCATGAGGGATTGGAGATGCTGCAATCTTAATCTTTTCACCATTTCCAGGTACGATGTTTAAATCGCCAGCTGCTGTTGTTGTCTGCTCATTACCAGAAGCTGTCACACCACCTTCTACAACAAGTGTATCTTCATATTCAGCGCCATAGGTTCCGATGAGGGTTGCCTCATAATCTGCATGGAAGAAATTCTCATTTCCAAGGCTCTTAATCTCATCATTAAGCCATGCAAGAAGTGTATCATTGCCCTTAGAAACAGCAGGTGCAATTGTATCCTGGCTTCCGAGAGAAGGAATACCTACAACATATCCTGGGTTCTCAATTGCATATGCGATAACTTCAGTATTATCATTTGCCCAATGAGCTCCGGTTCCGTTTTCAAAAGAAGTCTTTGCTGTAGCATAGGTATCAAACTTCTGAAGCTTGATGTCTGGATAATTCTTCTCAAGATATGTCTCAGCAGTTGTTCCAGAGATTACGATTACCTGCTCATCAGCACCGACCTGATCAAGGCTCTCAACCACATTACCCTCATGTGATACAACTCCAAGTGCTACATTCATGTATGGAAGAGCAAAATCAACTTTCTGTGCTCTCTCCTCAGTTACTGTGAAGTTTGCAAGTACTATATCAACCTTACCAGTTTCAAGATACTCAACTCTGCTTGCTGCCTCGGTAGAAACATAATTGATTTCTACGCCCAGGTCCTTACCGATTCTATCTGCGAAATAAACATCATAGCCCTGATATTCACCATTCTCATCTACATAACCGAATGGATTCTTATCTGAGAATACTCCGATGTTTATCTTTCCGCTCTCTTTAATCTCATCAAGTGTTCTGTAGACTTTATTCGCATCAGCTGTCTGTGTATCACCATTCTGTGCACCGCAGCCAGCAAGTGTTGTCAGGCCTAAAGTCAGTGCAACAGCACTAGTTAATATTTTCGTCAATAGTTTCTTTTTCATAATCTTTTTTCCTCTTTCTTTTATTCGTAATTCAATAATATGTATGTGTTTTGTCGAGCATTTTCTGCAATAAAAATGCCTGGGTTGTTAACTCCCAGGCAATGACTTCAAATAATAATTCTTATTATTTTCGGCTGCATGACAAATGTGCCATACACCCGGTCATTTCACTTGCCTGGGAGAATAGCATTCGACACATACACATACACATGTTTGAACTCGAAGTTAGTAAAACATTCTTCATTTGTCTTGCCCCTTTCATTTAAGATGATGTTAATTTACACCTATTTTCCTACTATGTCAATAGGTATTTATAAAAATTTTATCTTTTCTTTTATTTCATTTTTTTCATACGCGAGTATAATATCTTTTTGGAAATTGGAAATGGTGAACCTTGCCACTTCCACCTGCGACCCAAAGCCTGCAGGTTATGGAAAGGTCATGGGATATGAATAAAGATCTTACTATCGGAACACCGTCAAAAGCAATACGGGACTTCTGCCTCCCGCTGTTCGGGAGCGTTATCTTTCAACAGTTATACAATCTCGCAGATTCCTGGGTCGCCGGACGCTTCATAGGTGAGGATGCAATAGCCGCAATCGGCAACAGCTACCAGGTAACTCTAATCTTCATAGCATTTGCATTTGGTTGCAATATCGGCTGTTCAGTCATTGCATCCAGATTCTTTGGAGCAAAAGATATAAGTTCACTCAAAACAGCAGTATCTACCTCTATCATTTCAAGTGGTGCAATATGTGCTACTCTCATGCTGATTGGCTTCCTTTTTTTCGTTCCTTTACTACATATAGTTAATACACCGGAAAACCTCATGCCAGACTCTGTCACGTATATGAATATATACCTGTTGGGGCTCCCCTTCGTGTTCTTCTACAATATTTCGACAGGAATTTTCTCCGCACTCGGTGATTCGAAAACACCTTTTTACTTCCTCGCAGCCTCTTCACTTTCTAATATCGGTATGGATATTCTCTTTGTGCAAGTATTTAATTTTGGTGTCCCTGGAATTGCATGGGCTACCTTCCTGTGCCAGAGTGTAAGCTGCATTCTGGCGCTCCTATTTGTATTCAAAAGAGTACATTCCATGAAAGCACCTAAGAAACCAGCCCTGTTCTCTGCCCAAATACTTCGCCAGTTCATTGTGGTCGCGGTCCCCAGCATACTTCAGCAAAGCTTTATATCTATCGGAAATATTATTATTCAGGGTTCAATTAATATGTTTGGACCAGGTGTAATGGCGGGATATTCTGCAGCGGTAAAACTCAATAACCTTATAATCACATCACTGACCACGTTTGGTAATGGTGTCTCCAATTACACTGCGCAGAACCTTGGCGCGCAGAAGCCCGAAAGAATCAAACCTGGCTTCATCGCTGGTGTAAAGATGGTATGGCTAATTTCCCTGCCAATATGCATTCTTTACCTGACACTCCCCAGTCCGCTACTTACTTTTTTTATCAAGGATCCTTCTCTGGATGCAATTACATCAGGCACATTATATCTTAGAATTCTTTCACCATTTTACTTTGTTATATCCATCAAGCTCGTTGCCGATGGTGTTCTACGAGGTGCGGAAAAAATGAAAGAATTCATGGTCACAACTTTCTCAGATTTAATCATCCGAGTTGCACTAGCTCTGCTGTTATCAGGCACCATACTTGGCTATCTTGGCATATGGTATGCGTGGCCAATTGGCTGGTGCATTGCTACAGGCCTGTCTGTTTTTTTCTACATGCGTGTGTCCGCACATTCCATGAGAAAGAGCTGCGAACAGAAATCCTGAAAATATCTGACTTCACCATTATAGCCAGTTCCACTAAACCCCTGTTTTAGCTTCACACCAGAGTACATTAATGCATCACCAAACATCTTGTGATCTTCCTTAGCACTGTCCATCTTCACAAACTGCGCTGCTACATTATGAACAAAGGAATCCTGTCTGATGTGAACTGGCACAACTGTGTTAATCAAATCACCAAATTCTTTTATATTGATTTTTATTTCATTATTATAAAAGCTGTATAAAGCTTCCTCATCCAGGCCTTTTGCTATATACTGTGCATACTGCCAATTAGGTGTGACTAATTTCTGCAGATTAAGTCCGACAGCCCTCTTCTTATCTTCAGAAACGACTGTCCATTGTGTCTGATTATCATCTGTATCATTTCTGTACAGGCTTCCAAACTGTAATACACTTCTCCATTCTTTATATAGGCTAATCTGTTTGGCAATTGCTTCCTTATCCTCTTTCTTCATGTCACACAGATTACACTCATATCCAAGCACACCAAATGCCGCAACATTAAATCTTGTATCCAGAGGAGTCTTTCTGAGTGTCTGATGATTGGGAATGCTTGAAACATGAGCAGCAACTACTGACTGGGGATAGCCATAGCTATATCCCGTCTGTATTTCTGTTCTGCAGATTGCATCCGTATTATCGCTGGCCCATATCTGTGGAAAATAGCATAAAATACCAAGGTCAAATCGATTTCCACCTGACGCGCAGCCCTCGAACAAAATGTCAGGAAATCTTCTTGTCAATTCATCCATGCATCTGTACAGACCAAGTACATATCTGTGACCAGCTTCTTTCTGTCTGTCGCTGCTAAGTGTTCTACTATAATAATCAGAGATAATCCTGTTCATATCCCACTTAACATATGAGATATCTGCACTAGAAAAGACTTTCGTCATCGACTCGATTATGAAGTCCTGGACCTCTTTATTACACAGGTCGAGAATCCTTTGGTTTCTGCCTTCTGAATGTGGTTTCCCCGGAATATCCATAACCCACTCCGGATGCTTCTTAAAAAGCTCACTCTGCACGCTTATCATTTCCGGCTCGACCCAGATTCCAAAATCCATCCCGAGCTTCTTGATTTCGTTTGCGATTCCGGCTAATCCACCTGGAAGCTTTTTCTCATTTACTTCCCAGTCTCCCAGTGAATGGCTGTCATCATTTCTGTCTCCAAACCATCCATCATCCATGACAAAGAGCTCTATACCAACGCTTTTGCCCTCCTTTGCCAGCTTAACAAGTCCGGACTTATTAATATCAAAATAAGCTGCTTCCCAGCTGTTTAACAACACGGGCCTTTCTTTTTTCTTATAGCTGCCGCGGACAATATTCTCTCTTATAAAAGAATGCATATTATGACTCAGAGAATTAAACCCGCCTGCCGCATAACTCATAACAGCTTCCGGCGCTTCAAAAGATTCTTCTGGCAGTAATAGATATTCAAAATTCTGTGGATTAATGCCCTGAACAAATCTGGTCTTTCCAAAGCTGTTTACCTCGGCCGCTTCATAGTGGTTACCGCTGTAAATCAAATTGAAACCTATGCACTCTCCATGGTCTTCCGTTGTATTCTCTTTTGAGAGCATCACAAATGGATTGGCTCTGTTTGATGAAGTTCCTGTGAATGAAGAATTTACTATCTTTCCACAGTTTAGCAGAGTATCATGTCTGCTCATTTCTCTTGCCCAGGCACCGCTGAATCTTGTAAATACATAGTCACTAGTATTTAGATCAAGGTGATTACTCATAATTCTGGTGATTCTCAGAGGCTCTTTACCAGCATTGTAAACAAGCGTGCTTCTGACAATAACATCTTTTGACGGAAAGACGGAATATAATAGGCTTACGTTGATACTGTTATTATCATCAACCATATCTATAATGAGCTGACAGGCTTCCTCATTCTCATCGTAGGAGCTTGGTAATGTTTTGAGCGCTTTCTTACCCTTAACTACTGCTGCCTTCTCAAACTTAAAATCAAGGGTTGTACTACCATCAGACAATACAGCCTCAATAAATGGCTCTCTAATATCACCTTTTCCCAGGCTGGACATTTCCAGGCATACATCCTCCAGTGAGAACGAATCGCATCCTGTTTCATACACAATAGTGTTACCTGGTGCAAAGGCGTGCTGCTCAACCAGACCATCAGCCGTATTCAAATGTATCTTTCGGCCATAATATAAGTGCTCGAGATATTTGCAATTATCCATAACCCGAAATGCATATGTGGTGTTAAAGGTATTTAACACAAAGGTGTTGTCCTCAAGTCTGGTAATATATTTGCAGTCCGTATTCATTTCAGAATTATTAGCATTATCCATTTGATTATCCTTATTAATTAGCGTACTAAACTGACTGATTATTTTTTCTGTTTGCCAATTCTGCTGTTATTTCATTGAGTTTCTCATCGTTTAAGCAATACTTCTTCCTGAATACCACCAGCGCAATTAGTAGCACAATAACAGGAATAATTGTCATTGTCATACGAAGGCCAAATACAGAACTGTCGGATGCTCTGACAACCTCTGTTACCACTTCATCTGTTGACGCTCCTCCAATACTGAATATTGAGAGGCAAATAGATGCGACAAGCGCTGCTATACCTGAAGCAAGCTTAACAACGAATGTCTGCATTGAAAAAATAACTGACTCATCACGTCTCTTATTCTTCCATTCACCATAATCAACTGTATTCGCAAGAAAGATTGTTACAATTACATTCAGAATTCCTACGGCAGACATTATGAAGAATGCCGGGATAAATAAAACATAAATATTTCTTGTTCCAGATAACGCCATGACAAGCAGCATAATATAGCCGGCAACTGCACTTGCTATACTGATATAGAATATCTTCATTGTGCTCCATGCTTTTCGAAGCAGTGGGAAAAATGCCATCATCGCAAGTATCTGCATACCACCGCCGAATGTAGTAAATAAAGTATAATCACTCTGCCATGACAGATTTGCTATATCATACTTAAAGAAATAAATAACAAGATTGTTAGTAATATATACAGCTGTGTTTACAAGTACAATTGCAATAACCATAGTCATTGCCTGATCATTGTGAATAAGTGATCTGAACATGTCTTTCACAGACGCCGTTTCCATATCGACGGAAGATTTTTCTTTGATACATATGCAGGTCACTAGCGTTAATACAATGAACAGCACAGCGACAATGAGTCCTAACCACTTGAAGCCTGTTCTTTCTATTGCAACGGCCGATGCATCTGCCCCCTCCATCATGGTACCAAGTGCCTGTACAGCGATGATAGCGACTATGGAGATAAGTGCTGAGCCAACACCTGCACATGATCTGGCAAGTGCAGATAAGTTTTCTCTCTCCCTACCACTTTCGGTAAATGCCGGAACCATTGACCAGTAAGGAATATCCATCATGGTGTAAGTCACACCCCAAAGGATATAGAACACTGCGGCATATACCACAAGACCGCTTCCTGTGAGCTGCGGCGGCGCAGCAAACAGAAGGTACAGGATAACTGCATTGGTAATTGTTCCAATAAGTAACCATGGTCTGAATTTACCCCATCTGGTTTTTGTTTTCGCAACAACTACTCCCATAATCGGATCGTTAAAGGCATCAAATATTCTTGCTATTAGTAAGATAACTCCCATAGCAACTGCATTAACGCCCAAAATATCCTGGTAGTAATACAGCACATAGCTGGCCGATAGCATGTATACCATGTCCTTGCCAACTGCGCCGAGACCATATGCAAACTTCTCTTTTCCCGTTAATCTCATTTCCCCCACCTCGTTTCTATACTTCAACTTTTATCTGAATTGATTTATGCATTCCATTCATTCCTTTAATCACAACAGAGCCTTCTCCAGCTTCTCCAGTTGTCTTTATGTAGGTTCCTCCCATACCGCCCTGAAGGCTAACAACCTTCGGTCCTATTATTTCTATTGGTCCAGTAGCGGCAATCTCCACAGGGTCATTGAAGAAATGAAGTATATTATTATTTTCATCTACTGCATTAATTCTGATTGCTGCTACGTCATAGCTTTCCTGCTCTTTTAACACATCGTGATCAATAGCAGCGTTTATGCTCCAGGAAGACATCGGTTTAATAACTAATTCTTTTACTACCTCACCATTTCTTATTGCTTCAAAACGATATGCCGTAGATGTTCCGCCCCAGTCACCAATGTACTTGTTATATAGTTCAACTGCATCGGTCATTTTCATATGGTATCTCACGACAAGTCCTGCTGCCTTCAGATACATTTGCTTAGATAGTCCGTATAGACCAGACCTTGCTGCTTCATTAAGCAGTTCCTTAACTGCTTCAGCCTGACTATGGCTCATATTCTCATTCTCTTCCAGCGCTGAGCCAATGTAATCATTTATTCTGATTGGACCATGCTGTAGATTCTTATATTTCGAATCCGATGCGGTATATTCTTTGATAAAGGTATCATTCTTGTACATCTTCACAGATTCTGCATTTGTAAAGATATATATGTCGCCTCTGTTACTTCCTGGATGTTCACCAATATCCATTGATGAGCTCAATTCAAGAACTGGGCTCTCTTCCTGCTGGCATGCATAAACATATGCAGCCATCTTAGGATTACGAAACATATCCATAACTCCGTGGTAACATATTCTGTCACCACTTCCAAAATCTTTATGGGTATTGTAATCAAACATACACCAGCCAAAGCTTCCTGCAATTCCAGGCGTTTTTGCAACACTGTCAAGTACATTGGCATGCCTCATTGCATGCTCTCTTCTATGTTCTTCCCAGTCATATGCCTTGCATGGATACATATGTCCGTTATATTCGCTCACCAGATATGGCTTGTTATTATCTGGACTTACTGCCATTTTCTTCTCGCAGCCTTCATTATTTCCTGTGTGAGAAAAATCATTGTAGGTATATACATCTTCAAGAAGGCTTCCCTTTTTATAGCAGCGAACTCCACCCGTCTGTCTTGTAGGATCCAGCTCATGTGCAACAGCATTGGTTCTTAGATAGAATTCATCATCGTCAACAGATTCATTTATTCTTACGCCCCACAATACAATTGATGTGTGATTGCGATATTGCAGTATCATGTCTCTTGTATTTTCGACTGCCTGGTTCTTCCACTGCTCATCTCCAATATGCTGCCAGCCCGGAATCTCTGTAAATACGAGCAGACCCAATTCATCGCAGCGGTCGATAAAATGATGCGATTGGGGATAATGCGAGGTTCTTACTGCGTTAAGTCCGAGTTCTTTTTTCAGGATATCAGCGTCCAGCTCCTGCATGGACTTTGGCATCGCATAGCCGACATATGCATAGCTCTGGTGCCTATTTAAGCCCCTGATTTTGAGCTTCTTTCCATTGAGGTAAAAACCATCTGCATGGAATACCGCTTTGCGATATCCGAATCTGATTTCTTTCTCATCAATACATTTTCCATCACGAATCAACTCTGTCTTTATGATATACAGATTGGGATTATCTATATCCCACAGTTCTACTTTTCCAGTATTCTGCGAGGCTTCAAGCATTTCATCCTGAACATCGTATTCTTTATCAAGTTTTATATATTCTTCAGTAGCTCCATATTTCTTAATATATTGTCTGATACTGATATTCTTGCCTGGATTAGCTATTGTTATCTGACAGTCAGTAGCTGACTGCTTACCTTCTCTTGCAACCCTGGTCTTAACAAATACATCCTTTATATAGCTTTGTTCCTTTACATCGATATAGACATCTCTGTAAATTCCACCGTAGGTCATATAGTCAATTACAAACCCAAATGGCGGGATATTTAATGTTTCATTACTGTCAACAACTACTACGATCTCGTTATCATTCCCGATATTGATGTAATCTGTTATATCAACAGTGAACGCTGTATAACCGCAGTGGTGAGCTCCAGCACATTTTCCATTTACAAATACCTTGCTGTCATGGGCTACACCATCGAATGTAAGAAGTATTCTTTTTCCTTCCCATTCTTTTGGGCAGCTTAATATTTTCTGATATGCAGCTATTTTCTGATATTCTTTTTCATCAAAATAATGAAAAGGCACTTCTTTTACGGTGTGAGGAATACGTACATCTGCTGCGTCTCTCCATGTTGCAGTTTCAAACAGCTCATTATCCTTAAAGCTGTCTAAATATTTCCAATCATTATTTATATAAATTCTTTCTGCCATAACATGCCCTCCTCAAAATTCGTTCATTCTCTTTTCTGTTCAGTTTAGTTCTAGATGCAGCCAGCTTATTGCTGACTTATCATCAGTCATTTCCGGATTATTCCCGTCATCAAAATCTCCACCACTTCGTTCAGAGCTTTTTGATATGTTATTTTGTTTCGTTTTAATATATCTCTCTGAAAAAACTGCTCCAGCGATGCTTCAAGCATCATCTTTACGATTGGTATATTGACCTCTCGAATTACGCCTTCCGCCTTACCTTTTTCTAGGAGCATAATTGTGTTTTCCCAACCATTTTCCAGACGTTTTTCAACTTTTTTATATATTTGAGGATATTTATCTTTTAATATGTAGAGCTGTCCAAAATCCAAATCCTTATATCCGTCCGGAAGTACACACAGTATTGCCTGAATTTTGTCCAGCGTTGATAGTTCTTCATTCTGGATTATTTCATTTTCACTTGCCTTTATCGCATCAAACAGATAGTCCACCATGGATAAGAATAATTCATTTTTATCTTTGAATACCGTATAGATGGTTTTCTTACTCATTCCTAAGGCTCTCGCCAAATCATCCATGGTAAACTTTATTCCCTTTTTGTGAAACACCTCTATTGTCGCTTCTAAAATCTGTTTTTTAATATCCATCTGCCACCCGCTCGGAAACTATTTTTACTATTTTAGTTTCCTTTATCATACCATTTCCTCAGCCTCGTTTCAAGAAACTGTTTTCGCATTTTTAGTTTCCGGATGTAAAAATTTCATTCCATTTTTTATCCAATTTGCACAAAAAAACCCCAAAAAAATCTCCCGAGGATTTCTCGGGAGTTGCTGAAAAAACAGATACTATTTTTGCATAACTTCTGTACTAACTATTCGCCTTAATTATCTTATTAATCTTCTCATAATTTTCTTCCACATGCGGAAATGTACAATCAATACAACTCTTTATCTGCTTTCCTTCCTTCTCAATCCACTTATAATGCCCCGGACAGTTTGGCATCCTATATAATGGACAATAGCAAAACAGACAGTTAATATTGTCCAATCCCTTATGACATGGATAATACTTGCAATCTCTATTTTCAAAATATCTATCAGAGTTACTCATTGATATTCCTCCATTTTATACATTTATCAATGAAAGCTTTTGCAAATCCAACATTAGTCTGGTAATACAAATGTGCAAATCCCCACCAGTGATTTTCAGATATATGGGCAGATTTCCAGCTGCGATTACCTCCAGGCTTAACAGATGTTCCATCCTCACCATTATTCGTACTGTCATAATAATGGAACTCGTGTCCTTTTATTCCTTTGTTGCCACTACTCATGAAACTATCTGCATTCTCACTTATTGTAAGATATCCAAATCTAACAAGTCTTTCCTTCTTTGAGCAGGTGCCTTCCACTACACCGACCATTGGATACTCAGTGCCATCTACACATATAGCGTCATGAAGATACATAAATCCTCCACATTCAGCCAGCGAGGGAACGCCCCTACTAATAGCATCCTTTATAGAAGAAAGCATTTTTATATTTGAAGAAAGCTTGTCTGCATATAGTTCAGGGTAGCCTCCGCCAAGTAACAATCCATCAATGTTATCTGGAAGCACCTTATCGTGGATTGGCGAGAACTCAACAGTTTCTGCTCCAAGTTTTCTGAGTAGCTTAAGGTTCTCTTCATAGAAGAAACAAAAGGCTTCATCCCTTGCAACTCCTATACGAACATCATGCAATACTTCTTCTATTTCTGACACAGACTTAGCCTCTCTGCCTGTCACAGATATCTGTAGCATCCTGTCTATATCTACAGTTTCAGAAATAATCTTTTCTGCCTTTTTAATATTGTCCTCAATCTGTTCGATCTCATTTGGCATCTTAAGACCAAGATATCTGCTCTCAAGATTGATATCTCCCACCTTAGGAAAATATCCCAAAGCTGCCACACCTAGCTCCAACTCAATCTGCCTGCTTATAGTCTCATAGTACATTGGCGAAATCTGGTTTAGAATCACACCCTTGATTTTTTGCTCCGTATCCATTTCCAGGAAGCCCTTTATAAGTGCAATTAGTGATCTTCCCATTCCATGTGCATTTACAACAAGAAAAACCGGTATGTCCAGTTTGCAGGCCAGTTCATAGGATGACCCCTCATTTGAGGAAGTCGATATACCATCGTATAAACCCATAACGCCTTCAACTACTGAGACATCGGCACAATTTTCGGCATAAAAAATGCGCTCAAGCTCTTCATCTGAGGAGAAGAATAAATCCAGATTCTGTGATTCAATTCCAAGCACAGTTTTATGGAACATGGGATCTATATAATCTGGTCCACACTTAAAAGCTCTTAATGTCATATTCCTATTTTTAATTGTCGAAAGAAGCGCACAGGTTATTGTTGTCTTTCCACAACCGCTTCCTGTTGCCGCAATTAAAAATGCTTTTTTCATCAATGATTACACCAAAAATAAACTTAATTTCTATACAAAATCGAAGGAAAAAATAAAAACTGAATTATTTGAACTGAGCATATGATATTGACCCAATTCATTAACTTTGTTTACAGATACCTGTTCTATGGAAAGGTTATCTATACTCAGTTCCTCTATAAGCCTACTTGTTTCACAAATTGTTTCCATGCTCACAGCATTAATAACCACACGCATGGAAGGATTAATAGCATATAACTTAAGAAGAATATCTTTAAGATTACCCCTGCTGCCTCCTATAAACGCGGAATCAGCTGCTGGCAGATTATCTAATCCCCCTGGTGCCTTCGCCTGTATCACATCAATATTGTGAAGTCTATGCTTTGATATGTTCCTCCTGGATAAAGCCACTGCTTCCTCACTACATTCAACAGCATATACTCTTACTGACCTGGAAAGCATAGCCGCCTGAACCGCTATAGAACCGCTTCCACATCCAATATCATATACAACATCATTTTCCTTGATTTTCATCTGACAGATAGAAAGCTTACGAACATCCTCCTTTGTCATAGGAACATTATCTCTTATGAAATCTTCATCCTTCATTGTGGGTACAAGGAAGCGTCTTGATACATCACCGACCGTAATCAGTCCTGCATATAACCCCTCTTCGCCAAGTTCCATACACTGCTGCAATGATAAAGCCAATACTTTTTCATCCGGATATGATAATTGATATCCAAGATGTATCTGGCAATCAATACCCTCATCATAGAGCACTTCGCCTAACAGATTGATATCCTTCACTCCTGAGCAAATAAAAAATGTTTTCCTGTTATATCTTACCGAATCCAATATTTCTGGAATCCACTGAGTACTGTCTACACCGTGCAGACTAACAATATTCCCATCATTCCAGTCTGTTCCGAGTCTGGCACATAAAAGAGAAATAGATGATACTCCCGGCATAATCCTGACATCCCATTCACTCTTCTGAATAAGTGCTTCATACATTTTCCTGCTTCCACTATAGAAACCGGAATCTCCCGAAAAAAGCACAACAGCTTTTATATCCTTATAACTGCCTGCTGATTCATTTTCAATTACAGGAATAATATCTTCCCTGAGGTAATAGGGATATTTTTTTGCTTTGGATTCTACTGCTTCTACCATTCTCGTCGCGCCAAAGATAATATCTGCTTCACTGATTTCACTCTTTACCTCTTCAGTCATAAGCCTTTCATTACCTGGTCCAATTCCGGCAAGAACTACCTGGACCTTACCTCTTGCAAATGACATACCAAGCAGCTGTTCTATTTTTTTTATGGTTTTACCAAGAGATAAGCCCTCTTTTCCATTGGACAAACTACCATTCACAGTTTCATTTGGGCTTCCAATCATGTGTACCTTTATTCCAAGATTTGCAGCTGCGAGGAGCTTATCATTAACTCCACCGACAGCGCCGCTTTCTTTGGTAACAAGATTCTCAATGTTATACTCACGAATGACAGCTTCATTCATTTGCTGTGAAAACGGCCCCTGCATAGCAATAATCTGCCTGCCTTCAAGTCCGGCATCATAACACAGCTTAAGGCTTTCCATTCCTGGTATAACCCGGGCCATGATTCTGTCCTTCAGTTCAGCCACTCCAGTAAATTCAGCGAGCTGTTTGCTACCAGTCGTTAACAGAATTTTCCCTGATGTTAGCTTCAATCCCTCTATACACTGGTTAACATCAGCATAATAAGCAATATCCGCATTACTATTTTCTACTTTTGTATCTCGTAGCAGCCTGATATACTCTATATCTGTATCTTTAATACTGTCCATGATTGTGGACGTCACAGCCGTCGCATAAGGATGCGTTGCATCAACAACCACATCACACTTGATATCCGACATCAATTCTTTCATGTCATTTCCATCAAGTCTGCCCATATGAACAATAACGTTTCTGGTGTCTTTGATAAGCTGACTTCCATATTCGGTAGCAACGCATACATGACAGCTGATATTGCTTCTGTCAAACGCCTCTGCCAGTTCTCTTCCCTCAGTTGTTCCCGCAAATATTAGAACCTGTTTCATCTATATCCTCTTTTTGTAATAAGCTTATTCCCCTGAATATAACTTTCTGAATTGCCAACAAACACTGTGGTAAACATATTCACTGAGAGCTCTCTTAGTTTCGCCAACGTACACACACAGGATTGCATTCCCTCGCGACCAATATTTTCTACATAGCCACAGGCTCTGTCTGGCTTTGCACCTGCCGCAAGCATTATATCGCATGCCTTCTGTAGATAATCAGCTCGCTTCCTGCTAGAAGGATTATAAAGAGCCATCGCAAAATCCCCCATAATTGCAGCTTTTATTCTATTCTCAATCACTTCCCACGGTGTCATGAGATCACTCAGGCTTATAACGCAATAATCATGATTAAGTGGTGCTCCTAATACTGCTGCCCCACTGTTGGCTGCAGTTATTCCCGGAACAACAACAATGTCAACATCATCATATTCAGGAAGCAGTTCATACACTGGCGAAGCCATTCCATATACACCTGCATCACCACTGCACACAAGTGAAACTACCTTTCCCTCTCTGGCAAGATCAAAGCACAATCTGCATCTTTCTATTTCCTTGGTCATCCCAGTTGTCATATATTCTTTATCCGGAAGGATTTCCTTTACCAGATCAACATAGACAGTATATCCAACTATTACATCACTTTCCTGTAATGCCCTGATTGCCCGTCCTGTCAAATTGGCTTCATCTCCCGGACCTATTCCGATAACATATATTAGTTTTTCCAAACGCTAATTCTCGCTTTCCTTATACTCACCGCCAAAGTCATTCCATCCTGAGCTATTTTATGCAGCAACAGTTCTCCATCTTCTCCAGATAGTTTCATAGCTGCCCTCTCACACACATTCGAAACTCCTGTAATCTCTTTCACAAAATCTGAATTGCTGAATTCGCCCTCTACCTCTTGCAGTTCCTGTGCAGAAAAAAAAGTAAGCGGGATTCTGTTTTTGGTTTCAAAATATAAAATCCCTTTCTCTGACTTTTTAATATCTATAGTGCCCATGCCAGCCACGAATTTTATATCTATGTCACCTCTTTCAAGCTGTTCTTTTACAAATACATCCAGCTTTTCAAATTCAGTATCCCTCTTGCATCCGATACCAAGTACGTAAGGCTTATATTCCAGAAATAGAGATGACTTTATTTTTCTGGCAATTGTTTTATCCGCATCCGCCAACAAACCAGACATAGCACTACTATTATGCATAATATAAACATCTATCTCCAGACCGCTTTCTACCGCCTCTTCATAATCAATGATATCTATAGAGTCTGGAACATCCTCTCGGTTATACTCAATATCTGAGTCAATTACCAGCCTAATCTTTTTTCTGTTAAGCAGCTTGGCAGAAACTTTTTTTATCCCATCTTTATTAACTATTCGAAGTCCATTTTTTTTGGCAAATACATCAACAGCAAAGACATCCTGAACATCTGTCGCAGTTGTAATAACCAGCTGCGCTTTTATCGCAGCTGCAATGTCCTTTGCCATTTCATTTGCCCCACCAACATGACCAGATAAAACAGGAATAACAAACTGCCCCTTTTCATCAATAACAATCACAGGACTGTCCGAAAACTTACTATATACAAATGGTGCAATCTTTCTTACAGCAATTCCCATAGCACCGATAAACAAAATAGGAGCATTCAGCCCAAATCCTGTTTTAATCCATAAATCAACATCTTCGTCCACACTTTTGTAGTCAAAGGTATGCTTTGTTACACTCTCAGCAATTCTGTCAGCCAGTTTCAATCCTTCAGTTGTCCATGCACATGTTCTAATAATCATTTCTCTGCTTCTTTATTTTTTTGCCTGCCTGTATTCTGTAGAAAAATCTTCGGCATATAATCTGGATTTCTCATAATTGGTTGTATCAATAACATCACCCACCAAAATAAGCGCTGTCTTAGTAATGCCATGTTCCATCGCGACACTGGGAAGTTCCTTAACTGTACATATATATTTTTCCTCCTCCGGCCAGGTTGCCTTATAAACTATTGCAGCCGGAGTATCTTCTGAATATCCTCCCCGGATTAGTCTCTCACTTAACTCATCTAACATGGAAGTGCTTAAATAAATAGCCATGGTTGCCTTGTGCGAAGCAAAGCTCTCAATACTTTCAAATTCCGGCACCTTTGTCTTTCCAGCCATTCGCGTAATAACCAGCGACTGAGATACCTCGGGTAAGGTATATTCAAGATTTAAGCTCGCAGCGGCTCCAAAGCATGCACTTACCCCGGGGCAGGAATCATATCCTATACCCAGCTCATCAAGAGCATCCATCTGCTCTCTCACCGCACCATATATGCTTGGTTCACCAGTATGAAGTCTTACCAGTTCTTTGCCCTCAACGCAGCTTTTTTTCATTACCTCTATAACTTCATCAAGAGTCATTTTTGAGCTGTCATATATTTCTGCTTCTGGAGAATAGTTAAGAAGCTGTGGATTAACTAATGAGCCTGCATATATGACAATCTTTGCCTTCTTTAACAGCTCCATTCCTCTGACAGTAATCAGATCAACTGCTCCTGGACCTGCACCGACAAAATGTATATTCAAATCATTCATACTAATCCCCTGTTACTAATCCTTCTATCAGTTTTCTTGCCCCTTTAGTCTCCCCCAACAGACCAAATTCATTGGAATAAACGATGCATTCTATCTGAAATCTTCCTCCTACCTTCTTATTCAGATAGAACCCTATCTTCCCCATCACATTTTCCATAAATTTTTTCTCAAGACCAGCCTTTAGAATATATTCATATGCTGCATCGGTTGAGATACACTCTGAGATTCTTGCTAAAACATCTTTATCTGCACCTGCCATAAAAGCAGAATACATCATTAACTCAATTCTACAGTCCGCCTCCCTGGAATGCGTATTCATGATTCCACCTGCGACTTTAATAAGCTTCCCTATATGTCCGCACAAGACCACCTTCTTAAACCCAAACTCAGCAATCATTTCCAATGAGTCACCAATGTAATTGGAGCACTTTACTGCCTCGTCAAGATTGTAGCCGAACTTTTTTTTCATGAAATCCAGTCCATAGTTACCTGGTGTTATTGCTATTATTTCATTTCCAAGCTCCCTCTTTTGATTCAGTTCCACACGAATAGTATCAAGAAGTGCCTGACTACTCATCGGCTCAACTATACCCGAGGTTCCAAGAATGGAAATTCCACCTACTATTCCAAGCCGAGGATTAAAGGTTTTTTGCGCCAGTTCTTCTCCACCCGGAACCGAAACAGTAATAGTGATCGTATCCTTGCAGTCGAGAATATTCATTACTTCTCTAACTTCCTTTTCAATCATCTGTCTTGGTACTGAATTAATTGCAGCATTACCAATGGGCTGATCAAGACCTGGCTTGGTAACTCGACCTACACCTTCACCACCTTCTATTAATATCCTGTTGCCTCCATCGCAGATAACCTCTGCCTTTACAGATATATATGAACCTGTCGTCACATCAGGATCGTCTCCGCCGTCCTTTATTACGCTGCAACAGGCGCAGTTTTCGTCAATGACAATATCTACGATTTCAGCATGGAAATCTATCCCCTTAGGCGTTGTGATTATTACTTTTTCTTTTCTATTCCCAGTAAGCAACATATAGACCGCTGCCTTGGCTGCTGCCGCACTACAGCTCCCAGTTGTAAAACCATATCGCATTTACAGATTCCCTTTTCTCATCTCATATAAAACAGCATTACATATAGCTGCAGCCACATTACTGCCACCCTTTCTCCCACAGTTAACTATATAGGGAATGTCCGTTTCCATTATTAATTCCTTTGCATACTCCACATTAACAAATCCAACCGGAACGCCAATTATAAATTTAGGAATAAATTTTCTACTGTCATACATCTCTCTGAGATTAATAAGCGCTGTCGGTGCATTTCCAATAGCAAATATCACATCATCTATAAGCATTGCGGCTCGTTCCATGCTTACTACTGCTCTTGTTACTCCCCTTCGTTTTGCCTCGATGGCAACATCCTCATCAGCCATAAAGCAATGCACTTCGCCGCCATATTTTTTCAGTTCATTTTTATTTATTCCAGAGAGACCCATATTGGTATCAGTAACAATGTGGGCCCCGTTCCTAATCATTTTGGCCATAATAGTGATTGCATCCTCTGAAAAACTCAATGAAGACGCATAATCAAAATCTGCTGTAGTATGAATTGCTCTCTTTATAAGAAAAGCTTTGTCTTCATCTATAACTATGTTCTTTTGCTCAAGCTCTTTTGTAATAATCTCAAAGCTTCTTTTTTCTATATCCTGTGGAAGAACATGCTCCAATTCCATACCTTACTCCTAAACCATCTTCTTTAATTCTTCTATCAATAGCTCATTTTCTGCATGTGTCTTAACAGCTATTCTATAAAAACCTTTATTAAGTCCCTTATAATTTGAGCAATCTCTTATAAGTATCTTCCTTTTCCTTAAATACTCACACAGATTGGTTACGCTATATAAGAGAATAAAAGTCGTATCCGAGTCGTATACCTTATATCCCATATTTCTTAGCTCGCTGATAAGGTACTCTCTCTCTTTACGAATCATCTGTCTGGACTCATACTCGAGATTACCGCCATTAAGATAATTACTACATATAATTCCGGCTGTCTGCGCAACAACTGAAAGATTCCATTCCGGCATATAACTCGGAAGACGTTCGATATTCGTATAATTTGAGATTACGTATCCAGCTCTTATTCCGGGAATGGAAAAAAATTTTGTAAACGCATTTACAACAAATAAGCCCTCATAATCCCTTATATATGGTACAAGTGAGCAGCCACTATCAGATAGTCTTATAAAGCATTCATCTGCAATAATTTTGACGCTGTTTCTTGAACATATCTCAAAGGTTTTATCAAGCACATCCTTCGGAATATTCCTCCCTGTCGGATTATTTGGATTGGTCAGAAATAACAGTTCAAGCCCATTTGCCGCTTCATATTCCAATGCATCAAGGAATAGTCTGTCCAGTAAATAATCCTTTTTCTCCTCAAGTTGGTAATAGACAATTTCACATCCACGAATTAATGAAAGGGCATGCTCATATCCAACAAAACAAGGAATCGGAAGCATAACCCTCTTAGGTGCTATCATAGTTACAAGCGATAAAAATAGCTCGGATGCACCATTTCCGCCAAATACTTCTCCCGCACTTACTCCTTCGATAAACGCAACAGCTTCTCTAAACTCCCTCTGAAAAGGGTCAGGATAATTACATACTTTCTTTGCGCTTTCATCCATTATCTCTTTGACTATTCTGCTGCAATCAAGCGGATTAATATTTACCGAGAAGTCGTGTTCAATTACGCCCGAATATATGTCTCCACCATGCTTCATTCTTTTTTCCTTCCAAACCATTTACCAGAGCCAAACAATTAGCAATCCCAAAATCATTACGACAAAAAATATAAGAACTTCTGTTGCAAACATCAGCAAACCAGCTCTATGAATGTCTGCATTTTCTATCTCTCGTTTATCATCACCAATAAAAGGTTTCTTAACTATTTTTCCAAAATAACTCGCATCTCCGGCAAGCATTATCCCCAGAGCTCCAGCGCATACGCTTTCAGTCTGAGCGGAGTTTGGGCTTTTGTGATTGAATCTGTCTCTTTTAAATATTCTTGCAGCATCCTTACCAGAATAATTTCTTCCAAGCAGGAAGGATGCCAAAATCATAAAGAATGCACTGATTCTTGCTGGCAGAAAATTCACCACGTCATCAAGCTTGGCTGCATAATGGCCGAAATCCTCATACTTATCGCTATGATAGCCCACCATTGAATCCATGGTATTAATTGCCTTATATGCAAATCCAAGAATTGGTCCGCCAATAAATGCATATAGTAGCGGTGCAATAATTCCATCTGATGTATTCTCAGCTACTGTTTCTACCGCAGCTCTGATTACACCCTTTTCATCAAGGACATTGGTATCTCTTCCTACTATCATTGACACAGCATATCTTCCAGCCTCAAGTCCTTCGTTATTAAGTGCCATACTCACCTTCATACTTTCCACATACAGACTTTTAGCTGCCAAAAGATAACAAACTAATACAGCTTCAACAATGATTCCAAGATAAACATTTATAAGATAAGCGCCGAATACAATAATCGAAGTACCAACTAGTGTTATGGCTATCACGGTCAGTACAAGAAATAGTCCCTTTGTTCTTTCTTTTTTAGCATCTCTCCCATTGTTCAGGTAAGGAGATAGCCATTTATCAGTCAGTTTTCCAATCAAGCTTCCAATCCATCGAATAGGATGTGGAAAATTCATGGGATCGCCTATTATCCAGTCAAGTATCACACCCGACGCAAATGCGATCATATGATATAACATCTATCTTCCCCTCTCCTACCAAACACTTTACCAGTATTCCTTCTCCACAGGATATATGAAAATCAAAATAATCCTCTCCCGTCAAAGAACTCATTATAGCCATAATACTTCCACCATGAATCACAAAAGGAATGACAGTTTCTGTATTCCTCACACATTCCTTATATAGAACATCAGTAAAGGCCTTTATATTTCTTACTATAAATACTTCTCTTAATTCACCTTTTGGAAATGGCAATGTACCATTTGAATCAATCCACCTCTGGTAATGTTTATCTCCATTAAGTTCCTCATAGGTCTTATTTTCAAATGCGCCAAAATCTATTTCCCTAAAATCATCAACTACTTCTTTCTCACATTCGGGCAGTAAAATATCTGCTGACTGAACACATCGAAGCATTGGACTTATATAAACCCTGGAATCTATTTTTAGCTTTGTTCTGTCAATAAGCTTCCCTCGCTCCAGTTCTTCTATCCCTGCAGCGCAAAGTTCCTCATCTGTTTTACATCCAATATATCGCTTTTCTATATTTCCCTGTGTTTTCCCATGTCTTATAAGCAGACACTCTATTTCCTTCATATATCAGCCCCCGCTAGACAAAAAAAGAGGCAATTGCAATTGCAACCAAAAGCCACTCCTCAAGAGTAGTAATGCAATAACCTGCTGTATCACCAGTTACACCACCAAACTGTCTGTAGCAAAGACTTCTGTAATATATGAAATATACCCCCAGTACCAATACACAAACAATAATCGCCCAGACATTAATAAGTGCCAGTAAAGCAATTCCCACAAGAAGTTCTATTACGCATATAACAAAATCAGTTTTCCCACAGTCTTTTGTCTCCATATTAAGCATTCCATCTTTTTTGGCATGCTTAAGGCACTGACTTGATACTGCCGAAAATGCTCTGGCAATAAAGAAAATCGCAAAGTACATATGCAGCACTGACGTGTTATCTTTATGAACAATCTGAGACAATGAAGCAATCCATATTAATGCGTAGATTCCCATTCTTATAACTGCAAACGCCCCAATATGCGGATCCTTCAATATCTCAAGTTTTTCCTCTCTGGATTTATATGATCGGATAGCATCCTGAACATCCATAAAACCATCCACATGAAAACCACCGGTTATAATCAGTGGAAGCAGTGAATAAAGCGCCATCTGACATATAAGTGGCAATTCTATCAGCCCAAGCACATGGGATAATCCAAAGGAAACAAGGCCAATAACAGCCCCAATCCATGGAAGAAATACCATATTATGTTTCATATCCTCTTCCTGCCATTCAAACCTCGGCATTGGTATTTGTGAATATAAGGAAAAAGCAACAATTAGATTTCTAACTAGCTTCATTACTCATCCATTCTCCATTTTTATGAATATACGTTTCGTCTGCCATATCCATTAGCGCTTTATTAACAATAGCAATAAGTTTTACATACCTTTTTGTCGCTGCATCATACTGCTCGTCTTCGAGTGCAAATTCATTAGTTACAATAATTACATTTTTCGCTTTAGCGTTCAATTTGTGCATGGCATCAATGATTTTTTTACTAAGAATCTCATCACTGGTACCGTGATTATTTTCGCTATATAATTCGTTTCCGACAAGATTAGACATGCATTCAAGAAGAATGGTCGAACCCGAAAAATCCATGCTGTCATTTAGTCTAAGACTAATATCATCCGGCCACTCCAAAGTTATAAAGCCTTTCCCTTCACGCATCCTTTGATGCTTCTCTACACGCATTTTGCCCTCTTCACCAAACGGAACCATTGTAGCCAAATAATACTTCTTGCCACCTCCAGATAGCTTCACAGCTATATTTTCTGCAAGCAGAGATTTACCGCTGTCAGGTGTTCCAGCAATAAGTGTTATCATCAGTATATCCTTTCAAATAGTGCCATAATCAAATCAGCAGAACCTCTCATAATCTTCAATTTCATTATCAGCGAATCGTGTTCCATGCCTGTATAAATAAAGAGCATTATCCAAAAGAGGGAATATCATAAGGGCGCCTGTGCCCTCCCCTAAAGCCATATTTCCATTGATTAATGGTCTTAATCCTAATTTCTTAAGTGCAATTTCTAATCCTGCTTCTCTACCGCCATGCGACGCAATCATATACTCCTTTGTACCCGGTACAAATATCTGTGCCAGAAGAGCTGCAACAGAACTGATAACTCCGTCAATTACTACCGGCACTCCGTATATTGCTCCGCCAATAAACACACCACACATAGCAGCAATATCCAGTCCACCAAGGCATCTTAAAATTTCAAAGGAGCGGTCTGCCTCATCATCAATATGATTAAAAACATCGGCATACTTCTCTATTCCCATCCTGACTACTTCTCTTTTATTCTGAAGCTTAATATCATCAAGTCCCGCTCCGCGTCCCACCATCTTCTCACTATCAAGTTTAAGAATTGCTGCAAGAACTGCTGAGGAAGTAGTGGTATTACCAATTCCCATCTCACCCGTTGCCAGCAATCCTGCTCCTGCTTTTTTTTGCTCACGGGCAAGCTCGATTCCGCACTCGATAGCCTGAAGTGTCTGCTTCTCAGTCATCGCTGAGCTGCTGAGAAAATCTTTTGTGCCATGCGCAACCTTCATATCTAATACGCCAGATATTTTATCTTCACAATTAATTCCAATATCCACGGGCAAGACATTCGCTTTAACGCCTTTGGCAATAACACTTGCGGCGCTTCTGCTTTCTCCTAAAGCGATTGCCACTTTCCTAGTAACATCCTGCTCACTCTGAGTTACACCGTGGGCTACAATTCCATTATCAGCGCAAAAAACAATAAGCGTTCTAGCATAAATATCAGGACATAACTCTTTTTGTATTGCCGCAATCTGGCAGATAATATTTTCAAAATCGCCCAGCCCATCTAATGGTTTAGAAATGCTGTCCCATTGCTTCTTAGCTTCTGTATAAATATTTCGATCTGGTTTTTTTATTCTAATATCAAACAGATTTTGCTTTTCCATCTTCCATACCCATAATCTGGTAGATTAGTTCCATGTCCATATACTCACGCATAGTATCTGCCAGACGGTCATATTCTTTTTCTTTTAATGCTTTGTAATCCGTTACATTTGATAGATTTACATCTATATTTTTTTCTTTTGCCAGAATTTCAACTATTCCTGTAACGATATCCGCGCTGTCAAATATTCCATGTACATAGGTTCCCCATACATTTCCGCTGCAATATCCCGAGCCATTTGACGTATATTCCGGTAAATTCCCTTCAATAGGCTTTGTTTCTCCCATATGTATCTCATAGCCTTCGTATCTTTTACCCGAAAGTTTTGACAGAATACCAGTAGGATTGACTACTGTTCCTATGACCTGACTTCGATACTTCCTGTTAGTCAAAACCGTCTCAACCGGAAGCAGACCCAGGCCATTTATCTCCCCTCCATTTTCGACTCCCAGTGGATCACGTATTTTCTTTCCCAGCATCTGATATCCGCCGCATATTCCCATAACTGGCCTGCCAGAAGAGCTATATTTTATTACCTCAGATTCTATTCCGCTTTCCTTAAGCCATACCATATCAGAAATTGTATTTTTGCTGCCCGGAATAATAATCATATCCATCGCATCTACATCACCGGTACCTGTTATATAATGAATGCCAATGTCTGGTATCTGTTCAAAGGCATCAAAATCTGTAAAGTTTGCAATATGAGGTAGCTTAATTACACCAATACTAATTGGAGCCTTATCATTTCTATCAAATTTTTCTGAAAGAGAATCCTCATCTTCAAGAGCTAAACGCATATATGGAACAACACCCGCTATAGGTATTCCTCCACGCTTCTCCAACATCTCCAGACCCGGATCAAGAATAGTCTTGTCGCCTCTAAACTTATTGACAATGAGCCCTTTTACGCGCTGTCTTTCCTCTTTATCAAGAAGTTCTATTGTGCCTAACAGCTGCGCGAATACACCTCCCCTGTCGATGTCACCAACAAGTAGAACAGGCGCATCTACCATTGCAGCCATTCCCATATTTACTATGTCATTTGACTTTAGATTAATCTCTGCCGGGGAGCCTGCTCCTTCTATCACAATAATATCTGCCTGCTGCTGGAGCCTATCCACTGCCGCAAGAATATCAGGCACTAATTCTGTCTTATATTCGAAATAATCCCTGGCTCGCATGTTACCCCTGACCTTACCATTAACAATAATCTGCGATCCACTGTCACTTGTAGGTTTCAGCAGAATAGGGTTCATATAAACACTTGGCTTTACACCGGCTGCCTCCGCTTGCATTACCTGTGCTCTTCCCATTTCCAGCCCCTCCTCAGTAATGAAGCTGTTGAGTGCCATATTCTGAGATTTGAATGGGGCAACCCTATATCCATCCTGCATAAAGATTCTGCATAATCCTGCCACCACAAGACTCTTTCCTGCACTTGACATAGTTCCCTGCACCATGAGAAAATGTGCCTTCTTATTTTCTAATTTTGCTTTAACCTGAGCTATAGGATTTTCAATTTTTTCAAAACAGTATGTTTCCTTCAAAAGTCCAGGCTTAACATTGAACAATTGTTCAATATACTGATTCTTAAATACGTCTTTCGGATTTCCAATTTTATCTATTTTTCCATCGTCAGCAATGCAAACAACTGTGTCTGCAACCTTGGCAGCCATTTCCAATTCATGCAAAGACATAATAATGCCAATATTCTCTTTTGTAGCCAAGTCCTTTAGTATTTCTATAAATGATAATTTATAACCTATATCCAGAAAACTTGTGGGCTCATCAAGAATCATGAACTTAGACTTCTGTGCGATAGCTCTTGCCAGAAGCACTCTCTGTTTCTGCCCATCACTAAGCTTGTTAAACTCTCTGTCTTTATGTTCGGATGCCCCAACAATACTCAGTGCCTTCTTTATTTCCTTCTCATCCTCAGATGATAGCTTTCCCAGCAACCCTGTATATGGATATCTACCGCCAGCGACAACATCAGAAACGGTCATATATTCTGCCCCGAATCCTGACGTCATCATAGACGCAACCAGCTTAGCCCTGTCCTGCAAGCCAATATCTTCGGAAGATTTGCCATCAAAATATACTGCTCCACCTACAGGCTTTAAAAATCCGGCAATAGTCTTAAGAATAGTGGATTTTCCGGCGCCATTTGGCCCAATAAGTACAACTATTTTTCCAGCCTTAACTTCCAGACCTATCTTCCCAATTATTATTTTTTTGTCGTATCCAACTGATAGCTCTCTTGTAATAATTTCAGACATTTACTTATCCACTCTTTGATGACTATTCTTTTTCTTTAATAGCATTACAACTACAACAGGCGCACCAAATACCGCTGTAATTGTACTTACGCTTAACTCCATAGGTGCAAACATACATCTTGCAATGAGATCGCACATCAGGCACGTAGCCATCCCACCTAAAAATGATAAACAAATCATTGCCTTAACATTGCTTGTCTTGGATACAGTTCTAATCACATGTGGAACTGCAATACCAACAAATGAAATAGGTCCGGCATACGCTGTTACAATAGCAGATAACAGACTTGATACAAGTATTAGGAAAAGCCTGAAGCGTTTAATATTCATTCCAACACTCATTGCGTAACTCTCTCCAAAAAGATACACCGATGTTCCTTTCGAAAGCAAAACAGACATAACTAATCCAATCAACACTACCGGTATGATTATTTCAACATTTTTCCATGAAGCTGCTGCAAACGATCCCATAGACCAATTATGCAGATTAACAATATTTGAATCGTCTGCAAATGCAACCAGAAGTTCCGTCGCGGCTGAGCATACATATCCAATCATCACACCGCATACAATCAGAATCGCCATATTCTTAACCTTCTTGGAAATAACAATTACCAGCATCGCTGCAAGACATGATCCTATAAACGATGCAGCAACCATCATCAGTGACGACATATTAAACATCATCTTATAAGAACAGACCATTAATATGGCAACAAACAATTTTGCTCCAGAAGAAATTCCAAGCACGTAGGGACCCGCTATGGGATTAGCAAAAAAAGATTGTAGAAGATATCCCGAAAGAGCCAGTGCTCCACCCAAAAAAGCTGACTCAATCATTCTTGGCATACGTATCTGCCACACAATAACTCCCAGCGAATCATTAGTGTTATGAGAAGCCAGAATATCAAGCATCTGATTAATGCTAACATCACTGCTTCCAGAAAACAGATTTACAATAACCAATACGAGAATTGCCAATATTAAAAAAATAAAAACTATCCATTCTCTTTTTTTCAAAATAACTTACTCCAAACGCATTAAATATTTATGCTCAGGTTCACTGCCACCAGCAATCACATCCGCCATCTCTTCTATCACATCAGCAATCTTGCTACTCTCCTGAAACATATTAAGGCTTGTGCTCCACACATCTCCTTGCTTCACCGCCTTAAAATCCTTAAGCAATTCGTTCTTTACAAGCAGTTCCTCAATACTGCCAATGCCGCCATCAATACTGCCGTTATATATCAGGATATCAGCAGCATTAGCTTCTCGGTAAAAATCTTCCATTCCAATATTAATAGTCGAAAGAGCATTTTCTTCGTCAATCAACAAATTATTAAGCGCATACTCTCCCCCGGCTATTTCAATCATCTTGCAGATATAATCTCCTGGTTTTCTAACTGTTACATATCCATTGGATGTAATAGAAAAAAACGCAACCGTTTTTTTCTCTTCAGTACAGCCCGAATTAATTCCTGACGCTATAATCTCTGCAATTTTCTCCTGCTCTAAATCAAAAAATTCTATAGCCTCTGTTTCATTTCCAGTTAATAGACCATACAGCTTTATCCATTCCAAACGCCCCATTGGGCTTTCTTCATAGCTTGATCTTTCAATAAAAACCGGAATTCCAACCCTCTCAAGCTGTTCCTTAATCTTTGGTGAATGACTTATCATTGTAGACTCAATAGCCAGCGTACATCCTCCGCTAAGAAGCAATTCATAATCAGGCGCACTGTACTTACCAACATACTTAATCTTATCTGACTCTATTGCGTTTCTTGCTTCATCCATTGCATAGTCCTCTGCCTTTGTGCTGCAAAAAGCTATATCATCCAAAGCATTCAGTTCTATAAACAAATCCATTGCAGAAGAGGCCGCCAGGTATATATTGTTGCAAGGTCTATGTATATAAACCGGATTACTTAATCCAAGATTATTTTCGTTCTCATTTTCTGGTACTATTACATAATCAGCTTCATCGGCGACATTAATATGTATATAGCCTCTTTCATAATAAGCGGCACTGAACTGTGTGGCATATTTAAGTTCCAGGCTGCCTGTTTTAGTGACATCCCTTTTCTCTGTTTCACTTCCACTAATATCATCTGCTGCTATCGCTGATTCTGTATAATTTTGTTCTTTATTTGTACACCCTGAAAGCGCCAGTAATGCACATATTATGAATAATACTTTTTTCATTATTTGATAATCTTCTTGCCTCTAATAATCACAAATATCCCATGACCAAAAGGCCATGGGATAATGTTAATTTTATTTTTCAAACGTAATTTTGTATTCAATCTCATGAGGCTCGCTCATGGCAACAGTATCCGCAACTACTTCTAGCGGCTTATCTATATCAGATACCGGTATTTCAAAAATGGAGTGTTCATTAACCTCTACCGGAAGATATTTGACTCCATCAACAAGCATGTAATCATAGTTTTTGCTACTCCATTCCAAAGTAACAATATATCCATCATCATTCTGCTTAATGGTAGTTGGAGTTATCAACGAAACCTTGCCGGTTCCGCCTTCTAATGACACATTAATGCTTTCTCCAAGTTGCTCCGGCTGAATGCCATCTGTTGAAGCATCATACTGATTTGTTTTATCTGCTTCTATCAATTCAGGTTCTGATACACTGACCTTATGGTCGTACCACACATCTTTCTTACCAATTAATGCAAGATCAAACTCTTCATCAATCACTGGAACCAAAACATCAAAAGCAAATACTTCTTCAGTCATTCCATCTTCGTAAGTAACATCTTCCGTGGTTGGTTCTATCCAGGCATTTCTGTTATTCTCCGCATCTGCTGCCAGACCGCTAAAGAGGTACAGGACATTCTTCGAAGGCATTACCAGATGAACTACACCTTCACCATTTTCAACTGTTAAAACCGCCTTACCCTTCATAGCTTCATTAACATGAAACATTGTACTATCGGTATCAAACTTTACCATGTACTTTCCATCACTGAGATTGAGTTCTAGCACATTTTCATTATTATCAACTGCATTATCCTGACTACTACAGCCTGTAAAGACAAGCATAATAGCCAGTGCAATCATATATATATACGCTCTTTTTTTCATATGTTACTTAATAGCCTCAGCAACATGTTCAACATAAAGAGCCTGCAGTCTTTCGATACGTCCAAGACCAGAAATCTGAGTATCCACTGAATCAAATTTACCTGAAGCAATGAACATACTCTTCCATGAATCATCATCATCTCCGGCCATATCGTTGTTTGCATGGTCGCCAGCTACAACCATAAGTGGACGAAGTATTACTTTCTTGTATCCTGCTTCTGCAACTGCATCAATGACATTTTCACATGCCGTTTCTTCTGGCTCACCCTCTACTGTTCCGATCCAGACATTGTCATATCCAAGAGCAGCCATCTGACTCTGAACCTGTGTATAAGAAACCTTTGCTGTATGTGATGTACCATGTCCCATAAATACAAATGCAACACCATCTTCCTTAGCTGCTTCTAATGAATCATAGCCAGCATCCTTAACAGCTTCTGCTGTAACTGCTTCTGAAACAATCTTCTTATCTTCGTTAACTTCATCGCCGGATGCACCTACCATACCAAGCAGCGGTTCTGCAACTGTAACTGATTCAAACTTATCAGCATAATTGTCAAGAATTTCCTTCATTTCGTCATACTCAGCACCATGCATAAGATGTGTCGGCTGAACAACGAGTTTCTTTACACCATTAGCCACAGCACGTTCAAGAGCCTGCTCCATATTATCGATTGGCGCATTTTCTCTAGCCTGAACATGATTGATAATAATCTGAGCCGTAAACGCTCTTCTTACTGACCAATCCGGATATGCTGCCTGAATAGCCTTCTCTATTCCACCAATATCCTTTGCTCGGCTATCATTGAATGATGTACCAAAGCTTACTACAAGGATTTCATTTTCACCAATTCCATCCTGATTCAATGTATTATCTAAAGAAGCATCACCTGTATCACGTCCGAAATAATCCGGATCAGCTTCTTCACCTTCCACTAACTCCTTCTGAGCATCTGTTAATGCATCCCATGCATCCTTAGCCGCCTTACACTGCGCATCTGTATCTGCTGTTCTTTCCTGAACATAAATAGCATCGATAAGCGCTGCAACCTTATCAGCTGCTGCCTGATCGGCATCATCTGTTTTTTCTGCCTCTGTTGTAGTTTCTGTTGTAACATTGCCTGATGTTCCACATCCAATAAGTGATGACATCACTAATGAAACGCCAAGTATTGTTGCACAAATCTTTCTTTTCATTACTTTACACCTCTTATATTTATTTATAAGCTTCTTATTATCAAAAAAGACATAAAAAAAGCCTATATTCAATGAATATAAGCACACGAAAAATAAAAGGTATTACTCCCTTTTCCAAACGGTACGATTAAGTCCTCGTAATCATGTGCACCTAGACTTAAGGCAGGTTTCCTGGCTTCGCTTCATCGCTTACTACTGTCTTCCCAGAAATCATTCCAGTGACATATTAATAGTAAACTCCACTACACAGTGACGAGATCGTACAGGATTCACACCTGTTTCCCTTTTACCCCTTGGCCCTACATATACACATGTAGTCAAAGGCACCTTAATCTAATATATGAGTTATCCAGAATTTCAGACAACTATTTACCAAGCGTTAGTGTATGACTATTTGGTTATTCTGTCAAATATAATTTCCACGCTTTTTATCTTATCCTTCACCCCAAACACTACATCAAAACAGATTTCATTTACAATGGCAAGATGCTGATCCAGAATACGGACATCCGATACATTTTTTGCCTTTCTTTTTTTCTTTCCAAATATAAAAACTTGCGGATCCAACAACTGCTACCAATATTGCAACAATAATAATGTTAATCATACATATCCTCCATTCAGTTATCACCTTTTTTCGAGTCAAAGAGACGGAGGATATAGCTCACTTTCAGAAGCAATTTTCCTCCGTCCCCTAACTTATTACGCTTTATTTAATGCATAGTTACTATCTATCTTTTTATTAGCCCTTACAATAAGCCCTACAATAATTGCCGCAAAAACAAGTACAGCGATAAGTCCACCTACAAATCCAGCGCCTAAGTTTCCAGTAGTAATAAGGGTTCCAATCTGGAATACAAGGAAACCTACAGTAAATCCTGTTGCAAGCTGTAGACAAATAGCACCTGCAAGCCATTTACCACTCTTAAGTTCCGAGTTAAGCGCTCCGATAGCTGCAAAGCAAGGTGGTGTATAGAGGTTAAACATAAGATATGCAAGCGCTGCTACCTTGGTAAGACCCATAACAGCTGCTACTTCGTTTCCGCTCGCCACAAGTTCAAGCTCCTCTGTATCAATAAAGTTGGTAATCGCATAACATACCGCAAGAGTTCCTACTACATTCTCCTTTGCAATAAATCCTGTAATAGCCGCAGCTGCCAACTGCCATGCAGCTATTCCTACAACAGGAATAAGCAGATATGAGAATGGAGATGCGACCCATGCCAGTATGGATGTATTTTCCATGCCCTCTTCTACGGCCTGGAAACTCAAATCAAATGACTGCATAATCTGAACGACTGTGTTACAAACTAAAATAATGGTTCCCGCTTTAATAATATAAGCCTTACCTCGCTCTAGCATTGAACCAAGCGCAAACTTAATGCTTGGTGCTTTATATTCAGGAAGCTCGATAATGAAGAATGATTTTCTGTATTTCATTCCATTGATTGCTTTCACAAGTAATGCCCCAAGAAGGATAAGCACGATACCTACAAAATACATAAGCGGTCCAACCCATGCTGCGTCTGAGAAAAATGCACCTGCAAAAAGAGCAATTACCGGAAGCTTGGCACCACATGGCATATATGTTGCAAGCATAGCAGAAGTCCTGCGTTCGCGTTCATTTCTGATTGTTCTGCATGCCATAATCGCCGGAATACCACAACCAGTACCAATGACCATAGGAATAACAGTTTTTCCTGAAAGACCTACTCTCTTAAAGATTGGATCAAGAACTACTGTTGCGCGCGACATATATCCACAGTCCTCCAAAAGAGCAATAAGGAAATACATAACCATAACTAGCGGCAGGAAACCAACAACCGCTCCAACACCGCCAATGACTCCATCAACCAAGATCGCATACAGCAGAGGATTTGCATCTTCCATCATTCCGCCCACCCATTCCTGGAAAGTTTCAATCCAGCCAACAAGCCAGTCTGCAATCCAAGTGCCCAGAGTCGACTGCGAAATGTAAAACACCAAGAACATGATGCCTGCAAAAATGATAAGTCCCAATACTGGATGAGTTAAAACAGCATCAAGCTTGTCGCCCTTGTTCTTTTCTTTTGTTAGGATTTTTCTTGTCTCAACTTCCTTAACAAGGCTATTTACAAACTCGAACCTCTTTCTATCAGCCTTCTCAACCTCAGTCTTATCATGTAAATCAATATCTCCTTGAGAATAAGGTGCCTTCTGATTGCCGCCTGCCACCTCTACCGCTTTAGAGACAACTTCCTTTAATCCGTTTGATGAAGTAGACACAGTTTCTACGACAGGGCATCCTAATTTCGTTGCAAGCTTGGCTACATCGATTTTAGTTCCCTTCTTCTCATTCACATCACTCTTATTAAGGGCAATGACAACCGGAATACCAAGTTCAAGTAACTGAGTAGTAAAGAGTAAGCTTCTGCTAAGATTTGTAGCATCCACGATATTTATGATTACATCCGGATTCTCATTCTTAACATAGCTACTTGTAATACTCTCTTCTGAAGTGAACGGTGACATAGAATATGCTCCCGGAAGATCTACAGCAATTACTTCCATGCTGCCATCATAGAATGCCTTTTTAATACTGCTTTCCTTTCTGTCTACTGTTACACCTGCCCAGTTACCTATTTTTTCACTTCGGCCAGTCAATGCATTATACATCGTGGTCTTTCCACTGTTAGGGTTTCCCGTAAGTGCAATTCTCATTTCTATTCTCCTTTTTATAATTATTTACACACTAGATCTGTATCGCCTTTGCCAGATCTTCATCTATGTTGTACCTTGCATCCTTTATTGACAGAACATATCCTCCTCGTTTCTTGGAAATAACTGTAACTGTCTCTCCGCTGTAGCATCCAAGGGAAAACAAAAAACTTTTTAATTCTTCATCATCTGCTACTATGTCCTTTACGATGCAATCTCCGCCGATTTTTGCCTCAGTTAAATTCATTGCGTGCACCTTTCTTATGTACTGTTAACTTTATCTAATTCTGTTAGTTATCTCTAACCATTGACAGTTTAGTATTTCTAACTCAGTTTGTCAATACTAATTCTTCTTTTTGGTTTGTCACATCAAACTAAAACTGTTATAGTGTGAAATGAGAGTATCTATGTTACTCTTATTTCAACCAGGAAATATCGAATGAGTTTTTCGAGTCCGCTTTAATGAAGAAATCTTGTGGAGATTTTCAATTCTGCTTTATCGCGGAACTCCCGAAGAGATTATCAGAATTAGAACAATAGAAAAGAGGATATGCATGGGCTATATTAAACATAAATCAGAAGAATCTATGGAAGATTATTTAGAAACCATTCTCATACTTAGCAGGAAGAATGGTAAGGTACGTTCTATTGATATAGTAGGAGAACTGGGATTTACAAAAGCAAGCATAAGCGTCGCTATGAAAGGACTTCGTGAAAAAAATCTTATTACCATGGACGAAGTTGGCTATATTGAGCTAACAGGCTCTGGACGAGAGAAAGCCGAAAAAGTATTGGAACGTCATAACCTACTGGCTGAATGCCTGATAAAAATTGGTGTTAGTGAAAAAGTTGCTATGGAAGATGCTTGCAGAATTGAACATGATATAAGTGAAGAGACTTTTGAAGCGTTAAAAAAGCACTGTCTAAAGTGATCTAT
>JAGHUF010000078.1 GCA_018064935.1 Candidatus Merdinaster equi | reverse complement strand
AATGAAAGCATGGGTGCTTCATGAAATTGGAAATATGACTTTTGATGAGAAACAGATGCCAGAAGCGTCAACTGATGAGACGATAGTTGAAGTTAAGGCGGCAGGTATTTGTGGCTCTGATATTCCAAGAATGTATACGACAGGAGCGCATAAGCTCCCTCTTACAATTGGTCATGAATTCTCTGGCGTGGATACTCAGACAGGAAAAAGAGTGGGTGTATTTCCGCTTATCCCCTGCAAGGAGTGTGAACCTTGTAGGAACAAACAGTATGAGATGTGCAGGCACTACAATTACCTTGGATCAAGGTGTGATGGAGGCTTTGCGGAGTATGTGGTAGTTCCGAAGTGGAATCTGATTGAACTTCCTGATGAGGTATCATTTGAAGAGGCTGCAATGCTTGAGCCGATGTCGGTTGCAGTTCATGCGATGAGAAGAATTCCATCAATACTATTTGAGGCAGAACCAGCAAAAAAAGTCTGCATTTACGGAGCAGGCACAATTGGAATACTACTTACGATGTTTCTGCTTGCGCGTGGGGATGTTGATGTGCTTGTGATTGGAAACAAGGATTTTCAGCGGGAGAAACTTAAGGAGATTGGACTTCCTCCTGAGAACTACTGTGATTCTAGGCATTCGGATGTGAGCGCATTTGTTATGGAGAAAACAGGCGGAAATGGCGCAGATATTTTCTTTGAATGTATCGGCAAAAATGAGACAGTTGTCGGAGCAGTGAATATGACAAAGCCATACGGGGAGATTTGCTTCGTCGGTAATCCCTATTCGGACATGGAATTGCCCAAGGACGTCTACTGGAAGATATTGAGAAATCAGCTTCATGTGTATGGAACGTGGAATTCTTCCTATACAAGGGAAGAAGACGATGATTGGCATATGGTATTGGATTATCTGAAAAAAGGACTAGTTAAGCCTTCAAAGCTTATTACTCATAAGTTTTCTGCCGATGAATTATTAGAGGGCTTTGAGCTCATGCACGAAAAGAAGGAAGATTACATCAAGGTTATGATGGCGAAAGGATGAAAATGCTATGAATATAGCAATGTTAATAGCTGGTGGAAGTGGCGCCCGTATGGGTCAGGACATACCAAAACAGTTTCTGAATGTGTATGACAGACCAGTAATTATATATACACTTGAAGCTTTTCAGAATCACCCGAATATTGATGCAATTATGGTGGTGTGTGTAAAGGGATGGGAGACTATTCTCTCTGCATATGCTAAGCAGTTCAACATTACTAAGCTTAAGTGGATTGCAGAAGGCGGAGAGAACGGGCAATCTTCTATTAGGAATGGTGTGGAGATGTTGTCATCTGATTCTGAGACTTCGGATGAAGATATCATCCTGATTCATGATGCAATTCGTCCAATGGTATCAGCAGATATAATCTCTGACTGTATTAAAACCTGTACAGAAAAGGAATCTGCCATTACAGTAATTCCATGTGCAGAGGCTATGCTTATTACGGATAACCGCGAGGATTCCAGCGCACTTATGGATAGGAATTCTCTTGTGAGAACACAGACTCCACAAGCGTTTCCATTATCGAAACTGGTATGGGCACATAAGACTGCACTTGAAAGAGGTATAACTAATTCAGTGGCAACCTGTACGCTCATGGTTGAGCTGGGAGAAAAGATATATTTTTCGGCAGGCTCTGAGAAGAATGTAAAGCTCACTACAACTGAAGATATAGAAATATTTAAGGCTTTGTTAAAAACAAGCAAGGACGAGTGGCTTAAGTAGAAAAGAGCAGATGTCTGGGAGAATCGGGCAGAGCAGGTAAAATGCCAAAGACCGAGACATGAATATAAAAGGAATTGTATGATACAGGACGCGATAAATAATACAGTTGGAATTAAAAAGTTGTGTGGGAAGACGGTTCTAATAATGGGCGCAACTGGGCTTATTGGAAGCTATATTACAAGGATGCTCATATCTCTTAATGAGTCTCTAGAGGTCACGGGTCCGATTCCCGTCACCATTATCGCAGCTAGTAGAAAGATAGAGAATTTAGAGAATAGATTTGGTAAGAATGTGCCAAATCTTTTTTTCGTAAGTAACGACATGGTTGATGCATATGCGGGAACGACTGGTAGTATGGCTGGCAAAGAGCCATATGCCTGTTCAGCTGATGGATTGGAAGAAAAAAGGGCATGTGCCTATTCATCTGTCGAATTAGAAAATGTTGCTACATTTTTGGCGAAGATTGATTACATAATACATGCCGCAAGTCCGTCGCATCCGGCGGCTTTTCGTGAGAATCCGGTTGAGGTGATGAAAGCCAACATTGGTGGAGTAACTGTGGCATGCGAGCTTGCGAGAAGTAATAAAGGATGCAGGGTACTGTATTTATCATCTGGTGAGGCAATGCATGAGCTGGATCACCTGAATACCAGAGCGTGCTATCCTATTAGCAAAAAGGCATCCGAAACGCTGTGTCTTTCATATGCAGCGGAGTATGGAGTGGATGTTCGAATTGCCAGAATATGCCACACCTTTGGTGGAGATGTGATTCAGGCTGATAACAAAGCATCGTCGCAGTTTATAAGAATGGCGGCAAAAGGTGAAGATATTGTGTTGCTCAGTAAAGGGGAGCAAAGAAGAAGCTATGCATATGTCTATGATGTGGCAAGCGCGATCCTGACTATTCTGTGTGCTGATTTATGCTCTGGTGTGATATACAACATTGCATCTGATGACTCTTGTAGCATATATGAGTTTGCGGCTATGTGCGCAGATGAAGGCGGTGTAA
>JAGHUF010000075.1 GCA_018064935.1 Candidatus Merdinaster equi | reverse complement strand
GGAGATTAATATGAAATTAAAAGTCATAATTCCTATTGTAATAGTTGCCCTGCTTATCGCAGGAATAGTGGTGCTTAGAGCGCTGAATCAGGATGTGGTTGAGGACTACCCAGAGGGAACGATTGGAAATATTGCCGGAAATATTAATAATGGCGGTTATTTCTGCGAAAGTGAGGGGAAAGTATATTTCTCTAACTCTTATGATGATGGTGCTATGTATGTAATGAATTCAGATGAGACTGAGCTAAAGAAAATTGTTCAGCAGTCTGTAAAATACATCAATGTGGCAGGAAAGCACATATTCTATTATCAGGCAGATAATACAAGTGGGTCCGACCTGGGAAGTGTTATAAAAGCATCCGGCCTGTATCGCTGTACAACTAACGGAGAGTTTATTACTGGATTGAAAAGAGGAGTTATTGCCAATATGCTCCTGTCAGGTGGGCATCTTTATTATCAGTTTTATGATAAAAAGCTTGGTCTTGGAACCTATAAAATGAATCTGAACGGTGAAGAGGATGAGCAGATTGAGAAGTATGCATGGAATCCGGCCTGCGGTCTGGATCGGTATATTTATTTCAATGGAATCGACAAAGATCATGATTTGTATAGATTAGATACAAGAAATGATGAAATCGCAAGAGCATTTACTGGGAATATGTGGAGCCCCGTGTATTCGGCAGGCTACATATATTATCAGGATCTGAGTGATAATTATAGAATATACAGGCTCAATATCAATTCTGGTGAAGTTAATCTGGTAGCTGATTACAGGACGGAAGCCTTTAATGTATCAGACAATTATGTATATTTTACTGTCAGTGCCAAGAATGGTGATCCTCGTATTATGCGCATTACAAAAGAGGGAACAAATGAGGTTGTTCTTTTGAATGGTAATTACAGTAATCTGTCAGTTACCAGTTCATATGTGTATTTCAATGTGTATGAGACCGGCGAATTGTATCACTGTTCACATTATTCAGACAGACCAGCTCCATTTGATGCGGCAAAAGAGGCTGCTATACATTGAGATGAAAAAAACAGAATGGTATAATTGTTAATGGTTTTGCGTGGTATTTAGGATTGGAGATAAGAAGATAATGGAAGCTAACTGGCGAGCTATAGATGAACTTAAAACATTGCAGGATTTGAGAGTAGCAATCAACGAGGTTGATGAGCAGATTCTTAAATTGTTTGCTAGACGAGAAGAAATCTGTATTAAAATCGGTGAAGTTAAAAAGGCCGAGGGGAAGGCAGTTCTTGATACATCCAGAGAGCAGGAGAAAATAGCCAAGAATTCTGCTTTTGTTGAGAAGCAGCTCGAGGAAAGCAGTATGGATGAGGATAGAAAAGAGTGCGTCAGAATAGGAACTCGCAATCTGACGGAGACTTTGATGGCTGAGGGAAGAAGAATCCAGAGCGTCCAATAATACATTTGAGGATTTCATAAATAGCGAAAAACAGATTGTGATATACGGGAAGAATGGTATATGAAGGCAGATAGACTGATTATATATAAAATAAGTGATGCAGATAATGGACAGATCTTACGGGATGTGTCCTTTTTAATAAAACATTTTAGACAGTGCCGCGAATGTGAAGAGAAGAGAGAGGAATATGAGAATCTCCTTCATGGAATATGTTCCGAGCTGATTAAATATGCTGACGAGAGAGGGCTTTCAGGTAATCTGTGGCATGCATATCTTGTTGATTATCTTGTTAATCATGAGAATGCATATTCAATGGGCTGTGAGATTAGAGGCGAGGTCCAAGGAAGTGTCAATGAGTTTGCTCTTCATGATTTTTATATTATGAAAGAGTTTCTTGAGTATGATTTTGATGAGATGCTCACGGAGCTGAATACAACAATGCTTGGTGGATTGTTTGAGTATAAGAGAGCAGCAGGAAACGAAGGTAAAACATATAATCATGTTATAAGGGACAGAATACTCGAGCTTGCGGAAAGTCTTCCTGATAATAAAACGCCTGAGGAGATGAAGAGATTAATTACTGAATTCTATAAGGACTACGGAGTAGGTAAGTTTGGACTTCACAAGGCTTTTAGGGTTGAAGATTCAGGAGACAAGGCACTCATCACCCCAATACTTAATATCAAGAAAGTAAGTCTGGATGATCTTATTGGTTATGAGCAGGCAAAGAAGAAACTGATAGATAATACGGAGAGTTTTATACGGAAAAAACCTGCTAACAATTGTCTGCTTTTTGGAGATGCTGGAACTGGAAAGAGCACCAGTATAAAAGGTATTCTGAATAAGTATTATGACAAGGGCCTTAGAATTATTGAGATTTATAAGCATCAGTTCCGTGCACTTAACGATGTGATTGCGCAGATAAAGGATAGAAATTACAGATTTATCATATACATGGATGATCTCTCTTTTGAAGAATTTGAGATAGAGTATAAGTATCTCAAGGCTGTCATTGAGGGAGGTCTTGAGAAGACTCCGGATAATGTTCTTATATATGCAACATCCAACCGAAGGCACCTGATTCGGGAGACATTCAGGGATAAGTCGGACCGCATAGACGATGAAGATATGCATTCAAATGACACAGTTCAGGAGAAACTGTCCCTGGTTGCCAGATTTGGTGTGACAGTATATTATGGCTCGCCTGCAAAAAAGGAATTTGACGAAATTGTTTTGGCACTTGCCAAAAGAGAAGGCATCATGATGACGGACGATGAGATAATTCTGAAGGCAAATCAGTGGGAGTTATCTCATGGAGGACGGAGCGGAAGATGCGCGCAGCAGTTTATCGATCATCTGAAAGGAATTAGCGAAAATGGCGGTTGAAACCTTTGCAGCTATTGATGTAGGATCTTTTGAACTTGGAATGAAGATATTCGAGTTCAGCAAAAAAGGAAGTATTCGAGAGATAGACCATATAAGACAGAGAGTGGATATTGGATCGGATACGTATGCTGATGGAAAGATAAGTTATAAGAACATGGAAGAACTCTGTAGAGTGCTGAGAGAATTCACTCGCATTATGAAGAGTTACCATGTTGAAAAGTACAGAGCATATGGCACAAGTGCTATACGAGAAACGGATAATACACCAATCGTCGTAGATCAGATTAGGCAGAGAACAGGACTTGAAATAGGTGTATTAAGCAATTCGGAGCAGAGATTTCTGGATTACAAGGCTGTAGCACTTAAGACTAAAGATTTCGAGAAGATAATAGAAGAGGGTGCACTTATACTCGATATTGGTGGAGGCTCAATTCAGCTGTCTCTGTTCGAGAATGGTAAGCTCCTCACAACTCAGAATATGAGGATGGGAGTTCTTCGTATTGATGAGGAAATGATGGAGATGGAACCTAAAATCAGCAGAATAAGAGAACTTTTATCTGAGATGACAGAGCATCACCTTGAGACCTTCAGAGAATTATTTCTTGGAAGTAAAAAAGTAAGAAATCTGATAGTAATAGATGATTACGTATCGCAGATAATACAAAAGAGAGCGGCATATGCTAATGGTGGTGAGTCAGGACATAATACCAGCCGTCTCGAGATTGCTCAGTTCAACAAGTTTATCAATGAACTGCATAGCAAAAGTCAGGAAGAGCTTTCTGGCATGCTGGGGATTCCAGAGGAAAATGCAAAGCTTATGTATATCTCAGCTGCGCTGGTGTCTGAGGTGGCGCAGATGTGTAAATCAGATAAAATCATGGCTCCTGGAGTAACACTATGTGATGGAATAGCATACGAGTATGCCCAGACACATAAATTAATCCCAGATACACATGATTTTGTTGGAGACATAGTATCATGTGCTCAGCATATTGCATTAAGATATAACGGTCGGGAAGATCATATAAAAGTGTTGGAGAAGCTGTCACTTGAAATATTTGACAGCATGAAGAAAATGCACGGTCTCGGAGCAAGAGAGAGACTTCTTCTTCGTATTGCAGTGAGGCTGCATGATATAGGAAAATATGTCAGCATGTCGCTCCTTGGAGAGAGTGCTTACAGAATTGTCATGGCTACAGAAATCATTGGATTATCGCATTCTGAAAGAGAAATCGTGGCTAGAATTATTAAGTACAATTATGACGATTATGAATATCAGGATGATAAGCATGGTCATAATATGAATGAGCACATAGATGAGTCTGAGCTTGTAATAGCTAAGCTGACTGCAATTCTGAGACTTGGTAATGCGCTTGATCGAAGCCATAAACAAAAGATTAGAAATATTAGCGTTTCACATAAAGATGATTTGCTGATTATCGGAGTGGATTGCGAGGGTGATATTACTCTTGAGAGAAATAGAGTTGATAGGTGTGGAAGCTTTTTTGGGGAAATATTCGCAGTTAGACCTGTGATTGTGAAAAAGAGTAGCGTTAAAAAGTAATTGAGAGACTGTTCAGGAATGGAGAACGGCATGGGTGAATTAGTTAATTTTAAGGATACATCATTTTATACAAACCGAGAGATGTCCTGGTTATCTTTTGACAGACGTGTTTTGTCAGAGGCGCAGGACAAGACAATTCCATTATTCGAAAGACTTAAGTTTTTGAGTATCACGGCTTCTAATCTGGATGAGTTTTTTATGGTGCGTGTGGCATCTCTTCTGGACATGGTTAATGCTGGCTATAAAAAAGAAGACATAGCAGGATTGTCGCCAAAGAAGCAGCTCGCCCTTTTGGACAAGGCTACGCATGAACTTGTCAAAGAGCAGTATGATGTGTATCGCAAGCAGCTTATTCCGGAGCTTGCAGTTAATCATCTCAGGGTTATAGAACATCATGAGATGTTGTCAGAGAAAGAGGGGGCTTTTGTTGACCGCTTTTTTGCAGAGCAGGTATATCCAGTACTTACGCCCATGGCGGTTGATTCATCGAGACCATTCCCGTTGATACGTAATAAGTCGCTTAATTTGGGGGCTCTTGTCTGCAAGAAAAATGGTGGCTCAGAACTTGAATTTGCTACCGTACAGGTTCCGGCAGTGTTGCCGAGAATTGTAGAGATTCCAGTGGGGACAGACGAATGCGGAGCTGATTCTGACGGGATTGGTAAGAGCATTATTCTGCTAGAGGAAGTTATTGAAAGAAATATCAGAAAGCTGTTCCTGAATTATGATATTGTTTGCGTGAGTCCATTCAGAATTGAAAGAAATGCTGACCTGACAATTGAGGAAGATGAGGCGGAGGACCTTCTTAAAGAAATAGAGAAGCAGGTAAAAAAGCGTCAGTGGGGTCAGGCGATAAGACTTGAGGTTGAGGATGGAATGGATGCCAGACTGCTGGGAATAATCAGTGACGAGTTGGATATAGAGCCGTCTGGAATATATAAGATTAAGGGACCACTTGACCTGACCTTCCTTATGAAAGCATACGGAATGGAGGGCTTTGAAGAATTAAAATATAAGAAGCATGTTCCGGTTGATCATCCCAGACTTACAGGAGAATATGACATATTTGAAGCGATAAGGGAAGGAGATATTCTTCTTCATCATCCTTTCCAGTCATTTGATCCAATAGTTAAGTTTGTGAAGGATGCTGCTGAGGATAAGAATGTTCTTGCGATAAAACAGACACTGTATCGTGTGAGTGGTAACTCACCCATTGTTGCAGCACTTGCTAGGGCCGCGGAAAATGGTAAGCAGGTTACAGTTCTTGTCGAACTTAAGGCTCGTTTTGATGAAGAGAATAATATTGTCTGGGCAAGAAAGCTGGAGCAGGCAGGTTGTCATGTTATATATGGTCTCGTGGGACTGAAAACACATTGCAAAATCTGTCTTGTTGTAAGGCGTGAAGAAGATGGAATAAGGAGATATGTCCATCTTGGAACAGGTAATTATAATGATGCCACAGCAAAACTATATACTGATGTTGGTCTGCTTACCTGTAGCGAATACATGGGCGAGGATGCTACAGCGGTATTTAATATGCTATCAGGGTACTCCGAGCCTATCACATGGAGTAATCTGGCGCTTGCACCTATCTGGCTTAAAAAGAAATTCTTACGACTGATTGGAAGAGAAACTCAGAATGCCAGAGAAGGACAGCCGGCTAAGATAATAGCCAAAATGAATTCACTGTGTGATCCAGATATAATTGCCGCACTCTATGAAGCCAGTGCTGCCGGAGTGTCTATTGATCTGATAGTCAGAGGTATATGCTGTCTCAAGGTTGGTATACCCGGAGTGTCTGAGAATATCAGAGTTCGATCAATTGTCGGTAATTTCCTGGAGCATTCGCGCATATTCTTTTTTGAGAATAATGGCAAGAATGAAGTCTATATGAGTAGTGCAGACTGGATGCCAAGAAATCTGGAGCGAAGAGTTGAGATTCTGTTCCCGATTCTTGATGAGAAACTCAAGGAAGAGGCTATGCATATATTAAAATCGCAGCTGGCTGACAATGCCAAGGCACACTCGCTGAAAAAGGATGGAACATATGCAAGAGTTCAGAAACACGGAGCCAGCAGGTATTGTTATCAGGAGGTTTTCTGCGAGGAGGCTAAGCAGAAGGAGAAGGCAACCAGACCTGATCCAATAGCTAACCATGTGTTTATTCCAAGGGAAAAGGTGTAATGTTTTTGGGTAAAGAGTACCGAGAAAAACTTGTGGTTAATTTTGAGATAGTTTTCAAAGTGATGTAAGGAGGATTAGGATATGGATGTATTTGATAATGCAGTGTTGGATGCGTTCCTTGAAAAACAGGGACAGCTATACGAGGAAAAGGTTGCTGAAACACGTGAAGAAGCATTGGAATTTCTGGATATGGTTATGGCTGTCGTAGTTGATAACGCGGACGAAGTGTGGGAATACTTCGACGAAGAAGGCGTCGATATGGACGGTGCCGACAGAAAGGAAATTCTAAATGCTGATGAGGTGTTCGAGGTGGGAGATGGAAGATATCTCATTGTCGAAGGCTAAGGAGTGTTCTTATGGTTAATGCAATACTAAATTTTGGTTAAACAGGCAATCATGTAAATTTAGTACCTTAACAGAAGAAGTAATCAATTAAATCAAGAATGCCGTCGTGGTTATTATCTCTTGTAGTGATAAACGCGGCGGCTTTTTTGACTTCATCCCTGCCATTTGCCATAGCACAACCAAGCCCAGCTGCTTCTATCATGGAAATGTCGTTGAATTCATCGCCTATAGCTGCGCAATTTTCGATTGGAACATTGAGATAGGCACTAAGTTCGCGAAGTGCTGTGCCTTTTCCTGAATCTTTAGAATAAAACTCCAAATAATTATCATTTGAGAAGGTCGGAAGGATGTCACCATCAGTTCTGGCAAGGACATTCTCACTAAGCTGCTCTAATTTTGATCTGTCAGACAGATGTGTTGCAAGAAGCTTATAAGGAGGGATAGTCATGTAAGAGATGATATCACCTACAACTCTGTGTGGAATATGTATGTTTTTCTTATAAAATGCCAACTCCTCGTTCTCGGCTTCAACAATAATATCGCCATGCTCATAGGTCTGGCAGTGAATGCCGAGTCTGTGAGCCTCCTCCATTACTATGCGGAGGTCCTTCAGAGGTACTGTATGTTCAAATACGGGAGAATTGGTATCGCAGCTGTAAGTCAGAGAACCATTAAATCCAATTATAAAAGAACCAGCCACATCTAAACCGAGTCTTTGTCTGGTTTCAAGAATACTTCCGATTGGACGACCAGATGATAGGACCAGATAGTGTCCATCGTCAACCAGTTTCTTTATTGCTTTTCTGACAGAATCAGATATTTCCTTCTTGTCATCAAGAAGTGTTCCGTCCATGTCTGTAAAGAGTATTTTTCTTGAAGTGGTCATATGTTTTTCTTCCCTATTAATTAGTTTCTTGTGCTGCTATTCTGTGGTTCACATGATTAAGGTGATAATAGTTATCTATTGATGACAAGATGTCAATGTGGACGCCAGTAAGGAGTGTCACATGGAGGCCTTCAGTTTGGATAGATATTCGTCTGGCACAAATAGTTTGCCGAGACCCTTTCCAATAGAAATATCTGGCTTCGCTTTTCCATGATAATCAGAACCACCACTGTAGCAAAGTCCACATTTGTCGGCAAGCCTTTTCATGTCTCTTTCTTCTGAAGAGGCATAGGTGCTGTAGGTCACTTCTAGTCCAATAAGACCGGATTCCTTGAGCATCATTACAAGACTCTCCAACCTGGAATTGGACATCCGATATAACACTGGATGGGCCAAAATGGGCAGACCACAACCTTGTTTTATCAATTCTACGGCCTGTACTGGTGTTATCTTCTCGCGGGGGATGAAGTATTTTGTGTGGTCCCCTACATATCTGTCAAATGCCTC
>JAGHUF010000095.1 GCA_018064935.1 Candidatus Merdinaster equi | reverse complement strand
TCCTCTTCTTAAAGCAGAAGGATGTGAAAATACACCGATTTCTTCATTGCTATCCTTAAACTTGAAAACAACATCTTTATACAAAAGTTCACTTGAATGAGCATTCTCATAATTAATTAACACTCGCTCATTAGTTGATCCACCATCGGTATCAGCATTCAAAATATTAAGTGAATCCTTCAAATCATTACCATAATAGGTGAGTCTCGTTTTATTAGATGGTTCCTGACCAAACCAAGCAATTGAATCCGTATAACCATATGTGTGCCATGCCCTTACACGAATTGTAAATTTAATATCAGATGGATCAGGATATTTTGTCTTATCAACTTCCCTACCAACTTTCTTAAATCTATACTCAACTCTCTGTCCACTAACTCTAAGTGTATCACCTTCACCATTGAAGTAGTTGTTCCAACCACCATATCCAGATCCACAGAAGGAACCTGTACCAAGAACTCGGAAGTCAATCTTATATGGACTTACATAATCTTCATCACCATATGCATAATCCTGTTTTTCCAGATTATTTCCAATAAGCTCTGCTTTAATAACGTATATTCTATCTGCAGTATTATCAAAGGTAGTTTCAGACTGAGTAATAATTCTAATATCAGTTACTCTTCTGACATTGACCTGAATAACTTTCTTATCAACAGGATCAGAAGTTACATTCCCATCGGCATCTACTCTTCTTTCAACAGTTTCTACATCAAAATAGAAACTTACAGCTTTTTCATCTCCACCACATCTAATTAATACATGCTCTCCATCAAGCGGAGCAACGGATGTATTCGAGTCTGTTGCACCTGTAACCGCTCCAACTGTATAGCCTTCAGATGACTCCAATACTTTACATGGAAGATTCAATGTCTGACCTGGCTCAATAATAGCAAACCTCTTTGCTGATATTGCAGCCATACTTGAATAATCATTTTTAAGAGTTATATTTCTAGACGTCACTGAGAATGAAGTTTTAAACTCCTTATCATCATTGAAGTCTGACAGACCCATTGTGAAATATACATTCTTATCAACTGAATAACTTGATGCATCTGCATAGAAATATGTTACTCCAGAAGCTAGAATTCCATCTTCAATACTTCCATCCATTAATTGCTTACTATACGTCAGCTCCTTAGTTGCAGTATCGTACGCAATAGTGACAAGACTTTCATCAGTTGCTGTAATCTTAATTGTTCCATCCGAATCACCAGTTTCTGATAATCCAGCCACCTCAAGTGTTTTAGAATCAATTACCAGATTGGACAACAGATTAGAAGTCGTCTGAGTCTCCTGCTGTAATTCGACATTTACGGTTCCATTTGAATAATTATGTGATGCAATAATCATCGCTCCAGAAATCGAAGTAAGAATAACTCCCATAACTGCAACCGTACATATCAGTTCTACAAGTGAAAAACCTTTATTCCTGTTCATTTATAAATCCCCTCTTAATGAATACAATAGGAACATTAATATTATTAGATATCATAAGATATCTAAATATACATTCAAATCTAGCACATATAACATACTAACACAAAATGCACTAGACGATTGTTAACTAATTAATAGCATCTACATTAATCTTACCAGTCATTCTTTCGATTTTTAACTGGTATGTCTTACCACCATTTCTAATCTCTATAACAACATTCTTGGTAGCCGGACTTCCATTATAATTTCTTAATGAACCATCACTTCTGTTGAATTCAAAAGAAAATGCACTAAGCTGTGTTTCACTACCACTCGACACATCAAACACTTTAACATCAGCCTCGCCAATATTAGTAGTAGTATACTCCGTGGTCTCAACATCAGTAGTACCACTCTTTACATTGGTAAACGTTTCTTTTGCACTCCAACCGCTAGTAGCATCAAAATTAAACTCAACCTTAGCTTCTCTTCTGCCCATACAGTAAGTACGACTCTTCTGGGTAAGACTTTCTACTGTCTTAGCCATCTCCTTACCTGCATGACCGGCAACTAACTGCATTCCAAAAAATACAGACATTCCAAGGATACCCATTATAGCAATAGCAGCAATCAATTCGACTAAAGAAAGGCCCTTATTATCTCGACTAATTTTATCCATCGAATTACTCCTTCCTCCAGTTGATATATGTTACACAGTCCATACAATCAACATTGGTCTTAGTTGTCGGATCCGAAGATAATGCATTGGCCGGATTCCAGTTAAATGCAGGCGGAATAACCATGAGATCTGTAGTAATAATTGATGTATATCCTGCTGCATTAGTATATACCAAAGAAACATTCTTAATCTCTAAATGCCATTCATCTGCTGTTGATGGAGGTGCCAATGGATCAACTGGACCAGGATTCAAACTAAATGTATCCCTTTCAATAACACTAAATGCATCTGAATGTTCACCTACCTGATCAAAATAAAAACTATCCTGAAGTGCAGGGTCAGCTCCATTAATCAAATAAACATATCCATTCTGAGTTGCCGTTCCATTGAGAAGACGATTGGCAATATTATCAGGAGCTGTTCCATCTGAATTATACAGTTCTAAAAAAGCCTCCTTAAAGGCAGCATGATATGCATCTTTTCTCTCGATTATATTCAACGAAAGGAAATTACTCATAACTTTTGTATATGCCGTCATAGACGCAACCGACACATCCTTAACAAGCTGAGATTGCATAATTTCCAATACTCGCTCAGATTCATAGAACTCAATCTTGGTTCCATAATCAGTGGCCTTCATCTGAGAGTTGTTTCCAGCAACATACAGAATTATTGTTGCAAGAACACTCAAGAAAATTACAGCAATCATAACTGATACAAGCGCTGCACCCTTTTGATCCTTATGAAATTCTTTTAGTCTCTTACTAAAATTAAGTTTCTTACTAAGATTCATCATCATTTTATAATTTTATCTACTCTCGTACCATCTACAACAGCAACATTTTTAGGATCAATTTCTCCGTCATCTTTATGCTCTCTTACTTCAACCTTAATTGAATAAATCATCTGAGTAGTCTCAGTATTAGCTGACATATCTCCTTCAAACAATTTAGTTGTCGCATTATACTGCGTTGAAGTAACACCCATACTATCTGCAAAAGGTGAAGCAGGGACTGTATTTGATACTCCAGAAATATCATCTCCTAGATTAGTATACAAGCAAGCCCCAGAAGGTCCTGAACCATTCAGTTTATATGACCCCTCTGCAGTAGATAATGACGTAATATACGAAGATGTATTTACCTGCTTATACAAGAAAATATTATCACAACTTCCATTAACTATTAGCGAATCTGAAACACTACTAATTCCAACCGTTCTTGGAACAAAAGCAATATACTGGTTAAAAAATTCAGGATTATTAGTTATCTTTCCGTTAGAATCTGTTTCCAACCCACTTACATCATATAAGTTACAAGTGAGTGAATAATTAACACCTGAACCATACAGTGGATAATAGAAAAAATAAACATTTCTAGCCACTCCAGATGTAGGTGCATTCACATTAGAAACTGGAGAGCTTGTAAAATCTCCAGAAAAACCACAACTAACAACTACAACAACTGGTGCACCCGCTCCATTTACAGATGTAACATGCCAAGTTGCCGTACCAGTATATGTGTACTTAAACCCCAAATTAAAACTTGAACCAATATCAAGGGTCATATCTCGCTTTAATGAATCAATACTAACACCCGTCAAAAACAGATTATCATCTTCATTGATATTAGTATTATAGCCTTTACTAGCAAGCTGAGCCTTTGCTGAAACAATAGCATTACCCGTTACATTATCAATCTCATCCAGAAAACCATTCTTCAGAGAATCCATGAAGTAATTATCAAACATATCAGCTTCATATATTACATCCTGAGAAGCATCCATAAAGCCAAGATTTAGAATATCATCTTCAGTAACTGCATTAATGATTCCTGCATCAGTAGCATCTTCCACTCTGAGTGACTGCGCGGCTCCTTCAGAAACAGTTATTGTTGCATCATAAAAATTAACATCTGTTCCTTCAGTTACAAAGCTTGCATCACTAAAAGTAAAATTATTAATCTCATAGGTGCCAAGATAATTACTTGCTTCAGAAACTCCATTCATACTGTAGGTTGCAGTATTATTATCAAGGAAGTCCGCATTGACAAAATGATCATATACCTTATCAAGAGGATAAGCCTTGAAATTCTCCATTATCTGCTGAGCTGCATTCGTCGCACGCTGTCTGATAGATGCCTTAGCTGTCATATTTGCACTCACGATAAACGAACTCATGACTGGTGCAACTGCAAATGAAAATATCACAACAGCAACCAGAATCTCAACAAGTGATGCACCCTTATTATTCAGTTTCTTAAGAATATTAGTAAAAAACTTCTGCACGAGATATCATCTCCTATTATTCGACAACAGCTGGAGTCTGAGCAGCCTCTTCTGCTACTTCTTCCTGCTCTGCCTGCTGATCTTCCAAAATAATTCCACTTCTGAAGATATCAGAAATACCTGCATTATATGTTGATACCTTAGGCGCAACATACTCACGATTATTACCAAGAACATAGTAATAATTCATCTCGAACCTACCTTCAAGAAGGCCTGTCGATTCATTTCTTGCATAAGTGATTGCAGAAATATTAGAAACATAACCACAATCAAAGATACTCTTAATAGCATCCTTCAATGAAGGATATGTCAGAGTATTGTTATATGCAACATTGTACTGATGGAAGGAAATTGCTTCCTGGTAGTTCTCCATATCAGCAGCCTGAATTACTTCAACTGGCACTGAATACATTTCGTCATCATCACCAATTATAATATCTGTATACTCAAGTCCTGAATCTTTCTTAATCTTAACAGCTGTTGCAAGAGCATCTTCAGGTCTGATTCCAGGTGCAAAGCCCTCTACTATCTGAGCAATCTTCTCCTGATACTCAATTGTCTGCTGCTTATAAGTCGATTCATTTCTATAATATGATTCAAGTTCTGCAATCTGAGCATTGATACCGCTATTCTCAGCTAGAAGACTCTCCGTCTTCTCCTGTGTTCCCTGATATCCGAAGAAGAAAAAGAGAACAAAAATCAAGATACATAAAACTGCAACAATTAAACAAACCTGTTTACTATCTAACTTTTTCATATCTTATCCTCTCGCCTCCCTTATACTTCTTTACCAGATGTAGCAACAGTAAACTCTGAAGGGAAATAGAAACAGTAGACAGAAATCTCTACATATGATTCCTTCATAATAGTTCCATCTTCATTCAACAATGGTTCACCATCAGGACCCACAAGTTCCTTTGAAACAACTTCCAAACCACCTGTATTTACATTCATCACCGATTCAAAGGTTCTAAGCTTATCAACTACAGATGTAGCAACATCCTCATCGGCAACACGAAGTGTAATCTTTGCAAAATCATTAGATGAAGCAAGCTCAATTACAATTGCATCAGCAGGAAGCTTCTGCTCAAGTTCAGCAAAGAAATTAAGAAGATTATCATTAGGGTTATTCACCATAAGACTTCCAGTATATACTTCTTCATAGGTCTTCTGAACCGCTTCAAACTTATGGAAATACTTCTCTGATGCAGCATATTTAGCCTGCAGTGCAAGAAGTCTTTCATTCTCATTCTTAGCATCACCGTAAGCTGTACTTGATAAAAATCCAAGTGATGCAATAAGTGTAAGGGTAAGCACACCAAGAAGAATTGAAACACCTGTAAAGTTAGTCTGATGTCTCTCCTTATCTACAGCTTCCTTACTATAGAAGCCTACAGGAGCAAAGGTAGCACCGAAGCAGGCTGCATAGTTATGAAGTCCTGTATCATTACCATCATCATTAGCAACCCACTCAATTTCCTTCATCTTCTTAAGAACGTTGGTTTTAATTCCAACCTCGTTCTTAATAAGTTTAGAAAGACCTGAGAAATCACCACCCATACCACAGACAAAAATCTGTTCAACATTCTTGTCCATAGATCTTGAATTATAGAAGTCAAGAACACGCATTACAGCATTAATAAATGGCATTGCTGCTGCAGTAACTGCTTTCTTAGCTTCAAATACTTCAACAGAGTCATCTTTCTCATCTGCATCTGTCTTATTCTGTACAGCAGTTGCATTTGAATAACTACCACGTACACAAGTCTTACGTTTAACAAGTTCCCAAGCTTCATCATATTTAGAGACACCAAAAGCAGGACGGTTAGCAACCTCCTGAATAATCTCTCCAATACCATAATTAATACTTCTCTGAAGAAGAAGGTTTCCATCATAAAGAATAGAAATAGAAGTCTGTGTCTCTTCTACCTTCAGAATCATTACTCTGTCGAGTGGCTCCTCATTCTTAAATGCCTGAATAATTGAGTTACCGACATAGTCAAGCTCTAATAATGTAAGATCACAGGCCATAGCAAGCTGTTCGTAGTCATCTACAAGTTCACGCTCAGCAGCCATAACAAGTACTCTAGACTTGCCAGCATCTTCTCCATCCTTAATTCTCTCAAGAACTAAGTGAGATACCTGATGTCCGGAAATCTCAATTGGGAAGTACTCACTACTATTGGTCTTAACATAGTTTCCAATCATATTCTCCTTAAGAGGAGGAACAATGATTTCTCTTGTAAGAATCTTGCTGGATTCTGCTGTGAATACAACGTACTTCGTCTTCTTCATGTTATTCTCGTTAATTGCCGCAGTAATAGCTGAAGAAAGAGCATCTATATCATTCAGATATCCATCATTAATTGCTCCAACAGGTGTAGGAACCGTTACATGACGGTATACCTTCGGATTTTTCTTCTTATAGTCTAAGAGACAGACACGGATAACCGAGCTGCCAATTTCAATACTTAATACCTTATTTGCCATTTTGCACCCTCGCAATGGTTATATTTTTTCTCTACAAAATCATTTATATATAATGATATTACCAACATCTAATAATATTATCACACTAATAACATCATTACATCAAATTGCTATTCCCAGTAAACCGAAATACCAGGTAAGTATATTCATTCCAAAAAGGACTGATATAAAAACACCCAATGATAAATATGGGCCAAGTGCCAGAACTCTTCCTTCACCTGAAACCTTCATACGAATCACATGAATTACAGCGCCAAGCACACATCCCAGCATAAAGCTTAAGATGATTAACTTCCAACCAATCAGCAGTCCACAAACCGCCATCAGTTTAACATCTCCTCCTCCTATACCTCTCCCCCTTGAGATAAGATATATGAGGAATAAAAAACCAGATACTGATACAAAACCTATAACATAATCAAGCCAGTTGTTATAATCAACTGCCACATGAATCATTCCAAGTACCAGAATGAATATATTGAATCCAACCGGAATCTCATAGGTTCTAAAATCAATAATACTCAGTGCCAGAAGTGCACTGAAAAGTAGGCAATAGAGTAGGGATTCTATTGAAAGCCCAAACTTTATAAAAGAAATAACATAGAGAATTCCGTTCAGTCCCTCTATAAGAGGGTACTGAACAGATATTTTCTCTTTGCATTTGCGGCATTTTCCTCTAAGGAAAACCCAGCTAAAAAGCGGTACTAAATCATACCATTTAAGCTGATATGAACACTTCATACAGTGAGATCTAATCTTAACAATTCCTTCCTTCTTAGGTATGCGATATATGCACACATTGAGAAAAGAACCAATCACTATCCCATATAGAAAATACATTACATATAATAAAACGTCCATATCATTCCTACAATATATTAGGTTGTAGCCTTAGTATGAGTCATCTCATTGCTGAAGTCAGTAGGTGAGTATGTGAATGCAATAGCACCTGCTGTATCAAATGTGAAGTTAATTGTATATGACTGTGCGTTAGTCCAGGTACCCTCAGCCTTTGTAGTTGTAGGGAAACCTGCATTTGTAAGTGCATTAGTTGCAAATCCAGCTGATGGAGATGTACCTGTGCTGCTTACAGTAACACTACCACCTGTAAGTGAATCAGTACGATCAGGATCTACAGCCCAGATCTGAAGTGCTGTACAGATAGATGTTGCATTCTCTGTATCAGTTGCCTTCTTAGCCTGCTCAGGGTACTTGGTAAGGGCAAGTGCAACAACAACGCCAAGAACAACCATGATAGCAATAACGATAATCAACTCAACAAGTGAAAAACCTTTGTTATTCATTTTCTTTTTCATAAATGTGTTCTCCTTTTTATTTTTAATTTTTTGAATTAAATATATCTTAAACATGCCTCCCTACAAACATGTTTAATTCGATAATTATAAGTTACCAAGTGCATCATACATTGATAACATAGGTGCGAAGCAGGCGGCAATCAAGAGACCAACTACTCCGGCCATTACTACGATAATTGCAGGTTCCATAGCTGCCAGAAGCGTCTGAACTGCCATCTCAACCTCTTCCTCGTAGTAATCTGCAAGCTTATCCATCATTTCCTCAGAGTTACCAGTTTCTTCACCGATACGAATCATGTAATAACTCATAGGAGGGAACAATTTACTTTCTTCAAGTGGAACTGATAATGGCTGTCCAATAGTTATCTCTTCCTTAGCATGAATCATTGCTTCCTTGAAATATATATTAGTCATTGTATCTGATACAATATCAACTGCATCTACAAGTGGAATACCTGATGCAACAAGAGTACCAAGAGTTCTTGCCATCTGCGCTGTAGCTGTTTTTATAATCAGATTCTTAACAGCAGGAATTGTAAGTGCTATCTTACCAAAAATATGCTTACCTTTATCAGTCTTCTTAAACCACGAGAAGAATACAACCAGTCCAATCACAACGATGAGAACAATCGGCCAGTTCGCAATTAGGAAATCACTCATCGCCTGTACAGCCATTGTAATTCCTGGCATCTCTGCATCCATCTCTTTGAACATCTTCGTATATGAAGGAATAATTCCAACCAGCATGACGATGACTACTATAATCATAACGATAAGAACGACTATAGGATACATCATCGCCTTTTTGATTAAGCCGCTTGTCTTGGTTGCTCTCTCAAGCTGCTTACTCATTCTCTCCATTGAGACATCAATCTTACCAGATGCCTCACCTGCAGCAGCCATACTTACCATCAACGGTGGGAACACCTTGGGGTACTGGCTCATTGCCTCTGAAAGGGTTTCACCTTTCTCAACCTGCTTCTTTACTTCTTCAAGAGTTTTCTTGAGAAGTTTGTTCTCTGTTGACTCCGCAAGCATTCTGAGTGCATCAAGCATTGCAACACCGGCTCTGACCATTGACACAAACTGATGGCAGAATACCGAGAGATCTCTTGGCTTTGGTTTTCCACCAATATCAATATTGAGATCTTTATTGAGTGCACCCTGCTCTTTAATTGTAACAAGAGTCATTCCCTGTCTCTTAATCTCGGCAGTTGCAATCTCAAGTGATGAAGCCTCGATGCTTCCTTTTTTTATCTTGTTGTCAGATTTTTGAATTGCTTCGTAGCTAAAATTGGCCACTTTATATCTCCTTTTTTAATCAAATCTTCTTAAAATTAATTTGATTAGATTAGATTTATTTGCATCAACTATGAATCGAATGAGATTCTCGCCATCTCAGAGTATTCAGTAATTCCCTGCAGTACGTACTGTGTTGCACTCATATGAAGTGTACTCATACCCTGTTTAAGAGCTGTCTCCTTAATTGCATCAGCGCCACCCTTGGTTGCGATGATTCTCTTAAGTTCATAGGTCATAGGCATTATCTCGTATACACCGATTCGACCCTTATATCCAGTTCCGTCGCACTTAGGACAACCCTTATGCTCATATATTCTACATGGCTGATCTACAGGCACATCCATGTACTGCTTCTCTTCTGCAGTTGCCTCTTTTTCAACCTTACATTCTGGACAAAGTCTACGAACAAGACGCTGTGCAATGATACCGATAACTGAATCCGATATCAGATAAGGCTCAATTCCCATGTCTTCCAAACGGGTTACAGTAGACGCTGTAGAGTTGGTATGCAGTGTAGATACAACCAAGTGTCCTGTGATTGATGCCTGAACCGCTATTCTCGCTGTCTCCTCGTCTCGAATCTCACCGATCATGATGATATCAGGGTCCTGACGAAGGATTGAACGAAGTGCAGATGCGAAGGTTAAGTTTGCCTTCGGGTTAACGTGAATCTGGTTAATACCATCAATATTAGCCTCGACAGGGTCTTCGACTGTTACGATATTAACGCCTTCACGGTTGAGTTCTGATAATGCAGTATACAGTGTTGTTGACTTACCAGATCCGGTAGGTCCTGTAACCAGCACGATTCCATTAGGATGTGCCAGGATGTTGTCAAACACTGCTGTTTCTTTTTCGCTAAGACCAAGCTGGCTCTTGTTTCTGGTAAGTGCCATCTTAGCAGCAAGTCTCATAACTATCTTCTCGCCGTATACAGTAGGAAGAACCGATACACGGATATCATACTCTACTCTATCTACGAACTGAGTGATACGTCCGTCCTGAGGCTTACGCTTCTCAGATATATCCATACCACCGATAATCTTGATACGGGCTGATACGGCATTCTGTACATTAATGTTATAGCGACCTCTCTCGTACAACTCACCATCAATTCTATATCGTACTCTGAGGCAAGAATCCATAGGCTCTACATGAATATCGGATGCTCTCTGACGAACTGCATTCTCAATCATGTCTCGAACCATTGCAACGATAGGCGAGCTGTTTACTTCTGCTTCAGCCTCTTCGTCCACGGTCTGACCCAAGTTCTTCTCTTTTGCGTACTGATCAAGCGCGTTAGCAACTTCGTTTCTACCAAAGTGCTTCTCGAACTCAAGTAAGATTCCTCTAGCAGTAGCAACACGTACTTCTACTCTACAGTTTGATACAAGTGCTACGTCATCCTGCGCATCCATATCAAGCGGATCAGCCATCGCAAGAAGAATCGATCCATTCGAGGTGAATCCGTAAGGAAGCATTCTCTTATCTTTGAGGAGCTTACTGTTATCCTTGAATATATCAACAGCTTTATCATCTACAGATACATTCGACAAATCAACAAGCTCATAACCGAGCTGATTACTCAGCGCCTCAGCAAGCTGCTCTTCTGTAATTCGGCCAATTTCCACAAGATACTCTCCAAGGAGTTTACCCTGTGGCTTACTTGCAATCGCTTCATCTCTCTGCGTTGCAGTAAGCAATTTAGCTTCAACTAATAAATCACCAATTCTTTTCTTTTTTCTTCTGAAATCCATATTCTATCTCGACAATCTTGTATATGTATAAAATATCTATGTTATTTTACCACAGAGAATGCCACTTGTGTATATTTTTTTGTTAAAAACTACTACCTTTTTGACAAATACGTCCACTTTTTATAGTGAATTCTTCATTTTCTCCACTTCATCATAGACGTAGTCATTCAAAATTTTAATATATGTTCCCTTCATTCCTGAAGATTTTGTCTCAACTATTCCCGCACTTTCGATTTTTCTAAGCGCATTAACTATAACTGATCTGGTTATTCCTTCCTTGTCAGCAATTCTACTTGCGACAAGAATTCCCTCTGAACCCTCAAGTTCGTCGAACACATGGATAATTGCTTCTTTTTCAGTCCCTGACAAGGTTCCCATGGCGGATTTAATATCCGAAATCTTTCGGTTCTCTTCTGCGGTTTCCTCATTCTCAGAGCGAATCATCTCAAGTCCAACTACGGTCGTTCCGTATTCACACAAGATTATATCCGAGATGCTGTATTCGCCATCGTCTTTATACAGAAATAATGTACCCAGCCTTTCACCGGCAATATCAATAGGCACAACAATGCCTTTATGCTTCTTTGACTCTGCCGAGTCAAATCCCAGTGTTTCAAGATTCACGTTTTCCTTTGTAGATAGAATTCCGAGGAGCCTTTCATTGAATTTACTCTCGACCATATGGCCTACTCGCACACCATTTAGAGTTTCCAAAGCGGTACACTTCTTGGAATTTGCAGTGCCAAGGATTTTTCCTTTACGGCTCAAAACAAGCACATTGGAATCCAGTGTATCTACCATCACTCTGCAAATATCATTGAATACAATTTTACTGTTCGTGTTGTTATGCAAAAGCCTCTCAAGCTTTCTCGTTTTGTCAAGAAGATCAACCAAACTCATATAATATTCTATCCTTATATAAGGGTACACCTATGCCTACCATAAATAAGACGTTATGACTGTTCGCAAAGTTTCAAATTTTTTAATATTATTTTTAGATTTTGGCAGATTTTTTAAGAAATACCTCTTATTATCTCTAAATAAATTCTTTCTTGATTCATAAAAAAAAGCGTTCAACCAAGTTGAACGCTCTGCATTGCCATCGATAAAACAATTCATTTTTTAAGGCATTCCGTTTTAAGCATTGATATATCAACTACGCTTCCGGAGCTGCCTCAGTCTCTATTTTTATAATAGCAACACCTTTCTCATCTGCCTGCGGCTTCTGCCATACCATATAGTCACATTCGGGATTGCCAAGACAGCCGTAATATCTACGTCCCTTTCTGGTCTTCTTAACTACAATTTCCTGACCACACTTAGGACACATGACGCCAATCTTCTCGTAATATGGCTTGGTGCTTCTACATTCCGGGAAACCAGGACATGCCAAAAACTTACCATGTGGGCCATATTTAATAACCATATTTCTTCCACATGAGTCACATATCTCATCAGAAACTTCATCAGCAATTGTAACATGCTCAAGCTCTTTTTCAGCCTGCTTAACTGCCTCGTCAAGATCGGGGTAGAAGTTCTCAATTACTGTTTTCCAACCAACGCTTCCCTCTTCAATACCATCAAGGAGTGCTTCCATATTAGCAGTAAAGTTAACATCAACTATTGAAGGGAATTCATCCTTCATAATCTTGTTAACAGCTTCTCCTAAATCAGTCACGAACAGGCTCTTATTCTCTTTCAGAATATAGTGACGCCCCATGATTGTCGTAATCGTTGGTGCATATGTACTTGGACGACCTATTCCCAACTCTTCCATAGCGCGGACTAGAGAAGCTTCTGTATAATGAGCCGGAGGCTGCGTAAAATGCTGTTCCTCACTGACATGGTCAAGTTTGAGAACACTATCTTTGGTCAGACTCTTAGTTAATGCTTTACTCTCTTCTTCGTCATCAGCTTCAACATACACGCTCATGAAACCGTCAAAGGTGAGTTTGCTTGCTGATAAAGTGAAGTAGTACCCAGCCGCCTCAATTTTGACGCTTGTAGTTTCATATTTTGCCGGTGCCATACGGCTTGCCAAAAATCTCTTGAATATGAGCTGATATAAGCGCAGCTGATCTCTTGACAGTGAATCCCTTACTTTCTGTGGTTCAAGTTCAAGGCTTGTCGGTCTTATAGCCTCATGCGCATCCTGAATCTTGCCAGCATTCTTCTTGGTTGTCTCTGCATTGTGAGTGCCAAGATATTCCTCACCATATTCCTTAATTATATATTCTTTGGACATAGCAACAGCTTCTTCTGAGATTCTTGTTGAATCTGTACGAAGATAGGTAATAAGACCAGTTGTTCCCTGGCCCTTTATATCAACGCCTTCATACAACTGCTGCGCTATACGCATAGTTTTCTGGGTAGAAAAATTGAGTGCCTTACTAGCTTCCTGCTGAAGTGTAGATGTTGTAAAAGGAAGTGGCGATTTCTTGGTGCGCTCGCCCTTCTTAATCTCATTTATATGATATTCAGCTTCTTCTACAGCCTTATGAATCTGGTCTGCCTGCTCTTTGGTCTTAATATCAATTTTGCCGTTCTTATCGCCGTGGAAATGTGCCACAAGCGGTGCTTTTGAATCCTTCAAATTAAGAACAGCGTCCATTGTCCAGTACTCTTCTGGAGTAAAAGCCGCGATTTCTTCTTCACGGTCTGCGACAATTCTAAGAGCAACAGACTGAACACGTCCCGCAGAAAGTCCTCTTTTCACCTTAGACCACAAAAGTGGAGAAATACGATAACCAACCATTCTGTCAAGACATCTTCGTGCCTGCTGTGCATCAACCATATCCATGTCAATTTCACGAGGATTCTTAAACGCCTCTTTCACCGCGTTCTTGGTAATCTCGTTGAAAGTGATTCGATAAACCTTCTTATCCTCTAGCTTAAGTGCCGCAATAAGGTGCCATGAAATAGCCTCGCCTTCGCGGTCAGGGTCAGTTGCAAGATAGATTTTCTCTGCCTTCTTAACCTCTTTGCGAATAGACGCAAGAATATCTCCCTTGCCACGAATTGTTATATATTTAGGTTCATAATTCGTCTCCGGTCCAATACCAAGACTGCTCTTAGGAAGGTCACGTACATGACCATTGCTCGCTACAACCTCATAGTTGGAACCAAGGAACTTCTTTACAGTTTTTACCTTTGCAGGTGACTCAAGTATAACCAGGTATTTTGCCATATTTGTTCTATGCGACCTCTTTTTTTGTAATAACGGGATTGAATATACAACATTTTTTATATGAGGTCAAATAAAAAATTACTCATTTCTTATTGATTTTTCTGCCATGAATGTGATAAGTATCGTCAACTCTTAAAATTCGCTGCCAATTCTGCTTTTGATAAAGAACTCGTAGTATATAGATTCTTCTACTTTTATCATCAACTATATAAAATAAGTTGTAGTTTCCAAAAGGAAGTATACGAATCACATAACCACGATATTCTATAGTTGTAGAACTAAATCCGTCTGGGAATATTGCCATATTTTCTGTCGTTGCATCATATAATCTAAGGAATATTAAACCCGATTCCTTATCTTTTGTAAAATCATAGGCTTCGCATGAAATATGGTATATATCCTTAATAGCTTCATCGGTTTCAAGAATTATGTGATATATAATCGTTATACTGCTGTATCAAAATTTTCATTGTGTCTTCGTGAGGAGTAACACAACCACTTTCCATATCAGCAATACCTTTATCCAATTCTTCTAATAATTCAGGCATTTCAACAACTGGAATTGTAACGTCCATAGCTAATCCTCCTAGCATACAGCATTCTCCTTTCATTATAGACTTTCATTATAGAATAAGCAAACTCGTAGATAGCATCTCATTAGAATTTCCTTGCATACCTAACTCCAACAGCAGTTACTACTCCTTTCAGCTTGAGTTTCATTAACATCTGGTACAACAGCGTTATTTCTATATCATTGCCACCTGCTTCCAATGTTTGTTTTATTTCTTCTGGGGTTTTGGGATTTATATCCAGGACACCATAGATTGCATTTTCCAATGGCGACGCATTATGTAGCATAGTGATATTTTTTTCTTCTAATGTGCTATCGATAGTTCTTGCTTTATGTTCTACATCACATTCCACATTTCCAACTTCTACATTTCCAGCTTCTACACTTCCAACTTCTACACTTCCAACTTCTACATTTCCAACTTCTACACTTCCAACTTCTTTTGTATTCGCACGATTTTTTATGTCTCCACCACTTGCCAACTCTCTTACTCGGTATAGCTCCCATATTTTTTCTGTCACTTCGTTTGGTGAAAGAGCAATTGTGGCTCCCTGAGATATAAGCCTGTTGCACCCAGACGATAATCTGTCTATCACTTTTCCCGGAATCGCAAACACTTCTTTCCCTTGCTCGAGCGCTCTGTCAACCGTAATCAGTGTTCCGCTTTTTTCTCTTGCCTCTACCACCAAAAGTGCATCTGACAATCCACTGATTATCCTGTTTCGCAGTGGAAAAAGTCCACTCCTCGGCGGTACACCAGGTGGATATTCTGATATAATCCCGCCATTCTCAATTATCATTTCGTATAATTTTTGATTCTCTGGCGGGTAGCAATAGTCAACGCCACAGCCTAGAATTCCATATGAGGTTCCACCTGCTTCTATGGTTGCTTTTTGAGCAATTCCATCCACTCCCATTGCCAGTCCACTTATTACCTGAATCCCCTCCAGTGCCATGTGCTCTCCATACCTTCTCGCAACTAACCGTCCATAATCCGAACATAATCTTGCACCGACAATTCCTACTGAGGGTTTGAATTCACACGGCAAACTTCCCATTACATACAGATTAACTGGTGGAATCTGTATCTTATGTAGCATCTGAGGGTATTCGTCATCATATTTACTAACGCATGTAACCCCTTTTCCCTCTATTCGTTCTATAAGATCCTTAGGTGTAACTTTCTCCCTAAAAGTCAGGAAATTCTTAACCTGTCTCCGCGATATAACCGCATTCTCAATCAGATATTCAAATTCATTTTCATCAAGTTCATATATGCTCTGTGGATCCTCGTATAGAAACAACATTTTCGTTATGCTCCTAATACCAAGCTCTGGAACATGATCCATCCACACTGAATATTTAGTCTTTTCTGTCATATTAATCCCTTTTCGCTTTATCTCTATTTTTACATTTCCTCAAGTCCATCCCATAATCTTTCTGCCATCTTGTAACCAACAGCTTCGCTAATGTGTTTTTCCTGAATATTGTCACTGCCATCCAGGTCAGCAATTGTTCTGGACAAACGCAAAATACGGTGATACGACCTTGCGCTCAGCTCAAGGGACCTGAATATTTGCTCAATATAATGTTCTTCTTTAGCCCCAAGATGACAATATTTCTCAATATCACTTGCAGTAAGATCTGCGTTAAATCGTATTGCCGTTCCCTGATATCTATCCTTCTGCCTCTCTCTAGCCCCCATGATTCTGCTTCTAATCTGTTCACTACTTTCACTGCATGTCCC
>JAGHUF010000091.1 GCA_018064935.1 Candidatus Merdinaster equi | reverse complement strand
AAAAAGTGTATGCTATAATACCCTTTAGTGTTTATAGAACTATTCCAGGAGGAAAAAAGAATGTATTCATTTGATGAGATTAAGAAGGTTGATCCCGAAATCGCAGATGCGATTGTTGCAGAGCAGAACAGACAGAATGAGCACATTGAGCTTATTGCATCTGAGAACTGGGTGTCTAAGGCTGTTATGGCTGCAATGGGAAGCCCACTTACTAATAAATATGCAGAAGGATATCCTGGCAAGCGTTATTACGGTGGATGCGGATGTGTCGACGTAGTAGAGGATTTGGCTAGAGATAGAGCAAAGAAAGTATTCGGATGTGACTATGTAAATGTACAGCCACATTCAGGTGCACAGGCTAATATGGCTGTATTTTTCGCTGTACTTGAGCCAGGTGACACATTTATGGGTATGAACCTTGATCATGGCGGTCACCTGTCACACGGTTCACCGGTTAATATGAGTGGTAAATATTTTAACTGTGTACATTATGGTGTAAATGATCAGGGCTTTATTGATTATGATGAAGTTCGTCGTATTGCACTCGAGTGCAAGCCTAAGATGATTGTTGCAGGTGCGTCAGCATATGCTAGAACTATCGATTTCAAGAAGTTCCGTGAAATCTGTGATGAAGTTGGTGCAATTCTCATGGTTGATATTGCACACATTGCAGGTCTTGTGGCAGCAGGTCTTCATCCAAGTCCATTCCCTTATGCACATGTTGTTACAACAACTACACATAAGACTCTCCGCGGACCTCGTGGTGGTATGATTATGTGCAATCAGGCTGAGGCAGACAGATTCAATTTCAATAAGTCAATCTTCCCTGGAATTCAGGGTGGACCACTTATGCATGTCATCGCAGCAAAGGCTGTTTGCTTCAAGGAAGCACTTACTCCTGAGTTTAAGGAATATCAGCAGCAGATTGTTAAGAATGCACAGGCTCTCTGTAAGGGTCTTCTCGATAGAGGATTATCAATTGTTTCAGGAGGAACTGATAACCATCTGATGCTTCTTGATCTTTCGCCTCTTGGACTTACAGGAAAGGCCGTAGAGAAGCTTCTTGATGAGGCACATATCACAGCAAATAAGAATACAATTCCTAACGATCCTCAGACTCCATTTGTTACAAGTGGTGTTCGTCTTGGTACACCAGCTGTAACCTCAAGAGGTATGGTTGAGGAAGATATGAATGATATTGCTGAAGCTATTGCGCTTGTAGTTAAGGGTGGAGAGGCAGCAGTGAATGATGCACGTGCTATTGTTAAGAAACTGACGGATAAGTATCCTCTTATCTAATAGAAAAATTAATAATACCAGTATTGAGTGAAAGGGCATCCGACTGGATGCCCTTTTTTTACGCAGAATTATGCGGATAAAAACTGGATAAAAAATAAAGATAAAAAAAAGGAAAAAGCAAAGGCTGGCAGAATAATAATAATGGTAGTGTTTACCTGTGGGATAAAGAGATGACTATTAAGGAACGGCTAGAGGCCGATGAGAAGAAAAATTTAAGCGAGTTTGCGACACTTTCTGCGAATAGCAAGGGAAGAGAAGTCAGTGAGGATGAATGTGATATTCGCACTGTTTTTCAGAGAGACAGAGACCGAATTCTTCACAGTAAATCTTTTAGAAGACTCAAAGATAAGACTCAGGTATTTCTGGCGCCAGATGGTGACCATTACAGAACCAGACTGACGCATACACTTGAGGTATCGCAGAATGCCAGAACAATTGCAAAATCACTTAGGCTCAACGAGGAGCTGGTGGAAGCAATTGCACTTGGACATGACCTTGGACATACTCCTTTTGGACATGCTGGTGAGAGAGCGCTTGACAGTATCTGTCCACTTGGATTTAAGCATAACGAACAAAGTCTTCGTATGGTTGAAGTGCTTGAGAAAGACGGCCAGGGACTGAATCTCACATGGGAAGTAAGAGATGGGATAGTTAACCATCAGATGGAATCCATGCCCTCAACTCTTGAAGGAAGAGTGGTTAGGTTCTCGGATAAAATTGCATATATTCATCATGACATGGATGATGCAATCAGAGCTGGTATTCTGACTGAGGAGGATGTTCCTGCTGGCATTAGAGAAATTCTTGGTGCAACCTGTGGAGACAGATTAGACCATTTTATTCATGATATCGTTACAAATAGTCTGGGTAAAAATGATATATGCATGTCTCCAGAAACCGAGGAAGCAATGACGGAGCTTAGACGTTTTATGTTCCGAAGGGTATACCAGAATCCACTAGCAAAAGGGGAGGAAGGTAAGGCTGAAGAAATGATTGAGAATCTATATAAATATTACCTTCAGCATATAGATAAGCTTCCGGATTATCTGCTTGAACTTGAGAAAAAGGGAGAGTACAGAGAGAAAATTGTATGCGATTATGTTGCAGCGATGACAGACCATTTTGCGATGTCTACTTTTGAAGAGATATTTATTCCTAAGAGCTGGCATTATTAGAATACACTATTACGGCGGATGATTTGGGATAATTGATTGCCTGTGCAAGGTTAGTAATAGGCAAAAAATAGAGGACATAGAATGTACTATCCGGAAGAACTTGTCGAGGAAGTAAGATCCAGAAATGACATAGTGGATATTATATCCGGCTATGTAAGACTCAAAAGACAGGGAAGTAATTATGTGGGGCTTTGTCCTTTTCATAATGATAAAAGTCCTTCCTTTTATGTATCGCTTCCAAAACAGATATATAAATGTTTTGCCTGCGGCGCGGGTGGAAACGTTTTTACATTTATAAAAGAATATGAAAATTATACTTTTCCTGAAGCAGTGAAATTCTTGGCCGATAAGGCTGGAATAGCTCTTCCAGAAGCATCAGAGGATCCGGGCTACAAGAGCCGAGAGAGTAAGAAGCAGAAGCTACTTGAAATCAATAAGCTTGCTGCAACGTATTATTACAAGATGCTTCGATCACCATCTGGCGAGGTTGGACTTAAGTACCTAAAAGGAAGAGAACTCTCGGACGAGACAATGAAGAGCTTTGGTCTGGGATTCGCAGGAATACATAACAACGAGATGGTTTCGTACCTGAAAAAAGAGGGCTATTCAGACCAGCTAATTCAGGAATCAGGGCTTGTTTCTTTTGAAGAAAAAAGAGGAATGTACGACAAGTTCTGGAATAGAGTAATGTTCCCGATAATGGACATAAATCACCGTGTTATTGGATTTGGTGGTCGAGTCATGGGTGACGGAAAACCGAAGTACCTTAATTCACCGGAAACACCGATTTTCGATAAGGGAAGAAACCTGTATGCACTTAATATTGCAAGGACAGCAAAGAGGGACCATATAGTATTGTGTGAAGGCTACATGGATGTTATATCAATGCATCAAGCAGGCTTTACGCAGGCGGTTGCTTCGCTTGGAACAGCGCTTACCTCCGGTCAGGCATCGCTTCTAAAACGATATACCAATCAGGTTATTCTAAGCTATGATTCGGATGAGGCCGGAGTAAAGGCGGCACTTCGTGCGATACCGATTCTGAAGGCAGCTGGAATATCTGCTAAGGTACTTAACCTAAGTCCGTATAAGGACCCGGATGAGTTTATCAAAGCAAAGGGTGCTGAAAGCTTTGAGGAACGTCTTCGCAATGCTGAAAATGGAATTTTCTTCCAGGTTCGAGTATCGCAGGAACGTCATGATATGGATGATCCAGATTCAAGAACCGAATTCCAGAAAGAAGTTGTGACTATTCTATGTTCACTTACCGATGAGCTTGAAAGAGACAATTATATTTCAGCAATCAGTGAACGCTTTGCAATAAATAGCACGATTCTGAAGACAAAGGTCAATGAGATGTCCGCCAAGCTTGCAGGTCAGGATCCGTATGTAGCGCCGAAGGAGACAACGGTTCGCAAGAAAGCAGAAGATCCTTCATTACATGAGCAGAGACTTCTTGTTACATGGCTTGTTGATGAACCGGATATTTGGGTGAAAATTAAGCGATATGTAGATATAGATGACTTTAGTAATCCAGTCTACAGGAAGACGGCTGAATATGTGATAGATGATTTGGAGAATGGACGCTGGAATCCTGCTGCGATAATCTCCAGATTTGAAGACGAGGAAGAACAAAAAGAAGTAACAAGCCTGTTCTCAACAACGCTTCCTGAAATAAACACAACTCAGGAGAAGCAGCAGGCAATTAAGGATATTCTATATAAAATCAAGGAGTTTAGCTTTGAGAAATATAGAGAAGAGAACGGAACTGACATAACGAAAATGCAGCAGCTGATAGAGAAGAAGAAACAGCTTGAGGCATTTAAAAAGATTACAATCCTACTTAATTAAGATAGAAAGAAAAGAGGTTTTACAAAATGGATGAAGCAATGCAGGCATTATATGAAGAGAAGATAGCCAATCTTCTTGAGACTGCCAAGAAAAAGAAAAACATTCTGGATTATCAGGAAATAATAGAGTGCTTTTCAGAACTTAATCTCGAGGAAGATCAGTATGATAAAGTGATTGAGATTATTGAGCAGAGTGGAATAGATATTATTCGTTCAGCAGAACCAGAAGAAGAGATTGAGATGGAAATCGATATGGACATTGATATGGATATCGATATTCCTGCAGACGAAGAAATCAATATCAGTGAGGAAGAAGAGGTTGACCTTGAGAATATTGATTTGTCGGTGCCTGACGGTGTCAGTGTTGAAGATCCTGTAAGAATGTATTTAAAGGAAATCGGTAAGGTTCCGCTTCTGTCAGCAGATGAAGAAATTGTTCTTGCCAAAGCGATGGAATTGGGCGCGAAGGCACAGGCTGAATTACCAGAAATGGAAGAGCAGCTGGAGAATGCCAAGAAAAAGGCAGATAAAACCAAATTGGCTGATGCCATTGAAGAGGCAAAACAGCAGATTGAGGATGGAGAGGAAGCTAAGAAGAAGCTTGCTGAAGCCAATCTTCGTCTGGTTGTTTCTATTGCAAAGAGATATGTTGGACGTGGAATGTTATTCCTGGATCTGATTCAGGAGGGAAATCTGGGTCTTATCAAGGCTGTAGAAAAGTTCGATTATAGCAAGGGATATAAGTTCTCTACATATGCAACCTGGTGGATTCGTCAGGCAATTACCAGAGCCATTGCTGATCAGGCCAGAACAATTCGTATTCCTGTTCATATGGTTGAAACTATTAATAAACTTATCAGAGTCAGCAGACAGTTGCTTCAGGAACTGGGGCGTGAACCCACCCCAGAAGAGATTGCTGCAGAAATGAAATTACCAGAGGAAAGGGTAAGAGATATTCTTAAGATATCTCAGGAACCTGTTTCACTGGAGACTCCTATTGGCGAAGAGGAAGATTCACATCTTGGAGATTTCATTCCGGATGATAATATGCCAGTTCCTGCTGATGCAGCTGCTTTCTCGCTTCTTAAGGAGCAGCTTACTGAGGTTCTTGATACTCTCACAGAGAGAGAACAGAAGGTACTAAGACTTCGTTTTGGTTTGGATGATGGAAGAGCCAGAACACTTGAAGAGGTTGGTAAGGAGTTCAACGTAACTCGTGAGCGTATTCGTCAGATTGAAGCGAAAGCACTCCGTAAGCTACGCCATCCCTCAAGAAGTCGCAAGCTCAGAGATTATCTTGAATAATGCGAGTTAAGGGATGGACATGAATACTGGTATATTGAATTCTCTCATGTCTAATAGACTGAAGGCCGTATCCGAACTAGTACCATCATGTGGATGTGTTGCGGATATTGGATGTGATCATGGATATATTTCGATTGACCTGATTAAAAGAAGGGTCGCGGAACATGTGATTGCTATGGATTTGAGAGAAGGTCCACTCATGATGGCCAAAGAGAATATTCGGAAATACCTAACTGGTGATAGAGAAAGAACAGCTATTGAGACAAGGCTTTCGGATGGTATGAAACAGCTTAAAGCAGGTGAGACAGATGGTATCATCTGTGCTGGAATGGGCGGTAAGCTGATAATACAAATACTTGAGAATTCATGGGAGTTGGTGCAAGAGCTTAAGTTTATGGTTTTGCAGCCGCAATCTGAGCTGGTTTATTTTAGAACTTTTCTGGCTGAAAATGGATTTGTCATCGAAGATGAGAATCTCATTTTTGAAGAGGGTAAATATTACCCTATGGTGAGAGTGTCGAAGGGAAAACCATATGAACTGAATCAGAAGGAACTTCTTTGTGGACCAATACTACTTAGGAGAAAACCTATTGAATTGATTAACTGGCTCTGTAGAGAAAGAGAAATCAATAGAAAGATACTAGCCAATTTGCAAAAGGAAGCCCAAACTGAAACAATTAGTGCAAGATTGAAAGAGATTGAAGAGGCAATAGGGCTTATTGATGAGATTCTTGAAAAATAGCGCAGGCAGATATTTTTGTGATTTGGATAGCTAGTCTGCTGGTATATGAAAGGGCGTGGATATTATTATGAGATGTGGCGATATAATTTCTAAATTGGAAGAGTTATCTCCTGAATCATATGCGTTATCCTGGGATAATGTTGGACTATTAATTGGACGACGCGATAAAGAAGTTAATAAGGTCTGTATTGCTTTGGATGCAACTTCTGAAGTGATTGAACAGGCGGTTAAGATGAATGCGGATATGATTTTGACACACCACCCGCTCATTTTTAAGGGAACTAAGAAAATCTGTCAGGATGATTATGTGGGAAAGAGAATAATTAAGCTGATTCAAAACGATATATGCCTAGTTGCTATGCATACGAATTTTGATGTTATGGGAATGGCAGATGCTGCAGCAGATGAACTCAATCTAAAAGGGAGAGAGGTTCTGGAAATCACCAGCAATGAAGAAGGCGTCCATGAGGGTCTTGGACGATATGGAAGACTTCCTCATATAATGACACTTCGCGAATGTGCGGAGTACGTCAAAGAGGTGTTTAAGCTTCCCCAGGTTGTTGTATATGGCGATTTACTTCAGGATGTAGAGAGAATGGCTGTTTTGCCTGGTTCAGGGAGAGACGAGGTGGCATTGGCTAAGGAAGTTGGTGCTGACGTATATCTCACGGGTGATATTTCTCATCATGCTGGAATCGATGCAGTTGAAATGGGGATAAATGTTATTGATGCCGGACATTTTGGAATAGAACAGATTTTTGTTCCATATATGAAAGATTTCTTTATTAGAGAGATGCGTAGCGTTGTTGTTGAAATGGCTAAACAGGAGATACCGTTTAGCATTATTTAAGGGGGACAGTCTATGGGAGAGATGGCAAGAATTACTATTGGAGAGGTAACGAAAGAATATCCTGTTGGAACAAGTTTTGAGGCAATTGCAAGCGAGTACCAGAAAGAATTCAATGATGAAATTGCTCTTGTAAAGGTAAATGGCAAGATGTGCGAACTGATTAAAAAGGTTACAGGTGATGCACAGATTTCTTTTGTGACCTTTAGGGATTCAGCTGGACATAAGGCATATGCCAGATCGATAATCCTGTTGCTTGTCAAAGCGGCAAAGGATGTTTTTGGAGAGGATGTTAATGCTTCACTCAAAGTAGAATTTACTGTTGGAAGCGGTTTATATGTTTCAGTCAAAGGAGCAGAAGTATCAAGCTCACTGACTTTTGCTGTTAGAAGAAGAATGGACGAGATGGTATTGGCTAACCTGCCGATTACCAAAACTTCTTATCCAACGGCTGTGGCGAGAGAAATATTCAAGAGCAATGGAATGGATGATAAGTATAATCTGTTCAGATACAGAAGAAGCAGTACTGTAAATGTGTATGAGCTCGATGGCTATAAGGATTATTTCTATGGCTACATGCTTCCATCGACTGGATATTTGCAGAGATATGAGCTTATAAGACAGGACAACGGTTTCATTGTTAATCTTCCAAGGAAGACTGATCCAAAGAAGATGCCAGACTTTGAACTTAAGGAGAATCTGTATCAGGCTCTGGTAGATTCAACAAAGTGGTCTAACCAGTTTGGAATTGATAATGTTGGAGATTTGAATGACCATATCTGCCACGGAGCAATATCGGATCTTATAATGGTTCAGGAAGCTCAGCAGGAGCGAAGAATTGGAGAAATTGCCAGAGAAATCGTTGACAGAGGAAATGTGAAATTTGTTATGATAGCCGGTCCTTCTTCATCTGGTAAAACATCATTCTCACACAGATTGTCAATTGAGCTAAGAACGCTTGGTCTTAATCCACATCCAATTGCCTGCGATGACTATTTTGTTGACAGAGAGCAGACGCCTAAGGATGCAGATGGTAATTACAATTTCGAATGCCTTGAGGCAATAGATATTAAGCTGTTTAATGATCAGATGACCGCGCTGCTACGAGGCGAAAGGGTGGAACTTCCGACCTTCAATTTCAAGGCAGGAAGAAAAGAGTATAAGGGTAATTTCAAGCAGCTAGGTCCGGATGATATTCTGGTTATTGAAGGAATTCACTGTCTTAATGATAAGTTGTCTTATACGCTTCCTAAGGACTCTAAATATAAGATCTATATCAGTGCGCTTACTACACTTAACATTGATAACCATAACAGAATTCCTACAACAGATGTAAGACTTCTTAGAAGAATGGTTAGAGACTTCAGAACACGTGGAGCGTCTGCAAAGAGAACACTCAGTATGTGGAGATCTGTAAGAAAAGGTGAGGAAGAGAATATTTTCCCATTCCAGGAAACAGCGGATGTAATGTTTAATTCTGCACTTATTTATGAGTTGTCAGTTCTTAAGCAGTTTGCTGAACCACTCCTATTTGGAATTGAACCAGATGAACCTGAGTATGATGAAGCAAACAGGTTACTTAAGTTCCTCGATTATTTCCTTGGAATAACAAGTGAACACCTTCCTAATAATTCACTAGTTCGTGAGTTTGTTGGTGGAAGTGTATTCCCTGTATAGATGCTAGAATGAAGTTGTGCAATAAACAATATCGAGAGCGTTCCTTCGTTGGTTTCGATTTGATTATGTCTTGATAATTATAAGTTTGCATAACATAGTGCGTACGTAAAAAATAGAATAAATATGAGTAGGCCAGATGATCGCGGCCATATCGTAAGGGTATGGGTGAGGAAAGTCCGGGCTTCAGAGGGCAGGATGCCGGATAACGTCCGGTGGAGGTGACTCCCAGGAAAGTGCAACAGAAATTAAACCGCCGGGTTTCCCGGTAAGGGTGAAATGGCAGTGTAAGAGACTACCGCCCATCTGGTAACAGATGGGGCATGTGTAAACCCCATCCGAAGCAAGGCCAAATAAGCGCCTGCGGGCGCGGGGGAGCAATAGATCTGCCCGATCTGCTCCCAGGTAGGTCGCTTGAGATTGTCGGTAACGGCAATTCTAGATAGATGATCATCCAACGACATAACCCGGCTTACCGGCCTACTCGTTTTTATTATGATAAATAAAGATAGAAAGGCAAGGCAATAAAAATGACAAAAATTGATGTTTTCTCAGGCTTTCTTGGAGCTGGTAAAACAACATTGATTAAAAAACTTCTGAAGGAATCGCTTTCAGGGGAAAAAGTAGTGCTTATAGAGAATGAATTCGGAGAGATTGGTGTAGACGGCGGCTTCCTTAAGGAAGCAGGAATTGAGATCAAGGAGATGAACTCTGGATGTATATGCTGTTCTCTTGTTGGAGATTTTGGTGAGTCTCTCAAGGAAGTGCTCACAAAATATACACCGGAGAGAGTGCTCATTGAGCCATCAGGTGTTGGTAAGCTTTCTGACGTTATTCGTGCTGTTCAGAATGTTGATATGGGCGATGATGTTGTTTTAAACAGTGCAGTAGCTGTTGTTGATGCATCAAAAGCCAAAATGTATATTAAGAACTTTGGCGAGTTCTTTATTAATCAGATTGAGCATGCTGGAACAATTGTTCTGTCACGTACAGGCAAGATGGATATGGCTAAGATTCAGGAGGCTGTTGCACTTATAAGAGAGCATAATGAGAAGGCTACAATTATTACAACAGACTGGGATCAGATTACCGGAGATGACATAATCAGCGCGATGGATGGAAGTAGTGATCTTAAAAATGAGCTGCTTGCTGAAATTATGGAAAAGCATTCACATCACCATGATGATGAAGAATGTGATGACCCAGAGTGCAGCTGTCACCATCACCATCACCATGACGATGATGACGATCACGAGTGCTGCCACCATGACCATGATCACAAGCATCATCACCACCATGATGGAGAAGAGTGTGATGACCCAGAGTGCAGCTGCCATCATGATCATGACCACGAGCACCATCATCACCACCATCACCATGCGGATGAAGTATTTACAAGCTGGGGACTTGAGACGCCTGCTAAGTACTCTGCCGCAGATATCGAGAAGATATTGTCTGAACTTGGAAATGATGAGAAGTATGGTCTTGTTCTTCGTGCAAAGGGAATGGTTCCTTCATCAGATGGGGAAGGTTGGGTTTACTTTGACTATGTTCCGGAGGAGAGCAATGTAAGAGAGGGACGTCCTGATGTAACAGGAAAGTTCTGTGTTATCGGTTCTAAGCTTAAGGAAGATGCTCTTAAAGAACTGTTTGCAAAATAAGTTCTTAGTTGTCCTATTGTTTTAGAGAATGTGCGAGAGTATACGAGCATTTATTTGCAATAATAGTATATAAGAAGATGCACTAAAGAGGATGTATTTAATAGGACATATTAAAGCTGATATATTAAAGAGGATATAAATAGAAATGATACCTGTATATATGATTAATGGTTTTCTGGAAAGTGGAAAAACTGAGTTTATCTCATTTACACTTTCTCAGCCATATTTTAAGACTAGTGGTAACACTCTCCTTATTGTGTGTGAAGAAGGAGAAAACAGCTATGATGATAAGCTTCTTAAGAAGACAAAAACCATCATGGAAATAATCGAAGACAAGGAATCTTTCACCCCTGAAAAGCTTAGCTGGCTTGAGAGAAAGCATAAAGCGCAGAGAGTTATCATAGAGTTTAATGGAATGTGGAACCCTAAGGAGATAGAACTTCCATCTAGCTGGGAAATGGAGCAGCAGATTACCATTATCAATGGTGCTACTTTCCCGATGTATTACACTAACATGAAGTCACTTGTAGCAGAGCAGGTTAGGGGCTCGGAGCTTATCATCTTTAATCGTTGTGATGGAATCGAGGACCTGGCTTCCTATAAGAGAAATGTTAAGGCTGTCAATGCAAAAGCAGAGGTTGTATTTGAGGGCAAGGACGGCGAGATTAATCAGATGTTTGAGGAAGATTTGCCATACGACCTTAAATCTGATGAGCTTGTACTGGATAATGAGGGATACGGAATATGGTACATTGACAGCATGGATAATATGGACCGTTATATTGGTAAGACGGTCGTTTTCGATGCGATGGCAATGAAGCCTAAGAACTTCCCAGATGGAGTGTTTGTGCCGGGAAGAATGGCGCTTACCTGTTGCGCTGACGATATGGCTTTTATCGGTTACGCATGCAAATATGAGGGAGCAGATGAGCTTAAGCCACAACAGTGGATTAGGGTCAAAGCTGTTGTTAAGAAGGAATACTTCAAGGATTATAAAGGTGAAGGACCTGTTCTGTATGCTCAGAGTGTTACTCCAACCGAGAAACCTAAGGACGATGTAATTACATTTGGCCAGCAGCAATAGCTATGAATTTGATTAAAGTGGACGGGAATGAAATGTTCCCGTCACTTTTAAAGTATGGTTTGAGAGATGCATCGCTAGAAAGATGCAGGGAAAGAGAAATAGCAGTATATGGTTCAGAAGAATTTAAAGGAATTAATTGAGACTGTAGATACAATCTGTAAGATGATGTCAGATGCGGGGGTTGTGAAAGAGACTCCAGGAGGAATGTCAATTAAGGAGACTTTCCATTTTGAACTGCTCAAGTTCGCAGTATATCTTGCAGATGCTGATATGATGATTGATTTGAGAGAGCTTGCTCTTATTGACAAGTATCTTGGGATTAAAGCTGATGCGAAGAATCTTAAAGCGATGAAATATCGCGAGAATGTTGATGACCAGTTTGGACTGATTGTTCCGTCATCAATCAAATATGCAGTTTTAGCTGATGCAGGACATAAGGTTACTCCTGATATATACAAATCACAGAAGGCAATGATTGTATATGATACCTTCAAACTGTTTGGAGAGACTATTCTGGCACTGCATGTTGAGGATGCAAATAAGGAAACCCTTTCGCGTTTCACATCATACACTGAAAGAATAGAAAAATTCCTTAAGGATTATGGCGTTTTCTACGTTGGAAGTCAGAAGATGATACAGCCAATAGCCGAGGGTGAGGAAGTTAAATCAGCAGATGAATCTCTGAATGACGTAAAGGCTAAGAAGGATGAGAAGGCCAAGGGTCTGGACGAGCTGTTAGATGAGTTTAACAGCCTTATAGGGTTATCAGAGGTTAAGCATCAGGTCAATTCGCTCATTAATCTGATTAAAGTTCAGAAGATGAGAGAAGCCAATGGAATGAAGTCCTCTGATGTCAGCAAGCACATGGTTTTCTCCGGTAATCCAGGAACTGGTAAGACTACCGTGGCAAGAATGCTTGGCGAGATATATAAGGCAATTGGTGTTCTTCCCAAGGGACAGCTTGTAGAGGTGGACCGCGGAGGTCTAGTCAAGGGTTTTGTAGGTCAGACCGCGACTAAGACTCTTGAAGTAATAGAAGAAGCCATGGGGGGAATTCTGTTTATAGATGAAGCTTACACATTGACAGTTGGCAAGGGAGAAAACGATTTTGGACAGGAGGCTGTTGATACGCTTCTAAAAGCTATGGAGGATCACCGGTCGGAGTTTGTAGTTATTGTCGCAGGATATACGGAGCTGATGGAACAGTTCCTGTGTTCAAATCCTGGGCTTAAATCACGCTTTAGTAATTATATTGATTTCCCTGACTATTCTGCGGATGAGCTTATGGAGATACTTAAGATGAACTGCAAGAAGCAGGAATACAAGCTCTCAGAGAATGCGCTCTGCCGTGCAAAGGAATTAATAGACAAAAGAGTGGCAAATAAGCCTGACAATTTTGCCAATGCACGAGATGTCAGAAACTTCATGGAGCATGCAATATCAAATCATGCGACCAGAATAGTTGGAATGAATCTGGATAAGAGTCAGGTCAGCAAAGAATTGCTCAGCACGCTTGAGGCAGAGGACCTTCAAGATTTTGAATAATAGTTGTTTATTCGGCATATTTTCACTATGTTTGTGTATGCATTTAGCTTGAAATGGATATGCCTATATGGTAGAATGACGAAGATATAAAACACAAGATTTAGTGATTTTTGAGAAAGACTTATGTATTTCGAGATGGGAGGAAGCGTTTTCATGAATACAAAAGAGTGTATTGAGGGAAGAAGAAGTATTCGTAAGTTTACAAGTCAGGCTGTTAGTGAAGATGTGCTTAAACAGATAGTCACCACTGCTTCATTTGCACCAAGCTGGAAGAATACACAGGTTACAAGATATATTGCTGTTACTGATGAAAGCGTTAAGAATAAAATCGCTGAAGATATAGCTCCTATGTGGATTGGAAATACCAAGATAATTCAGGGGACACCAGTTCTTTTAGTTGTTTCAATGATCACGGGAAGAAGTGGATTTGAGAGAGATGGTTCATTCTCGACCTCTAAGGGAACTCATTTCCAGAGTTTTGATGCAGGTATTGCAACTGAGGCACTTTGTCTGGCAGCGTATGAGCAGGGACTTGGAACTGTAATAATGGGAATCTTTGATGAGAAGAAAGTGGCTGAAGCAGTGTCTCTTCCGGAAGGCCAGGAGGTTGCAGCATTAATTGCTATTGGTTATCCTGATGAAAGCCCTGAAGCTCCAAAGAGAAAAACAGCGGAAGATTTATTGACATTTATTTAATTGATATTAAGGCGACACGCTTTGGCGAGTCGCCATTTTATTATTCACACGATGCCTACAGGCAAAAATGCAGGCAGCTTGCTGAATATTACTACAGTGTAGCATGAGTTTGGCGAGACGAGTTGACGACGAAAAGGGGAGATATACATGAGACATTTGATGAGCCCACTGGACTTTACAGTGGAAGAACTGGAGAAATTATTCGACCTTGCGGCTGATATTGAGAAGAATCCGGTTAAGTACCAGGATGCATGTGCAAGAAAAAAACTTGCAACATGCTTCTATGAGCCGAGTACACGTACCAGATTATCATTTGAATCTGCAATGATAAACCTGGGAGGAAATGTAATAGGTTTTTCTGATGCTAATTCATCTTCGGCAGCAAAGGGAGAAAGCGTTGCTGACACAATCAGAGTTATTTCTTGCTTTGCCGATATCTGTGCGATGAGACATCCCAAGGAGGGTGCGCCAATGGTGGCAGCACAGAATTCCAAAATCCCTGTGATTAACGCGGGCGATGGAGGTCATCAGCATCCGACTCAAACTCTGACAGATCTTCTTACAATTCGTTCATTGAAGGGCAGACTTAATAATTTTACAATTGGACTTTGTGGTGACCTTAAATTCGGAAGAACAGTACATTCACTTATTAACGCACTATCGCGCTATGAGAATATCCATTTTGTATTTATCTCACCACCAGAACTAAAGGTTCCTGACTATATTACGGATATGCTTACAGAGAAGGGCTTGTCTTATGAGGAGTGCATAAGCCTTGATGAGACTATAAGTAAGCTGGATCTTCTGTATATGACAAGAGTGCAGAAGGAAAGATTCTTCAACGAAGAGGACTATATAAGACTAAAAGATTTCTATGTCCTTGATAAAGAGAAAATGTCGCATGCAAAAGATGATATGTTAGTTCTTCATCCGCTTCCGAGAGTAAATGAGATTTCGGTTGAGGTTGATAACGATCCAAGAGCAGCCTATTTCAGACAGGTTCAGTATGGTGTGTATGTAAGAATGGCACTTATTCTGACACTGCTTGAAATCACAGTATAGTATGAATAACAGATGTGAGGTGTATAAATGTTAAATGTAGGAAAAATAGAAGAAGGATTTGTACTTGATCATATTCAGGCAGGAAAAAGCCTTTCGTTATATTATCATTTAGGATTGGATAAGCTTGATTGCACGGTTGCGATAATTAAAAACGCAAAGAGCGATAAAATGGGCAAGAAGGATATCCTAAAGGTAGAATGTGATATAGATATGCTGGATATGGACGTTCTGGCTGTTATTGACCATAACATCACAGTGAATGTAATTAAGGCGGGAGAAATAGTATCCAAGAAAGAACTTCAGCTGCCAAAAGAGATAAAAAATGTATATCTGTGCAAGAATCCAAGATGTATAACCTCAATTGAGCAGGAGTTACCACATATCTTCTATCTTGCTGATGCAGAAAAAGAAATATACCGTTGCCGCTATTGTGAGGAGAAGGGCGACAGAATCTGACAAAATATGATATAATCTGACATGTATTATTTTGAGAAATATAGTATGGTAAATAAGTGCCTGCGTCATAAAAAACTGCAGGACAATGAAAAGGTGTGGGTATTATGAGTAAAAAAGATAATCAGGAAGTTGAAGG